>NZ_MUND01000278.1 GCF_002154375.1 Streptomyces glaucescens | reverse complement strand
GATCAAAGCCCGCCGCATGAGGCAGGACTTCTTCAGCTTCGAACCCACCCACAAACTGTGGCTCCTCGGCAATCACCGCCCCGAAGTCGGAACCGGCGGCTTCGCGTTCTGGCGCCGCATGCGCCTGATCCCCTTCGAACGCGTCGTCCCCGACCACCGCAAGATCGACAACCTGGCCGACATCCTTGTCATGGAGGAAGGCCCCGGCATCCTGAACTGGCTGATCGACGGCGCCCGCCGATACCTCGCCGGCGAGCGCGACCTCACCGGCCCCGAACGCGTCCGCATCGCCACCACCGCCTACGCCGAAACAGAAGACCACACCGGCCGCTTCTACGAAGAGTGCTGCACCCTCGGCCCCGACCTGCGCGCCGAGCAGACCGCCCTCTACGCCGCCTACAAAGCCTGGTGCCACAATGAAGGAGCGCCGGCCATGTCGTCCCGGGCATTCGCTGCCCGCACACGCGAACTGGTCGGGCTCGCCTCGCCCAAAGAAATGATCCTGTCCAACCAGCGCAAGCACTACCCGGGCATCGGACTGCTCACCGACGACGAGAGGGACGCCACCGCATGAGTTCCCTGATCAGCGCGGACGAGATCAGCCACGAAACCGAGATCGTGTGGCTGGAGGACATCGACACTCTCGACTACGTCCGCCAGAGCCTGGACCGGCTGCCCACCCGCAAAGGCAAACCGGCCTACCACCGCGACGGCCGCATGGTCGGCTACGCCCTCCTCGGCCCCACCGCCAAGCCCTCCCGTGCCTCGGGGACCTTCCGCTGCCGCGTCTTCTGGCTCCTGCCTCACGACCGCGACAGCGAGCCCGACGGCCTGTACGCCAAGAGCGCGCCCGCCGAGGCCATCGACCCCCGCACCCTTGAGCCGCGAGTGAAGGGCTACAAGACCGAACGCTCCGAAGGCGGCCCGCCGTCCAAAGCAATGCAGGAGCTGGGCATAACACTGCCGCTGTGAAAGCAGTACTGCGAGCGTCGTTCAGGCCCTTGCTGCGCGTGCCCGTCACCAGCGGCTGGGTGCACCGGTCGAGCCCTTCCTCAAGGTCGACGGCCCAACTGTGATCACCCATATGCCACACCCGCCCTCCAGTGAACGTCAACTTCGAGACGCGGGGCAGGGGGTGCGGAGGCACCCAGGGGCGCGCGAGGGCACGCGGGATGTGCACGCAACGGCTGCTGAAGGCACGAAATCTCACTGAGCTGCTTCAGCGTTGCCGCTCCGGTGAGGACGGCCCTGGCGATTGACGTCATGCCGTTCGCGCTGCACCGGGATCTACGGAAGATCCGCCAGGACTACAGGCGGGTGACGCCGCGTTCGACCACCGTGCCACGGCCAAGGCCCGGTTGAGGTTCTTCATGGTGGGCGTGGAGCGGCCTGCGTTT
Organism: Streptomyces glaucescens; assembly: GCF_002154375.1. Classification (GTDB taxonomy): domain Bacteria; phylum Actinomycetota; class Actinomycetes; order Streptomycetales; family Streptomycetaceae; genus Streptomyces; species Streptomyces glaucescens. Next base: position 126 of record NZ_MUND01000278.1, on the reverse strand, counting down.
GATGCCCGTGGTCAGCCAGGGGCCGCCGCCCTGGCAGGCGAGGTCGGGCCGCGGTGGGCACGCCCTGGCGCTCGCAGATGTGGATGATCCGGTGGGCGTCGGCAGCGGTTAGCGCGTGTCTCTTTG
>NZ_MUND01000277.1 GCF_002154375.1 Streptomyces glaucescens | reverse complement strand
GGCGCAGCGGCTCGGCGTCCGGGCCGTTGTAGTAGGCGCCGGCGATCCACGGGCCGCGGACCTCCAGCTCGCCCGCGGACTGCCCGTCCCACGGGATGCGCTCGCCGCCGGGGCCGGTGAGGCGGGCCTCGACGCTCGCCGGGAAGCGGCCCTGGGTGAGCCGGTAGCCGAACTCCTCCTCCGTGCCGACCGCGTGGGCCGGCGGGCGGGCGACCGTGCCGAGCGGCGAGGTCTCGGTCATGCCCCAGGCGTGGCAGACCCGCATGCCGAGCTTGTCGAAGGCCTCCATGAGGGAGGGTGGACAGGCGGAGCCGCCGATGGTGACCTGGGTGAGCGAGGAGACGTCGCGCGGCTTCGCGGTCAGCTCGGCGAGCAGGCCCTGCCAGATGGTGGGCACGGCGGCGGCGTGGGTCGGCTTCTCGCTCTCGATCATCTCGGCGAGCGGGGCGGGCTGCAGGAACCGGTCCGGCATGAGCAGGTTGACGCCGGTCATGAAGGTGGCGTGCGGGAGCCCCCAGGCGTTCACGTGGAACTGCGGCACGACCACCAGGGAGGTGTCCTGGTCGGTCAGGCCCATCGACTGGGCCATGTTGACCTGCATGGAGTGCAGGTAGACCGAGCGGTGGCTGTAGACCACGCCCTTGGGGTCGCCGGTGGTGCCGGAGGTGTAGCACATGGCGGCGGCCTGGCGCTCGTCCAGCTCGGGCCAGTCGTATGTGGTCGGCTTGCCCGCGATCAGGTCCTCGTACTCGTGGACCGGCACGGACGCCCCGGCGAGGAGGCCGCGGTCCCCGGGGCCGGTGACCACGACGTGCTCGACGGTCCTCAGATGCGGCAGCAGCGGGGCGAGCAGCGGCAGCAGGGATCCGTTGGCGATGATCACCCGGTCGGCGGCGTGGTTGACGATCCAGGCCAGCTGCTCCGGGGGCAGCCGGAGATTGAGGGTGTGCAGGACCGCGCCCATGGAGGGGATCGCGAAATAGGCCTCGACGTGCTCGGCGTTGTTCCACATCAACGTGGCCACGCGGTCGTCGCCGGCGACGCCGAGGTCCTCGCGCAGGGCGTGCGCCAGCTGCGCGGCGCGGGCGCCGATCTCGGCGTAGGAGCGGCGCTGCGGCTCTCCCTCACCGGTCCAGGTGATCACCTGCGACGATCCGTGGATCGTGGACCCGTGGGCCAGGATCCTGGAGATCAGCAGCGGTACGTCCTGCATGGTGCTCAGCACGGCGTCCTCCCGGGGGCGACATTGCCTACGCGGCGGTAAGAGATGCGCTGATTCTGGCCGCATACCGCTCGGTATGTCACTAGGTGAAGACCACCGATCTCGACGAACTTGTCACCTTGCGGTGGAACGGGCGCACTGCTATCGGACCGGCTCGAGCTCCGGGTCCTCGCGCAGCTTCCCCAGTGCCCGGGAGACCGCCGACTTCACCGTGCCGACCGAGACGCCGAGCACCTCGGCGGTCTGCGCCTCGCTCAGGTCCTCGTAGTACCGCAGGACGACCATCGCCCGCTGCCGGGCGGGCAGGCGCATGATCGCCCGCCACATCGCGTCGTGCAGCGCCTGCCGCTCCGCCGGGTCGTTCCCGCCGGGCACCGGCTCCGGCTCGGGCAGCTCGTCGCAGGTGAACTCGTCGACCTTGCGCTTGCGCCACTGCGAGGTGCGGGTGTTCAGCAGGGCGCGGCGCACATAGCCGTCGAGCGCGCGATGGTCCTCGATCCGGTCCCACGCGACGTAGGTCTTGGTCAGCGCGGTCTGCAGCAGGTCCTCGGCGTCGCACGGGTTCGCGGTCAGCGACCGGGCGGTGCGCAGCAGCACCGGCTGACGGGCCCGCACGTACGACGAGAAGGACGGATACGTGGCGTACGGCAGCGTCCGCGTGGCCGGCGTGGCCAACGTGGCGGCGTCCGAGGCGCCGGTGCAGACGAGTGTGGTCATGGCTCAACGCTAGGTTCGCCACCCTGCCGTCCTCATCGCCCGCAGGTCCCGAAGGGGAGTCCCCCTCAGGTTGTAGAGGCGACAGCGACTGCACCTCCTGAAGGCGGACGAGGAGAGGAGGGAGCCTGGGGGATTTCCCCTGGGGGGCTCCGGCCGGAGGGCGTATCGCGGACTTACGGCCGACGTACGGCTACCGACGGTCGACGGCCGACGCGCGGCGGACGCCTGAGGTGGACGAGCGGGGCGGACGAGCGGGGCGGACGTGAACGCGATGGCGACGGGCTGAAGCGTTTCGGCGCGTCTCGGCCGACCTGCTCGCCTCGGCGTGTCACACCTCACCACCCCTTCCCATTTTCGAACAGACGTACGAACATAGAAGTATGGCCACCATCGACCGGCGGGCCACGACGCTGGCCCTCGCCCACGCCCTGTCCGCCGCCGAACACGGACTGGCCGTCATCCCCCTGTCCCGGACGAAACTCCCGGCCCTGCGCTCCCCGCACCGTCTCGACCCCGTGCCCCTCCCCTGCCACGGCGAGTGCGGCCGCTTCGGCCACGGTGTCCACGACGCCTCGACCGACCCCGAACGCATCCGCGCGCTCTTCGCCGCCGCCCCCTGGGCCACCGGCTACGGCATCGCCTGCGGACTGCCCCCGCACCACCTGATCGGCATCGACCTGGACACCAAGTCGGGCACGGACGCCTCGGCGGCGCTGCGGGAACTCGCCCTGCGGCACCTGTTCACGATCCCCGCGACGGTCGTCGTCACGACCCCGAGCGGCGGCCGTCACCTCTGGCTGACCGGGCCACCGGACGTCGCCGTCCCCAACTCGGCCGGCCGCCTCGCCCCGGGCATCGACGTCCGGGGCGCCGGCGGTTATCTCGTCGGCCCCGGCTCCCGCACCGAGCACGGGGTGTACGGCACGGCACCCGGCACCGCGCACCTCCCTCCGGCCCCGTGCCCGCCGGCCCTGCTGCGGCTGCTGCTGCCGTCCCCGCGCACCACCGCGCGGTCGTCCACCTCACCCGGAGAACACCAGGGCCAGGGAGACGGCCTGATCCAGTTCGTGCTGGCCGCGCACGAGGGGCAGCGCAACACCCGTCTTTTCTGGGCGGCCTGCCGCGCCTACGAGAACGGCAT
>NZ_MUND01000276.1 GCF_002154375.1 Streptomyces glaucescens | reverse complement strand
TTGCGGACACGACCTAGCGCCAGGGGTCGAGAGCGTGCTTGCCGCGGGTCTGGCCGGCCTCGAGTTGCCGCAGCACCTCCGGCCCTTCGGCCAGCGGGTGAACCTGCGGGGTGCCGGGCGGGTAGACGCCGTGGGCGATGAGCGCCTCGATCTCGGTGAGCAGCGACTGGTAGAGGGAGGGCGCCTCGGTGGCCAGCGCACGGATGTGCAGGCCCTTGATCTGGACCTGGTGGGTGAAGACCAGGTCGTGCGTGGTCACGGTGGCATCGCCGGAGGCGGCGCCGAACACGACGACGCGTCCGGTGAAGGGTTTGGTGACCGCCAGGCTCGTCTCGAAGGTGGCCTGCCCCACCGATTCCAGGACCAGGTCGACCCCGCCGGTCAGACGGGTGATCTCCGCGGCCAGTCCGGGGTGCCGACTGTTCAGGACCTCGTCGGCGCCGAGCGCCTTGACGGTGGCATGCTTGGCCGGTGACGCCGTGGCGATCACGCGCGCGCCGTAGTGACGGGCGAGACGGACAGCGGCCTGCCCCACGCCGCCGGCCGCGGCATGGACGAGCACCACCTCACCGGCCTTGACCTCGCCCAACGGCTGCAGCGCCGCCAAGGCGGTGGCCCAGTTCAACACCAGACCGAGCGCTTCGGCGTCGCTCCAGCCGGACGGCACCGGAAGGACACCCGCGGCCGGCATGGTCATGTACTGCGCGAAGGCCCCGGGGCCGGCTCCGACGACGTGGGTGCCGAGCCGCAGCGGGCTCTCGACGTCCGGACCGACACCCACGATCTCGCCGGCGGCTTCGAAGCCCGCCACGTAGGGCGCCTGTGGACCGCCTGCGTACGTGCCATGGGCCTGCATGACGTCCGCGAAGTTGATCCCGGCGGCTGCGACGCGGATCAGGTACTCACCGGGCCCTGGGACGGGGCGGCGCCGATCGGTCGTGAGGGTCAGATCCTGCGGTCCCCGGTGCGAAAGCTGGACCAGTGCTCGTACGGTCCGCTGCTCGTTGCTCTCCATGCGGCGAACGTAGGAGCCTGACACTTGCGTCAAGGTCAAGCAGCTGTCAGGGATCAGTGCGGCGGGCCTGCTGGAGGTAGGCGTCGAGCGCCGCCCGCTGATCGCTGAGAATGGCGATGCGTGCGGCCAGCCGATCGCGATAGCTCTGCACTTCGTGCAGGAACTGTGCGCACACCACGTCCGCACCGGCATCAGGTTCACCGTTCGGACGGGGCAGAACCTCCCGGATCAGCCGCAAGGGCAGCCCGGACTCCAGCAGCGAGCGGATGACGAGTACCCGGTCGATCGTGGACTGGCAGTAGTCGCGGAACCCATTGCTGCAGCGGCCGGGGACGATCAGCCCCTCGTCCTCGTAGTGCCGCAACGATCGCGCACTCACACCGCTCACTCGGGAGGCTTCGCTGATCTGCATACCTGGGGACAACCTCCCGCAGCCCCGCGATCTTCCAGCACCGTCGTCAGGACGAAGCGGGGAGCGGTTCAGGCGTCATCAACCTCCTGTCCCGCAACAGCCGGACGGCAGCAGCCCTACGCCAACAACCCCCGCAGCGGGAACACCGCCCGCCGCGCCGCCAGCACGGCCTGATCCAGCCGATCCGCGGGGTCGTACCCGGCCTCCCACTCCCGGAAGACCACCGGCCACCGCCCATCGGTCATCCGCCCCGGCCCCAGTTCCCGGGTCCGCGCGAACACCTCCTGCCGCCAGCTCTCCGGAATCACCGTCTCCGGCGCGATCTGCCGCCCCGCCGCGATCCCCACGAGATGCGCCCACGACCGCGGCACCACGTCCGTCACGGCGTACCCGCCCCCGCCCAGCGCCACCCACCGCCCGTCGGCGTACTCGTGCGCCAGCGAGTGGCACGCCATCTGCACCGCCCGCTGCGCGTCCAGCGACACCGCCAGGTGCGCCAGCGGATCCTCGAAGTGCGTATCGGCCCCGTGCTGAGTCACCAGCACCTGCGGCCGGAAGTCCGCGATCAGCTCCGGCACCACCGCGTGGAACGCCCGCAGCCACCCGGCGTCCCCGGTCCCGGCCGGCAGGGCCACATTCACCGCGGACCCCTCACCCGCCCCGCCCCCGGTCTCCTCCGGCCACCCGGTCTGCGGGAACAACGTCCGAGGATGCTCGTGCAGCGAGATCGTCAGAACCCGCGGATCCTCCCAGAACGCCGCCTGCACGCCGTCCC
>NZ_MUND01000275.1 GCF_002154375.1 Streptomyces glaucescens | reverse complement strand
CGGCGCACCCTGGCCGCCGCCCAGGACGCCCCGCAGGTGGCCGCCGTGATCCCGCCCGACAAGGCCGGCACGGTCACCCCGGACGGCCGTACCGCACTGGCCCAGGTCAACTACGACGTGACCCGCTCCGACCTCGACGACGGCACCCTCGACGCGCTGGAGGACACCGCGAGGACCGCCGAGGAGGCGGGCCTCACGGTGTCCGTCGGCGGGCAGGCGTACGGCAACGGCGTCCTCACCCCGAGCGTCCTCGAACTGCTCGGGGTCGTCGTCGCGCTGGCCGTGCTCGCCCTCACCTTCGGCTCGCTGCTCGCCGCCGGGATGCCGCTGCTCACCGCGTTCGTCGGGATCGGCACCGGGCTGGTGGGGCTGCTGGCGGTCTCCTCGGCGGTGACCGTGTCCTCCACCGCGCTGAGCCTCGCGCTGATGCTCGGACTCGCGGTCGGCATCGACTACGCCCTCTTCGTGCTGTCCCGGCACCGCACCCAGCTCGCCCAGGGCATGGACCCGCGCGAGTCGGCGGGGCGGGCGGTCGGCACGGCGGGCAGCGCGGTGGTGTTCGCCGGCACGACGGTGATCATCGCGCTGGTCGGGCTGGCCGTCGTACGCATCCCCTTCCTGACGGTGATGGGCCTCAGCGCGGCGGTGACGGTGCTGATCGCCGTCCTGGTCGCGGTCACCCTGCTGCCCGCGCTGTTCGGCTTCGCGGGCGGCCGGCTCGCCCCGCGCCCGGGCTCGCGCGCGGCCCGCCGGGCGGCGGCCACCGGTGAAGCCGCCGGCACCCCGGAGGGTGAGCGGCCGCCGGCCGTCATGGGGCGCCGCTGGGCCGGGCTGGTCACCCGGCGGCCCCTGCTGGTCGTCCTCGCCGCGGTCGCCGCCCTGGTGACCGTGGCCGTGCCCGCCGCCGAGCTGCGCCTGGCGCTGCCCGACAACGGCACCGCCGCCCACGGCACCCCGCAGCGGGAGACGTACGACACGGTCGGCGAGGCGTTCGGCCCGGGCTTCAACGGGCCGCTGCTGGTGCTCGCCGAGGCGGGCGCCGCCGGGCCGGACGGGCAGCGGCAGGCGGGCGCGGTGGCCGCGCGGCTGAAGGAGCTGCCCGGTGTGGTGAAGATCGGGCAGCCGCAGTACGCGCCGGAATCGGGGCGCGCGGTGATCTCCGTGGTCCCCGGCGGCGGCCCGCAGGACGAGGCCACGCAGGAACTGGTCGACGCGATCCGCGCGGACGCCGGCGCGATCGAGCGGGAGACGGGCGCCCAGGTGTCCGTGACCGGGACGACGGCCATCGGCATCGACGTCTCGGACCGGCTGAGCGCGTCGCTGCTGCCGTTCGCGGCGGTGGTCGTCGGGCTCTGCCTGATCCTGCTGCTGCTGGTCTTCCGTTCCCTCGTCGTGCCGTTGAAGGCGACCGTCGGCTTCCTGCTGTCGGTCGGGGCGTCGTTCGGCGCGGTGGTGGCGGTGTTCCAGTGGGGCTGGCTCGCCGACGCGCTGGGTGTGGCGCGGACCGGGCCGGTCGTCAGTTTCCTGCCGATCGTGCTGATGGCGGTGCTCTTCGGGCTGGCCATGGACTACGAGGTGTTCCTGGTGTCGAGCATGCGCGAGGAATGGGTGCGCACCCGGCGGGCCCGGGACGCCGTGGTCGACGGGGCGGGTCATGCCTCGCGGGTGGTGACGGCGGCGGCGCTGATCATGTTCTTCGTCTTCGCGAGCTTCGTCACGACGGAGGACGCCATCGTCAAACCGATCGCGTTCTCCCTGGCCTTCGGGGTGCTGGTGGACGCGTTCGTGGTCCGGATGACGCTGGTGCCGGCGGTGCTGGCCATGGTGGGGCGCGGCGCCTGGTGGCTGCCGCGCGGCCTTGACCGAGTGCTGCCGGACCTGGACATCGAGGGCGCGCGACTGGACCGCGAACCACCCGCGGAGAAAAGCGGAACGCCCCACGAAGTTTCCGTGAGCCACGTCACTTCGGATTGAAATCAGGACGCCTCTGGCTGAATTGCAAACAATGAAATCAGGCCTGCTTTCCGGGTTCCCTGGAAAGCGGGCCGTCATTTTTCGGCCGCCCGTTGTTTCCGTTATGGAAATTACCTCCGGAATATTTGATTCCACCGGAGAACCTGTGTTTGACTGAGGGCACGAAACCTCGACTACCCGGTCTGACCTGCGCAGAGTCGCGCGGCGCCGGGTTTCCAGGCGCCTTCTCGCGCCTTCATGCACGAATCCCCCTCCTACTCACGCGGCCATTTCACATGCCCGAAGAAAAGGGATCACGCATGCACATCGAAGAAAAACTCGCCCCTGCCCCGCACGGCCTGCGCGCCGCCGCCCGGCCCGTCATCACCGGCTCGTCGCATTCTTTCCCGGGCACCCGGAGCAGCCAGGACGACCTCTGGCAGGACTTTTTCCACGAGCACTACGAAGGCTTTCCGCTGGCTCGCCGGATATTCCAGAATTCCGGAATCAGCGCCCGCTCCACGGCCGTCGACCCGCGCGCCGAGAAGGAAGTGTCCCGCTGGAGCACCGGGCAGCGGATGGCCCGCTACATCGAGGAGGCCGTCCCGCTCGGCAAGCGCACCGTCACCCAGGCCCTGGAGACCGCCGGCCTCGCCCCGGGAGACGTCGGCCTGCTGGCGGTGGCGTCCTGTACCGGCTACACCACGCCCGGCCTGGACTTACGGCTCGCCGACGAACTCGGCATGAGCAGCAGGGTCCAGCGGCTGTTCATCGGCCACATGGGCTGCTACGCCGCCGTGCCCTCGCTGGGCGCGGTCTCCGACTTCGTCGCCTCCCGCGGCAGGCCGGCCGTGCTGCTCTGCCTCGAACTCACCTCGCTGCACGTCCAGCCGCCCACCAAGGACATCGAGCAGATCGTGGCGCACGCGCTGTTCGCGGACGCCGCCGCCGCGGTCGTCCTGGAACCCGACGCGGGCAGCGGCTACGAGGTGATCGACGTCGTCGCGGTCACCGACCACAGCACCGCCGACCACATGAGCTGGCAGATCACCGACCTCGGCTTCAAGATGGGCCTGTCGCCCAAGGTGCCCGACGTGCTCGGGCAGTACGTCGGCGAGGTGGTCCGCGACCAGCTGCTCGCCCCGCACGGGCTCACCCCCGAGGAGGTCACCGGCTGGGCCGTGCACCCCGGCGGCAAGCGCATCCTGGAGGTCGTCGGCGAGCGGCTGAACCTGCCGGCCGGCGCCCTGGACGCCTCGTACGGCGTCCTCGACGAGGCGGGCAACTGCTCCTCCCCCACCGTTCTGATGGTGCTCCAGCGCCTGCCCCGCACCGACGGGCCCGTGGTCGCCATGGCCTTCGGCCCCGGCCTGACCCTGTACGCGGCCCTGTTGCGCCGTTCCTCCTGACCCGGCAACGCCTCGACGCCCACCGACGGACGCACGGAAGGAACAGCTGCGCCATGCCCACCCCGACCCGGCCGGGACAGGTCTTCGTCACCGGCACCGGACGCTGCGGCTCCACCCTCGTCTCCGAACTGCTGCGCGAGCACCCGCAGGTGCTCAGCCTGTCCGAGCTCTTCAACCACCTCACCGACATGTACCGGCTCACCGCCCGGGTCTTCCCCGAAGGCCCGGTCACCGCCGGGGAGTTCTGGGAGATCCTCTCCTCCCGCAACACCGTCAACCGGCTGCTGACCGCTCACGGGCTGGCTCCCAAGGAAGTCCTCTACCGCCCGTCGCCGGCCACCCGCTTCCAGGCCGGCACCGGCATCCCGGCCGTCCTGCTGACCACCCTGCCGCATCTGACCGAGGCCCCCGACGAGCTGTACGACGAACTGGCCGAGGCCGTCGCCGGGTTCCCGGAGGCGGGGATCGGCGAGCACTACCTGCGGCTGTTCTCCTGGCTGTGCGCCCGCTTCGGCAAGACCCTGTGGGCCGAGCGCAGCGGCGGCTCGCTGATCCTCGCCGGGCAGCTCCGCGAGCACTTCCCCGACGCCCGCTATCTGCACATCGTGCGCGACGGCCGGGACACCGCGCTGTCGATGAGCCGCCACAACGGCTTCCGGATGGCGGCGGTGGTGATGGCCCTGCATCTCACCCTGGGCCACGACCCGTACGCCGAGCCGCCGGCCGGCCCCGCCGAGCGGGACCTGCGCGCCGTGCCGGAGGAGCTGGTCCCCTTCCTGCCGGAACGTTTCGACGCCGAGGCGGTACGCGACTACCGCATCCCCACCTCGCTGTTCGGCACCTACTGGTCCGACGAGATGCAGCGCGGCATGGCGGCGATGGCCGCGCTGCCCCCGCAGAACGTGCTGCACGTCTGGTACGAGGACCTGCTCGCCGCCCCCGGCGAGTCGCTGCGCCGGATCGCCGACTTCCTCGGCCCCGGCTTCGTCGACGAGGACTGGGCGGACCGCTGCGCGGCCAAGGTGGGCACGCCCGCCTCCACCTGGCGCGACCTGCCCGACGCCGAGCGCGAGGAACTGGACCGGGCGTGCGCCCCCGGGTTCTCGGTGCTCGCCGCGCACGGTGTGGTGCCCGGCGCCGGTACGACGGCCTCGACCGCCTCGCCGGTCGCGTCGGTCTCGCCGGTCTCGACCATGAGGAGCGGCGCATGAGGACCCCGCCCACCCCCGGCGCCACGGTCTGGCTGACCGGGCTGCCCAGCTCCGGCAAGACCACCCTGGCGCAGGCGCTGGCCAGCCGGCTCACCCGCGAAGGACACCGGGTGGAGGTGCTGGACGGCGACGAGATCCGCACCTTCCTCAGCGCCGGCCTCGGCTTCACCCGCGAGGACCGGGACACCAACGTGCAGCGCATCGGGCTGGTCGCGGAGGTGCTGGCCCGCAACGGCATCCTCGTCCTCGTCCCGGTGATCGCGCCGTACGCCGACAGCCGCGAGGCGGTGCGCAAACGGCACGAGGCGAGCGGCACCCCGTACCTGGAGGTGCATGTCGCCACCCCGCTCCAGGTGTGCGCCGTCCGCGATGTGAAGGGCCTGTACGCGCAGGCCCGCGCCGGGCGGCTGTCCGGCCTGACCGGCGTCGACGACCCCTACGAGCCGCCGCAGGCGCCGGACGCCCGGGTGGAGACCCAGCTCGAGTCCGTCGCCGAGTCGGTGGACACCCTGCACACGCTGATGGCCGAACGGGGGCTGCTGTGACGGGGGCTGCTGTGACGGGGGCCGCCGTGACCGCCGCGACCGGCTCCCTCACCCACACCGACGTCCTCGAGTCGGAAGCGGTGCACATCCTCCGCGAAGTGGCCGGGGAGTTCGAGAGACCGGTGCTGCTGTTCTCCGGCGGCAAGGACTCCGTGGTCATGCTGCACCTCGCGCTGAAGGCGTTCGCCCCGGCACCCCTGCCGTTCGCGCTGCTCCACGTGGACACCGGGCACAACTTCCCCGAGGTGCTGGCCTACCGCGACCGCGTCGTCGCCCGGCACGGCCTGCGGCTGCACATCGCCTCCGTGCAGGACTACATCGACCGCGGCGTCCTGCGCGAACGCCCCGACGGCACCCGCAACCCGCTCCAGACCCTGCCCCTGCTGGACGCCATCACCGGCGGCGGCTTCGACGCGGTGTTCGGCGGCGGGCGGCGCGACGAGGAGAAGGCCCGCGCCAAGGAACGGGTGTTCTCGCTGCGCGACGAGTTCGGCACCTGGGACCCGCGCCGCCAGCGGCCCGAGCTGTGGCAGCTGTACAACGGCCGCCACCTGCCCGGCGAGCACGTGCGGGTCTTCCCGCTCTCCAACTGGACCGAACTGGACGTGTGGCAGTACATCGCCCGGGAGCGGATCGAGCTGCCCGCCATCTACTTCGCACACGAGCGTGAGGTGTTCCTGCGCTCCGGGATGTGGCTCGCCCCCGGCGAGTGGGGCGGCCCGCGCGACGGCGAGCCGGTCGAGAGGCGCCGGGTCCGCTACCGCACCGTCGGCGATATGTCCTGCACCGGAGCCGTGCTCTCCGAGGCGGCCCGCGTCGACGAGGTGATCGCCGAGATCACCGCCTCCCGGCTCACCGAGCGCGGCGCCACCCGCGCCGACGACCGGCTCTCCGAGGCCGCCATGGAGGACCGCAAACGCGAGGGGTACTTCTGACATGACGGCAGACGTGTCGGCCCACGGCCACCCCCCGCATGCCACCGCCGCCCTCATGATGCGCGGCATCTTCCAGGAGGCCAGGTCCCGGCTGACCACCGGGTCCCCGGCCGCCGTACAGGAGGGACACCCGACTCCCATGCCCCACCTCACCCAGGACCCCGCCCAGGACCGTGCCCCGTCCGGAGCCGGCCCGGAGGCCGGGCCGGACCTGCTGCGCTGGGCCACCGCGGGCTCCGTCGACGACGGCAAGTCCACCCTCGTGGGACGGCTGCTGCACGACTCCAAGTCGGTCCTCGCCGACCAGCTGGAGTCCGTGTCCCGGCAGGGCACCCCCGACCTGGCCCTGCTCACCGACGGCCTGCGCGCCGAACGGGAACAGGGCATCACCATCGACGTCGCCTACCGCTACTTCGCCACCCCGCGCAGACGCTTCATCCTCGCCGACACCCCCGGCCATGTGCAGTACACCCGCAACATGGTGACCGGCGCCTCCACCGCCGAACTGACGGTGATCCTCGTCGACGCACGCAAGGGCGTGCTGGAGCAGACCCGGCGGCACGCCGCGGTGGCCGCGCTGCTGCGGGTGCCGCACGTGGTGCTGGCCGTGAACAAGATGGACCTCGCCGGGTACGAGGAGTCCGTCTTCGCCGAGATCGCCGCCGAGTTCGGCCGCCTCGCCGCCGGTCTCGGCATCCCCCAGGTCACCGCGATCCCGATCTCCGCCCTCGCCGGGGACAACGTCGTCGAACCCTCCACCCGGATGGACTGGTACGGCGGCCCCACCGTCCTCACCCACCTCGAACAGGTGCCGGTCGCCGGGGAGGCGGCCGGGGCACCCGCCCGGTTCCCCGTGCAGTACGTCATCCGCTCCGGCGACCTGCGCCTGTACGCCGGTCAGCTCGCCGTCGGGGAGCTGCGGACCGGGGACCGGGTGACCGTGCTGCCGTCCGGACGGACCACCACCGTCACCGGCATCGACCTGCTGGGCGCACCCGCCGAACGGATCGGCGCCCCGCAGTCCGGGGCGCTGCGGCTCGCCGACGACCTCGACGTCTCCCGCGGCGACCTCGTCGTGCCGGCGGACGCGCCGCCGACGGTGACGCGCGACATCACGGCGGCCGTCTGCCACCTCCACGAGAAGCCGCTGCGGCCCGGCGACCACGTCCTGCTGAGGCACACCACCCGGACCGTGCGCGCGATGGTCCGCCGGATCGGCGGCGCGGGACGGCTGGACCTGAACGACATCGCCCAGATCGACCTCCGCACCGCCGAGCCCCTGGCCTTCGACCTCTACCGGCACAGCCGCCGCACCGGCTCCTTCGTCCTGATCGACCCGGCCGACGGCGCCACCCTCACCGCGGGCATGATCGGCACGATCGCTCAGGGAACACCCGATGCACCTGCCTGACCGGCGGCCCACGGGGAAATCCCGGCCACCACACCGGCGAGTGACCGGCGCGCTCATGGCGCTGGTGCTGCTGGTGCTGGGTGCGGCCGGCTGCGGGTACGGGTCGCGGGCGCCCCGGACGGCGGCCGGGCCGGCCGTCGGCAGCGGGCCGCCGCTCTCCGCGGACTCGGTCACGCTCGGCTACTTCGCCAACGTCACGCACGCCACCCCGCTGGCCGGGGTCCACCAGGGCTTCTTCACCGGGGAACTGGGCGGCACCCGGCTGCGCACCCAGGTGTTCAACGGCGGCCCGTCGGCACTGGAGGCGCTGAACGCGGGCGCGGTCGACATCGCCTGGATGGGCCCGTCGCCCGCCGTCAACGGCTACCTCCGCTCCCAGGGCCGCAGCCTGCGGATCGTCTCCGGCGCGGCCTCCGGCGGGGTCGCCCTGGTCGTCGACGAGGACGCCGACGTGCGCGGCACCGACATCCGGGGCCTCAGGATCGCCACCCCGGAGGCGGGCAACACCCAGGACGTGGCGCTGCTGCACTGGATCCGCGAGCAGGGCTGGGACATCGACCCGCACACCGGGCGCGGCGACGTCACCGTGGTGCGGCAGTCGTCCAAGGAGATCCCCACCAGCTTCCGGCGCGGCGCGATCGACGGCGCCTGGGTGCCGGAGCCGGTGGCCGCGCAGCTGGTCGCGGCGGGCGGGCGGGTGCTCGTCGACGAGGCGGACCTGTGGCGGGACGGCGCGTTCGTCACCGCGCTGGTGGTGGTGTCCCAGTCGTTCCTCGACGAGCACCCGGACGTCGTCGAGGCCGTGCTGCGCGGCGCGCACGAGACGAACCGGTGGCTGACGCGCAGTCCGCGCGCGGGCCGGGACGCCGTCAACGAGGCCATCGCGGCGGCCACCGGCAGACCGCTGCCGCCGGAGGTCCTCGACGCGGCCTGGCGGCATGTCCGCCTCACCGCGGACCCGCTCGCCGGGACGCTCGCGGAGGAGGCCGACCGGGCCGACCGGCTGGATCTGCTGGGCGGTGACACCACCGCCCTGCGCGGCATCTTCGACCTGCGCGTGCTCAACCGGCTGCGCGCGGAGCGGGGCGAGGGCGCCGTGGACGACGCGGGCCTCGGCGTCCCGCACGGCACCTGATCCCGGCTCCCGACCACCGACTCCCCTACCCGAAGGACTGATCACATGTCAGAAACGGTGCTGCGGGCCGGCGCACCGGCTCGTCCCGCGCTCGCCCTGGCCGGGGCCGAGCCTCCCGCCGTACGCCTCACCCGTGTCTCCAAGTGGTTCGACGACGGCGGCCGGCGCCGGACCGTCCTCGACGACATCAGCCTGACCCTGGGCCGCGGCGAGTTCCTGTGCGTCCTCGGCGCCTCCGGATGCGGCAAGTCCACGCTGCTGAACCTGGTCGCGGACCTGGACCGGCCGTCCGCCGGGGTGATCGAGGTGCCGGGCGGGCGGCGGGCCGCGCTGATGTTCCAGGACCACGCCCTGTTCCCGTGGCTGACCGCCGGACGGAACGTCGAACTCGCCCTGCGGCTGCGCGGGGTGCCCCGGCGGGAGCGGCCGAAGGAGGCGCGGCGGCTGCTGGACCTGGTGCGGCTGAAGGACGCGTACGGCAGGCGCGTCCACGAGCTGTCCGGCGGGATGCGCCAGCGGGTGGCGCTGGCGCGGGCGCTCGCGCAGGACGCGGACGTGCTGCTGATGGACGAGCCGTTCGCCGCGCTCGACGCGATCACCCGGGACGTGCTGCACGAGGAGCTGACCCGGATCTGGTCGGAGAACCGGCTCTCGGTCGTGTTCGTCACCCACAACGTGCGCGAGGCGGTGCGGCTCGGGCAGCGGGTGGTGCTGCTGTCGTCGCGGCCGGGCCGGGTGGTGCGCGAGTGGACCGCCCGTCCGGGCACCTCGGAGGCGGCGCTGACGGACCGGGTCACCGAGGCCCTGCGGGAGGAGATCCGCCGCCATGGCCGCCGGTGACACCGCCGGGACGAAGGCCCGGGGCACGGAGACCGCGGCGGTCGGGGCGGGCCTGGACGCGCTGGACGGCGCGCCCGCCGGGTCCGCGCGGCCGCCGGTGGGGCGAATCCTGCGGCAGCGGGTGCTGCCGCCGGTGGTCGCGGTCGTCGTCGTCCTCCTGCTGTGGCAGGGGGCGTACGCGGCCGAGGTGAAGCCGGACTACCTGCTGCCGTCGCCGGCCGACGTGTG
Source organism: Streptomyces glaucescens (assembly GCF_002154375.1). Lineage (GTDB taxonomy): Bacteria > Actinomycetota > Actinomycetes > Streptomycetales > Streptomycetaceae > Streptomyces > Streptomyces glaucescens. The sequence goes on along the minus strand of NZ_MUND01000275.1, from coordinate 442 downwards.
GGGGGCGCTCGCGGACCAGTGGTACGAGGGCACCCTGTTCTCCACCGTGTGGACCAGCATGGAACGCGGCGCGCTCGGTTTCGCCGCGGCCGTGCTGCTGGGCACCGCGCTGGGCCTGCTGCTGGGCGCGGTGCGGCCGGTGCGCGTGGCGCTCGGGCCGGTGCTGTCCGGACTCCAGTCACTGCCCTCCGTGGCCTGGGTGCCGGCCGCGGTGGTGTGGTTCGGGCTGACCGACGCCACGATCTACGCCGTGGTCCTGCTGGGCGCCGTACCGTCCGTCGCCAACGGCCTGCTGGCGGGCGTCGACCAGGTACCGCCGCTGTACCTGCGCGCCGGGCGGGTGCTGGGCGCCACCGGGGCCGCCCGCGTCCGCCACGTCCTGCTGCCCGCCGCGCTGCCCGGCTATCTGGCGGGCCTGAAACAGGGCTGGGCGTTCTCCTGG
>NZ_MUND01000274.1 GCF_002154375.1 Streptomyces glaucescens | reverse complement strand
GGCGGCGAGGGCGGCCCGCTGCGGGCCGCCCTCGCCGCCGTACTGGCCGCCCCCGGGACCCCGCGCCGCGAGCTGCGCGACCTCCTGCTGGCCGAGGAGCGCGACCCGGCCGTCCTGGAAGCGCTGCTGCGGGCCGCCGCCCGGCAGGCCCCGGACGATCTGCGCGAGCTGGTCCACGGCCTCGGCGTGCGGCTCGTGCGCACTCCCGACGGGGCGACCCGCTACGACCGGAGCCTGGTCGACCTGGCCCGTGAGGTGCCGGGATTCGCCGCGCGCATGGCCGGCTGGCTGTCCGGGGAGCCCGGTGACTGGGCCGCGCTCGTCGGGCCCAGCACCCGCCGGACGCTGGAGCATCTGGCGGGCGTACGGGTGCCCGCGTGAGCGCACGGCGTGATCCGCGGGGTGCGGCGATCCATGTCCCGATCCACGTCCCGGTCCATGGCCCGCCGGGTGCGACGGGTCACAGCGACCATGCCGATGCGGGCGGCGGAGACCCGGCATGGCACCCTTAGAGCTGCATAAGAGGCATCCGTAAGAGTCAGACACGGGTTCGAGGAGCGGTCACAGTGCAGCGCTGGCGTGGCTTGGAGGACATCCCCCAGGACTGGGGGCGCAGCGTCGTCACCATCGGCTCCTACGACGGAGTCCACCGCGGACACCAGCTGATCATCCGGCACGCCGTGGAACGCGCCCGCGAGCTGGGCGTCCCCGCCGTCGTGGTCACCTTCGACCCGCACCCCAGCGAGGTCGTCCGCCCCGGCAGCCACCCGCCGCTGCTCGCCCCGCACCACCGCCGCTGTGAACTGATGGCGGAGCTGGGCGTGGACGCGGTGCTGATCCTGCCGTTCACCACCGAGTTCTCGAAGCTGTCCGCGGCCGACTTCGTGGTCAAGGTCCTGGTCGACAAGCTGCACGCCAAGGCGGTCGTCGAGGGCCCCAACTTCCGCTTCGGCCACCGCGCGGCGGGCGATGTCGCGTTCCTCGCCGAGCAGGGCAAGACCTACGACTTCGAGGTCGAGGTCGTCGACCTGTACGTCTCCGGAGAGGCGGGCGGCGGCGAGCCGTTCTCCTCCACCCTGACCCGGCGGCTCGTCGCCGAGGGCGATGTGGCGGGCGCCGCCGAGATCCTCGGCCGGCCGCACCGCGTCGAGGGCATCGTGGTGCGCGGCGCCCAGCGCGGACGCGAACTCGGCTTCCCGACGGCCAACGTCGAGACCCTCCCGCACACCGCGGTCCCCGCCGACGGCGTCTACGCCGGCTGGCTGCACGCCCAGGGCGAGGCGATGCCGGCCGCCATCTCCGTCGGCACCAACCCGCAGTTCGACGGCACCGAGCGCACGGTGGAGGCGTACGCCATCGACCGTGAGGGCCTGGATCTGTACGGCCTTCATGTCGCCGTCGACTTCCTCGCCTACGTGCGCGGCCAGGCGAAGTTCGAGACGCTGGACGCGCTGCTGGAGCAGATGGCGCAGGACGTGCAGCGGTGCAGGGAGCTGGTGGCCGCGGCGGGGGACGTGGAGTCCGCATAGCCGGTGGTACGACGTGAAGGCGGCCGGTGCCTCGGGGCACCGGCCGCCTTCGTCTTGACCGGGGGAGGAGCGGGCTACTGCTGGGGCGGGGCCTCGGGACCGCCGCCCGGCTGTCCCGGCTGTCCCGGCTGTGCCGGCTGGCCCGGGTGGCCGGGGTGTCCGGGCTGCTGGCCGGGCTGGGGGTAGCCCGGCTGTTGCGGGTACGGCTGCTGGCCGGGCTGCTGCGGGTAGGGCTGCTGACCCGGCTGGGCGGGCTGTCCCGGCTGGGCGTAGGGCTGGGCCGGGGCGTAGGGCTGCTGGCCGGGATGGGCGTACTGGCCGGGCTGGCCACCAGGCATCGGCTGGCCGGGGACAGGCGGCTGGCCGGGGAACGGCTGGCCAGGGTACGGCTGGCCGGGGACGGGCTGGCCCGGCATCGGCGGGGCCGCCACGGGCGGCGGGTTGCCGTCGCTGGTCCACAGGCCCTGCGCCTGCTGGTGGCGGGCGAAGTCCTCGGCGACCATGGCCGCGAGGTTGAAGTAGGCCTCGCGCACCTTCGGCCGCATCATGTCGAGGTCGACCTCGGCACCGGCGGCCAGATGCTCGTCGAAGGGGACGACCACCACACCCCGGCAGCGGGTCTCGAAGTGCGCCACGATGTCCTCGACCTTGATCATCTTTCCGGTCTCGCGGACACCGGAGATGACGGTGATCGAGCGGGACACCAGGTCGGCGTACCCGTGCGCGGAGAGCCAGTCCAGGGTGGTGCTCGCGCTGCTCGCGCCGTCCACGGACGGGGTGGAGATGATGATGAGCTGGTCGGCCAGGTCGAGCACACCACGCATGGCGCTGTAGAGCAGACCGGTGCCCGAGTCGGTGAGGATGACCGGGTACTGCCGGCCCAGGACGTCGATCGCGCGCCGGTAGTCCTCGTCGTTGAACGTCGTGGAGACGGCCGGGTCGACGTCGTTGGCGATGATCTCCAGGCCGGAGGGGGCCTGCGAGGTGAACCGCCGGATGTCCATGTACGAGTTCAGGTACGGGATCGCCTGGACGAGGTCGCGGATGGTGGCCCCGGTCTCGCGGCGCACCCGGCGGCCGAGCGTACCGGCGTCCGGGTTGGCGTCGATCGCGAGGATCTTGTCCTGCCGCTCGATGGCGAGCGTGGAGCCGAGCGCGGTGGTCGTGGTGGTCTTGCCGACGCCGCCCTTGAGGCTGATGACCGCGATGCGGTAGCAGGACAGCACCGGCGTGCGGATCAGCTCCAGCTTGCGCTGCCGCTCGGCCTCCTCCTTCTTCCCGCCGAGCTTGAACCGGCCGCCGCCGGCCGCCGGGCGGCTGCTCTTCGCCTTCTGCTTCCTGCTGTTGAGCAGCCGGTCCGAGGACAGCTCCACGGCCGCCGTGTAACCGAGCGGTGCGGCACCGGGGTTGGTGGGCTGCCGCTGGTCGTGCTGCACCGGCTGCGGCCACGCGGCACCGGACCGGGGGTCGACGGGGGGCTGGGCGAACGAGGGCTGCGCGAACGGGGGT
>NZ_MUND01000273.1 GCF_002154375.1 Streptomyces glaucescens | reverse complement strand
GAAGTACGGGTCGTCGAGCGGGGCACCGGAGATGCAGCGCACGACGAAGTTCGCGGCCAGGCCGTCGCTCAGCACCTGGTCGACGGCGCGCATCAGTTCCAGCTGGCCCTTGTGGTGCAGGGCGTAGCGCGCGTTGTGGAAGAAGGTCGGCAGCGCGGGGTCCAGGCCCAGTCCGCCGAGCACCGCCGACCGGTCCACCTCACGCGGGTCCCAGGCGAGCCACTGGTCGGATATCGCGCAGCCTCCGACGAACATCTTGTGCGCGTTCTCCTTCACGGCCCGGGCCAGGGGAAGGTGCGCGAAGAGGGCTTCGAAGGGGGTGTCCCGGAAGGAGGCGTAGAAGTCGAGCTGGCCCGGCGAGAGGAAGTCGATCAGGTCGGCGTTCTCCAGGACCAGCCGGTAGAGGGCCACGTGGTCCGGCGGGTACTCGTAGTGCAGATGCGTCAGCTGCTGGTACTGGCGGACCGCCTCGAGGTCCGGCCCGGCCGGCGGGGAATCCTGCGGGAGGTCGGTCCCGGCACCCAGGAGTCCGAGGAGCCGGCGCACCTCGGGCGCGTAGACCTTCTTGGTGATCGGCATGTTGCTCTGCACGGTGCTGACGACGAGCTTGTCCGGGTCGTCGCGCAGCGCGGCCGGCAGCAGGTAGTGGTAGAAGGGCTCGTGGGCGTGGACGATGGCCCGCTCCTCGCCGAACCAGCGGCGCAGGAAGCGCACGCTGTCCACCTGGAAGACCAGAGGCTTGAAGAAGACCAGGTCCCGGCCCTTGGCGGAGTAGGGCGGGTAGAACGTGTCCGGAAGCTGGTCGAGGTGGTCGTTGGAGAGGAAGTACAGGTCCACGCCTTCAAGGCGGATGCGGTGCGCGGTGGTGTGCACGGGCAGTCCCACCTCGGCGGGGAAGCCGTGCCACACCTCCGGGTCCAGGACCAGCGGCAGGAGGTAGTCGTCGGAGTAGCCGAGGTCCTCCACGTCGTACCGGCCGCGCAGGTCGTCGAGCCTGCCGTGCGCGGGAGTGACGAGGGAGACCCGGTGGCCGCGCGCCGCGAACTCCCGGGACAGGTTCCACAGGTACACCGAGGTGCCGCCCTGCAGGAAGGTGTGGTCGAAGCCGCAGCATTCGAAGTAGGTCTCGATGATGTGCATACGGGACTCGGTCACGTTCACGTCCTTGCTGGAATGGTCGGGGCCGAGGCGCGGGCGGCGAGCGCGCGGGCGTGGCGCAGGTCGATCGCGGCGTGGTAGGGGCGGGCGTGGTCGATGTTGTAGGCGAGTTCGTGCAGCAGCCGGCTCAGGTACAGCAGCCGGCGCAGGGGGTCGTTCGCCGTGCTCCCGAGGAGCAGCCGCAGGACGTGCGCCCGCCACACGTCCGCGGCGTGGAAGACCAGGCGCAGCACGGCGCGCGGCGCGTCGGGCCAGCCGTCGGCGCCGTCCAGCGCGCCCCGCATCGTCTCGGAGGAGTCGACGCCGAGGCGCCGCGCGCTCTCGAAGGCGGCCTCGTCGGCGGTGAAGTACTCCAGCGCGCGCTGCACGGCGACGAGGTCCTGCACCGGTGACTGGGCGGCCCATTCCGCCTCGCCCGGGCCCAGGGCCGGGGTGGACATGTCGATCACACTCATCGACCAGCCACCGTCGTCCCGCGGCCGGCACAGCAGGTGCGACAGGTGCAGGTCCCCGTGGCACGGCCCGGAGGGGAACCCCGCCGGGGCGGCGTCGAAGGCGCTGCGCAGCGCGGCGGCCTCCTCTTCCAGGGCCGTGAAGGCGGCGGTGCGCGGGGCCGTGGGCAGGGCGATGTCCGCCGAGGCCAGTTCGGCCGTCCGGGTGGCGGCCCGGGCCAGCACCTCCCGCACCGGGTACGGCGGTACGGGACCTCCGCCGAGCCGGTCGGCGAGGTCGCGGTGGAAGCCGGCCAGAAAGCGTCCGGCGTCGCGCAGGTTGCCCGCCAGCGGGCGCAGATGCGTCCGCACGGCGTCCTCGAGGTCGCCGGGGGTCCGTCCACCGGTCACCTTCGGCCACAGCGACCGCATGCTCAGCCTCAGCGGCAGGTCGAGGCCGTCACCCGGTGCGTAGCGGTAGAACACGCCCAGCGGGTGGTGGGTGCCGTCGGCGGGGTCGACGTAGGTGTAGTCGCCGGCCCAGTCGGGGGTGCGGCCGGTCCGGTTCATCAGCCGCAGGAGTTCCGGTTCCCGGACGGTCTCGTCCAGCCGCCGGTAGGTCTTGTGGACGTAGGCCGTTCCGTCGTTCTCCACCAGGGACAGGACGTTGGAGGACCAGCCCCGCTCGAACGGCAGCAGCCGCACCGAGCGGGCCGTGAGGCGCGCGCCGCGGAAGCGCACCCAGCCGCCGCGGGCGGTGGGCAGCCGGCGTCCCGCGCAGACCCCGTCCAGCACGGCGCACTCGAACTCGGCGCTGCCGTGCGCCTCCTCGAAGCCGTCGGCCCCCGGCCCGGACCGGACCGGGACGAAGTAGCGCCGTCCGGACGCCGGCCCGCCGACGGCCGTCACGACCAGCAGGTGGACGGCCGCGCCGAGTGACGCGTGGTCGACGCACTCGAAGCGCTCGGCCCGCCGGCCGTCCTCGGGCATCCACGGGGCCGTGCGCAGCAAGCGGCCGAGATCGTCGTTTCGTATCATGCCCGACTCAACTTCCGGTCATCTCGTATCGGTTGACGCCGCGGCGCCAGACGGCCAGGGCGAGTGCCAGGGCACCGGCGGTCACCAGCGGCAGCCAGCCGAGCAGGCCCGTCACGCCGGTCAGCAGGTAGACGCTCGGCACGTAGGCGGTGAAGGCGAACGGCAGGACCCAGGTGAGCAGGGTCCTCAGCGAGGGGTGGTAGATGTCCAGGGGGTAGGAGGAGAACTCCGACACCTGGTTGGCCGCGTACATCGCGGGCATGCTCGTGACGGTCCAGAAGGACAGGGAGGCGAAGAACAGCTTCACCGAGGTGTGCAGCAGCGCCCCGCACAGCACGAGTGCGGGCGCCAGCGCCCACTGCAGGGCGGTGAGCGACAGGCCCAGCTCGCTTCCCGCGTAGACCACGAGTACGGCGCCGACGACGAGTTCACCGAGCCCGTCGGGGTGGAAGAAACGCTCCGACAGCAGGGAGAACAGGGGGTCGACCGGCCTGACGAGGTAGCGGTAGAACTCGCCGCGCTGGACCAGTTTGCGGCCCAGTTCCCACAGCTGGTCGGTGAAGAGGTGGTCGAGTCCGCGCGGCAGCAGGGAGAAGCCCAGCAGGAACAGCACCTCGTGGTACGACCAGCCGCCCACGGCGGGGACCTGACGGAAGACGAGACCGACGACCGCCGTCTGGATGCCGACCCGCACCAGGAAGGCGCCCGCGCCGAGCACGAAGTCCGTGCGGTAGGCCGCCAGCCGGTGCAGACCCACCCCGCCCAGGAACCAGGAGAGCCGCAGGTACCGCGTCAGCGTGCGCGTCATCCGCCGAGCACCTCCAGACGTCCGAGGGCGGCGCGCCAGAGCGCGGCGCACAGCAGCGACAGTCCGGCCGCCCAGGCCAGTTGCTGAGCGAGCAGCCCGGCGGCTTCGGCCCAGCCGTCGTAGCGGCCGAGCAGCAGGGTCAGCGGACCGTCGACCATCCCGCGGAAGGGAAGTGCCTTCGCGAGCGCGGCCAGCGGGCCCGGCATCAGCGCGATGGGCACGAGCTGTCCGGCGAAGAAGGCGACGAGGCTCTGCTTGACCATCCGCACGCCCCACGTGTTGGTGGTGAGGAAGCCGGTCATGCCGGTCAGCAGGTTCACGCAGAAGGCCAGCAGCACCGACAGGGCGGTGGAGACGGCGAACAGCAGCAGATCCGCCGGCCGGGGCACGCTGAGCGGCACGACCAGGGTGAAGAGGCCGAGGACCGGCAGTCCGACCAGGACGGCGTTGGCCCCCACCACCGGCAGGCAGGCGAAGAACCGCATCACCGGGTAGCTCACGGGCCGCACGAGCATGACCGCGACGTCACCCCGGTACACCTCGGCCGCGACCTCGTCGTCCACCCGGTTGGTGTGCAGCACCTGGAGGATCTGGGCCACCAGCAGGTAGGTGGTGATGTCCGCCACGGTGAAGCCACCGGGTCCGCGGCCGGGCGTGCCCTCGTACACGGCGCGCCACAGGAAGACGGTCACCGCCGCGCCGGCGGCCGCGGTCATCGTGGTCATGGCGAACATCGAGCGGTACTGCAGCACGGACTGCAGGCCGCTGGTGGCGAACGGGACGTAGCGGCGCAGGCGGGCGGTCATGCGGCCCCGTCGCGTGCGTGCCCGGGGACGCGCGGGCGCCCGTAGATCTCGCGGAGCACGTCCTCGAGGCCGGGTTCGGGTGCGTACCAGTCGGCGAGGTCGAAGTGGTCCAGCAGAAAGGTGAGGACCTGCCGGGAGGTGTAGCGGCCGGTCGGGTAGTCGACGCGGACACGGCCGCCGTCGTCCGGTGTGGCCTGTACGCCCGGCAGCCCGGCTTCGACGCGGGAAAGGACGGTCGCGGTCCCGGTGCGGTCCCGGTGGTCGAAGACGACCGAGCGGTGGTCGGCCGTGCGCAGCAGGTCCTGCAGGGTTCCCTGGTGGACGACCCGCCCGTGGTCGACGACCAGGGCGCTGTCGCAGATCGCGGCGATGTCGGCGATGTCGTGGCTGGTGAGCACGACGGTGGTGCCCAGTTCACGGTGGGCGCGGTTGACCAGATGACGCACCGCGTCCTTCAGCACCATGTCGAGGCCGATCGTGGGCTCGTCCCAGAACAGCACGGCCGGGTCGTGCAGCAGGCTCGCCGCGATCTCGGCGCGCATGCGCTGTCCGAGGCTCAGCTGACGTACGGGTGTGGACCCCAGCGCGTCGATGTCGAGGAGTTCCCGGAACAGGGCGAGGTTGCGCCGGTATACCGGTTCGGGGATGTCGTAGATACGGCGCAGGATGCGGAACGAGTCGGGCACCGACAGGTCCCACCAGAGCTGGCTGCGCTGGCCGAAGACGACGCCGATGGTGCGGGCGTTGCGCTGCCGGTGCCGGTACGGCTCCAGCCCCGCGACCGTGCAGCGGCCGGAGGTGGGGGTCATGATGCCGGTCAGCATCTTGATCGTGGTCGACTTGCCGGCTCCGTTGGCGCCGATGTAGGCGGTCTTCGTGCCGGCCGGTATCTCGAAGGAGATGTCGTCGACGGCGCGCACGACGCGGTAGCGGCGCGTCAGGAGGGTGGAGAGGCTGCCGAGCAGGCCGGGTTTGCGTTCGGCCAGCCGGAATTCCTTGACGAGGTGCTCGGCCACGATCACGCGATCACCCGCTCGAGGGCCTTCTCCAGCAGGCGCAGGCCTTCCTCGAGCAGCGCCTCGTCGAGGGTGAACGGCGGTGCCAGACGCAGGATGTGGCCTCCCAGGGAGGTGCGCAGTCCCAGATCGAGGGCCGTGGTGTAGACGGCCCGGGCCGTCTCGGGCGCGGGCGCGCGGCCGACGGGATCGGTGACGAACTCCAGGCCCCACAGCAGTCCGAGGCCGCGTACCTGGCCCAGCTGGGGAAAGCGGGCCTCCAGAACGCGCAGACGGTCCTCCATGATCTCGCCGAGAACGCGCACGCGGTCGATCAGCCGGTCGCGCTCGACGACCTCGAGTGTGGCGCGGGCGGCGGCGATCCCCAGTGGATTGCTCGCGTACGTCGAGGCGTACGCCCCCGAGGTGGCCGCCTCCGGTCTGCGCAGCAGCTCCGCGCGGCCGGCGAGCACGGCGAAGGGGAATCCGCTCGCGGTGCCCTTGGACAGCGTCACCAGGTCCGGCTCGATGCCGAAGAGTTCGCTGGCGAGGAAGGCGCCCGTGCGTCCGCCGCCGGTGAGGACCTCGTCCGCGACGAGCAGGACGCCGCCGTCCTGGCAGGCGGCGGCGATCCGCTCCCAGTAGCCGGGGGGCGGGACGATGACGCCCGCCGCGCCTAGGACGGGTTCGAAGACGAGTGCCGAGACGTTGGGCTTCTCGGCGATGTGGCGGCGCACGAGCGTCGCGCACCGCACGTCGCACGACGGGTACTCCAGCCCCAGGGGGCAGCGGTAGCAGTAGGGGCTGTAGCCCAGCACGCTGTTTCCGCTGAAGGCCTGGTGGCCGATGTCCCAGTGCACGAGCATCCGGGCGCCCATGGTCTTGCCGTGGAAGCCGTGGCGCAGGGCGCCGATCCGGTTGCGGCCCGGCGCGGCGGTCGCCTGGACGACCCGCAGGGCGGCCTCGACCACTTCTGCGCCGGTGGAGAAGAACGCGTAGGTGTCGAGCTGCTCGGGCAGCAGCCTGGCGAGCAGTTCCAGGAGTCCGGCGCGGTCCGGTGTGGCGCTGTCGTGGGCGTTCCACAGGCGGCGGGCCTGAGCGGTGAGCGCTTCGACGACCTCAGGGTGTCCGTGGCCCAGCGACTGGGTGAGGGTGCCGGCGGCGAAGTCGAGGTACTGGTTGCCGTCGAGGTCGGTCAGCACGGGACCGCGTCCCTCGGCGAAGACCCGGCGTCCGTGGACGGCTTCCTCGGAGGCGCCCGGCGCCAGGTGCCGAACCTCCCGTGCCAGGTGCTGTGTCTGCCGTAAGCCTGTCATCGCTGCCCCTGCTCGTCGGACCGGCTGAGCGATAGCCGGCGAACTGCGTTGTGGCGCACCACGGTTGGCGGTTCGGCGCTGAGTCAAACACTTGAACACACGTCACTGCAAGAGTTTGCGGATCGTTTCAGAAAGTTGTTGCGAGCAGGCCCGGCACTCTGGTTGAGTCGACGTGCTTACGGCGCCACCACGCCTCACGTTCGAGGAGGGACCTGTGAGAACACGCCCCCAGACCGACCCGCCCCCGCGGAGGCCGAGGTGAAGGCCCTGGTCCTGGCAGGTGGTACCGGCAGCAGGCTGAGGCCGTTCACCCACACCGCCGCCAAGCAGCTGCTCCCCATCGCCAACAAACCCGTGCTCTTCTACGCGCTGGAGTCACTCGCCGCGGCGGGTGTCCAAGAGGCCGGCGTCGTCGTGGGCGCGTACGGCCGGGAGATCCGCGAACTGACCGGCGACGGTACCGCGTTCGGGTTACGCATCACCTACCTGCGGCAGACCCGCCCGCTCGGTCTCGCGCACGCGGTGCGCATCGCCCACGACTTCCTGGGTGACGACGACTTCCTGCTGTACCTGGGGGACAACTACCTGCCCCAGGGCGTCACCGACTTCGTCCGCCACTCGGCCGCCGATCCCGCGGCGGCCCGGCTGATGCTCACCCCGGTGGCGGATCCGTCCGCCTTCGGGGTCGCGGAGATCGACACGGACGGGAACGTGCTGCGGCTGGAGGAGAAGCCCGACATCCCCCGCAGCTCGCTCGCGCTCATCGGCGTGTACGCCTTCAGCCCGGCCGTCCACGAGGCGGTACGGGCCATCACCCCCTCCGCGCGCGGCGAGCTGGAGATCACCCATGCCGTGCAGTGGATGATCGACCGGGGACTGCGCGTGCGGGCCGAGACCACCACGCGGCCCTGGCGCGACACCGGCAGCGCGGAGGACATGCTGGAGGTCAACCGGCACGTCCTGGACGGACTCGAGGGCCGGATCGAGGGCAAGGTCGACGCGCACAGCACGCTGGTCGGCCGGGTCCGGGTGGCCGAAGGGGCGATCGTGCGGGGGTCACGCGTCGTGGGCCCTGTGGTGATCGGCGCGGGTGCCGTCGTCAGCAACTCCAGCGTCGGCCCGTACACCTCCATCGGGGAGGACTGCCGGGTCGAGGACAGCGCCATCGAGTACTCCGTCCTGCTGCGCGGCGCCCAGGTCGAGGGGGCGTCCCGCATCGAGGCCTCCCTCATCGGCCGCGGCGCCGTCGTCGGCCCCGCCCCCCGTCTTCCGCAGGCCCACCGACTGGTGATCGGCGACCACAGCAAGGTGTATCTCACCCCATGACCACAAGGATCCTCGTCACCGGCGGAGCGGGCTTCATCGGCTCCGCCTACGTCCGCCACCTCCTGTCGCCCCGAGCGCCCCAGGCTGTCGCGGTGACCGTCCTCGACAAACTCACCTACGCCGGCAGCCTCGCCCGCCTCGACGCGGTGCGTAATCATCCCGGCTTCACCTTCGTCCGGGGCGACGTGTGCGACGCGTCGCTGGCCGACACGCTGGCCGCCCATCACGACGAGATCGTGCACTTCGCGGCCGAGTCGCACGTCGACCGCTCCATCGCCGACAGCGGCGCCGTCACCCGCACCAACGTGCTGGGCACCCAGGTCCTGCTCGACGCCGCGCTCCGCCACGGCGTCCGTACCTTCGTGCACGTCTCCACCGACGAGGTGTACGGCTCCCTCCCGCACGGGGCCGCCCGGGAGAGCGACCCCTTGCTCCCGACCTCGCCGTACGCGGCGTCGAAGGCGGCCTCTGACCTCATGGCCCTCGCGCACCACCGCACGCACGGCCTGGACGTCCGGGTGACCCGCTGTTCGAACAACTTCGGCCCCCACCAGCATCCGGAGAAGCTCATCCCGCGCTTCCTGGCCGGTCTCCTGTCCGGTGGCACCGTCCCCCTCTACGGCGACGGGCAGCACGTGCGCGACTGGCTGCACGTCGACGACCACGTCCGGGCCGTCGAACTCGTCCGCGTGTCGGGCCGGCCGGGGGAGATCTACAACATCGGGGGCGGCACCTCGCTGCCCAACCTGGAGCTCACGCACCGGTTGCTCGCACTGTGCGGCGCGGGCCCGGAGCGGATCGTCCACGTGGAGAACCGCAAGGGGCACGACCGGCGCTACGCGGTCGACCACAGCAAGATCACCGCTGAACTCGGTTACCGGCCGCGCGCCGACTTCGCGGCCGCGCTGGCCGACACCGTGAAGTGGTACGAGCGACACGAGGACTGGTGGCGCCCGCTGCTCGCCGCGACGTGACGGCGGGCCGGGCACGAAGCACCGGGCCTCGGCCGGCACACCGGCGCCCGGTGGCTCGCCGCTTCCGGACGGTGGGCGGCCGGTCAGCGTCGGGAGGCCGGGCGCTGCCCGCTCCGCGGACCGGCGGCAGTGGACCCCCGGACCACCAGTTCCGGCATGAAGACGAACTCGGTGCGCGGCGGCGGCGTTCCGCTCATCTCCTCCAGCAGTGCGTCCACGGCGACCTGCCCCATCGCCTTGACGGGCTGTCTGATGGTGGTCAGAGGAGGGTCGGTGAAGGCGATGAGCGGCGAGTCGTCGAAGCCGACCACCGAGATGTCACCGGGAACCGTGAGGCCCCGCCCGCGCGCGGCCCGCACGGCGCCGAGGGCCATCATGTCGCTGGCACACATGACGGCCGTGCAGCCCAGGTCGATCAGCGCGGAGGCCGCTGCCTGGCCTCCCTCCAGGGAGAACAGCGAGTGCTGCACGAGCTCCTGGGACTCCTGCGCCGACAGTCCCAGGTGCTCCTGCATGCCGGTGCGGAACCCCTCGATCTTCCGCTGCACCGGCACGAAGCGCTCCGGCCCCACCGCGAGCCCTATGCGCTCGTGTCCCAGCTCGGCCAGGTGCGCCACGGCGAGGCGCATCGCGGCCCGGTCGTCCGGGGAGACGAAGGGTGCCTCGATCCGGGGCGAGAACCCGTTCACGAGGACGAAGGGCACGTGCTGCTCGTGCAGCCGGCCGTACCGCGCGGTGTCGGCGGTGGTGTCGGCGTGCAGTCCGGAGACGAAGACGATGCCGGAAACCCCGTGGTTCACGAGCATCTCCGTGAGCTCGTCCTCGGTCGAGCCTCCCGGGGTCTGCGTGGCCAGTACGGGCGTGTACCCCTGACGCGTGAGCGCCTGTCCCATCACCTCGGCCAGTGCCGGGAAGAAGGGGTTGTCCAGCTCCGGCGTGATCAGTCCGACCAGCTCCGCGCGGCGCTGTCGTGGTGGCTGCTCATAGCCCAGCGCGTCGAGTGCGGTGAGCACGGAATCGCGGGTGCCGGCGGCCACACCGCGCGCGCCGTTCAGCACCCGGCTGACCGTGGCCTTGCTGACGCCCGCCCGGGCTGCGATGTCGGCGAGCCGCATGGTCATGGCAGTGCACTTTACCTGCCGGGCCGTCACCGTGTGCCCACCGCGTGGAGAACCGGCGGACCGCGAGGTGCCCGGCGATGACCGGCCACACACCGTGGAGACTGGCCCAACGATGACTGAAATTGCTTGCAGCAAATTGCCGCAACATCTTTCGGTGGCTTTTCGATCCTGTTACGTTCCTGGCAACCCCGGCGCCGCGCAGGAGCGGTTGGCGTGAGGCGTCCAGACCTCCGCCCAATTCCGGGATCACTCAGGGGAGTTCACAATGCGGCGTGGCATTGCGGCCACCGCGCTGGTCGCGGCTCTGGCCATGACGGCTTCGGCATGTGGCGGGGACGACGACGGCCAGACCGGTGCCGAGGGAGGCAGCACGGAGCTGTCGGGAACCGTCACCTTCTGGGACACCTCGAACGAAGCCGAGAAGGCGACGTACCAGGCCCTCGCGGAAGGCTTCGAGAAGGAACACCCGAAGGTCGACGTCAAGTACGTCAACGTCCCGTTCGGTGAGGCGAACGCCAAGTTCAAGAACGCCGCGGGCGGCAACTCCGGTGCCCCGGACGTGATGCGCACGGAGGTGGCCTGGGTCGCCGACTTCGCCAGCATCGGCTACCTCGCCCCGCTCGACGGCACGGCCGCCCTCGACGACGAGTCGGACCACCTTCCCCAGGCCGCGGCCAGCACCAAGTACGAGGGGAAGACCTACGCGGTCCCGCAGGTGATCGACACCCTGGCGCTCTTCTACAACAAGGAACTGCTGAGCAAGGCCGGTGTCGAGGTGCCGGGCTCCGTCGCCGAACTGAGGACGGCGGCCGCCGAGATCACCGAGAAGACCGGTGCCACCGGCCTCTACCTGCGAGGCGACGACCCGTACTGGTTCCTGCCCTACCTCTACGGCGAGGGCGGCGACCTGGTCGACGAGAAGAACAAGACCGTCACGGTCGACGACGAAGCCGGTGTGCGGGCCTACCGGGTCATCAAGGACCTCGTGGACAGCAAGGCCGCCATCACGGACGCGTCCGACGGCTGGAACAACATGCAGAACGCCTTCAAGTCGGGCAAGGTCGCCATGATGGTCAACGGCCCGTGGGCCATCGAGGACGTCAGGGCGGGAGCCCGCTTCAAGGACGCCGCCAACCTCGGGGTCGCCCCCGTCCCGGCCGGCAGCGCCGCGCAGGGCTCCCCCCAGGGCGGATGGAACCTCTCGGTGTACGCGGGCTCGAAGAACCTCGACGCCTCCTACGCCTTCGTGAAGTACATGAGCTCCGCGAAGGTGCAGCAGCAGACCACCGAGAAGCTGAGCCTGCTGCCCACCCGCACGTCCGTGTACGAGGTGCCGGCCGTGGCGGACAACGAGATGGTGAAGTTCTTCAAGCCTGCGGTCGACAAGGCCGTGGAGCGGCCGTGGATCGCCGAGGGCAACGCCCTCTTCGAACCGATCCGGCTGCAGATGGCCAACGTGCTCTCCGGCGAGACCAGCCCGGACAAGGCGGCCGCGAACACCGGCGACGCCTATCGCAAGCTGCTCAAGGACTACAAGTAGGCCACGGGAAGGCTGACCGACCAATGGCTGTCGAGACCAGCCAGTCGGTGACGAAGGCCGCGGACACACCGGGTGCCCGCGGCCGGGGCCACCGCACTGACCACAAGACCCCCAAGACCCCCGGACGGCTGCGCAGAGCCCTGGCCACCCACTGGTACGCCTGGAGCATGATCGCCCCCGTGGTGATCGTGATCGGCGTGATCATCGGATACCCGCTCGGGCGCGGCATCTGGCTGTCCTTCACCGACGCCAACGAGGCGAACGTCGAGCGCACCATCGGCGTCAACCACATCCCCGCGACCTACGAGTACGTCGGCCTCGACAACTACCAGGCCATCCTCAGCGACGGCCTCTTCTGGGACCGGCTCGGCTGGACCGTGCTGTGGACGGTCAGTTGTGTGGCGCTTTCGTTCGCGCTCGGCCTGGTACTGGCCGTCATGCTCAACCGCGCCTTCAAGGGCCGCACCCTGTACCGCACGGCACTGATCCTGCCCTGGGCGGTGCCGGCGTTCGTCTCCGTGTTCACCTGGCGCCTGCTGTTCAACGAACGCAGCGGCCTGTTCAACGAACTGCTCACCGGCGCCGGTCTCGACCGGATCTCCTGGCTCAACGACCCGACCTGGGCGAAGATCTCCGTCATCACGGTGAACGTCTGGGTGGGCGTGCCGTTCATGCTCATCGCGCTCCTCGGCGGCCTCCAGTCCATCCCCGGGGAGCTCTACGAGGCGGCGGAGATGGACGGGGCCAGTCCGTGGCAGCGTTTCCGCCACATCACCCTGCCGGGGCTGCGGTCCGTGTCGAGCACGGTCATCCTGCTCAGCACCATCTGGACCTTCAACATGTTCCCGGTCATCTTCCTGCTGACCCGGGGCGGCCCGGGGGACGCCACCGAGATCCTGGTGACGTACGCCTACCGGCTGTCCTTCGTCATCAGCCCGCGCGACTACTCCACGTCCGCCGCCTGGGGCGTGCTGATCCTGTTCCTCCTGGCACTCGTCACGGCGGCCTACCGCCGTGCACTGCGCAAGCAGGGAGACACCTGGTGACCACGACCACACACATCCCCGCCGGCACCGAGCCGCCGGCCCCCGTGCGCAAGCGCGGCGAGCGCGGGCCGCTCGCCTCACTGGGACTGCACCTGACCCTGCTGATCGCCTCCGTCGTCGCGGTCTTCCCCCCGCTGTGGCTGCTGGTCACCTCCTTCAAGCCGAAGACCGACGCGTTCGACACCTCCCTCGTCAAGGACTTCACCCTCGGCAACTACAGCCATGTCATGCGCGACACCGACTTCCTGTCCTGGCTGCAGAACTCGCTGATCGTCGTCGGCCTGACCACGCTGATCGGCGTGTTCATCTCCGCGACGACCGGTTACGCGGTGAGCCGCTTCCGCTTCCCCGGCATGCGCCCCCTGATGTGGATGCTCCTGCTCACCCAGATGTTCCCGGTGGCGGTGCTCATCGTGCCGTTGTACAACCTGCTCGCCGACCTCGGCCTGCTCAACCAGCCGATCGGCCTGGTCGTCACCTACCTCACCGTCGCCGTGCCGTTCTGCGCCTGGATGATGAAGGGCTACTTCGACGGCATCCCGGTCGAGATCGACGAAGCCGGCCGGGTCGACGGACTCAACCCGTTCGGAACGTTCTGGCGGCTGGTGCTGCCGTTGGCCCGGCCGGGGCTCGCCGTCACCGCCTTCTACACCTTCATCACCGGATGGGCGGAGGTGGCCTACGCGTCCGCCTTCATGACCGGTGAGGAGAACCTCACGCTCGCGGGAGGCCTCCAGACGTTCGTCAACCAGTACACGAGTGACTGGGGCGCGCTGACCGCCGCAGCCGTGATCATCGCGATACCCGCCTCGATCGTCTTCGGTCTTGTCGCGCGGCACCTCGTCTCCGGCCTGACCGCAGGCGCCACCAAGTCCTGACCGTCCCCCCATCACAGGCAGGAAACCATGACCCAGTACCTTGCCGAACCCGGCACCCACACCCGGCCCCCCGGTCCCGGCGAGCGCCCGGGCTGGTGGCGGGAAGCCGTGATCTACCAGGTCTACCCCCGCAGCTTCGCCGACAGTGACGGCGACGGCATCGGCGACCTCCAGGGCATCCGCTCCCGGCTGCCGTATCTGAAGGAGCTCGGTGTCGACGCCGTCTGGCTCAGTCCCTTCTACGTCTCGCCCCAGACCGACGGCGGGTACGACGTCGCCGACTACCGGGCCGTCGACCCCATGTTCGGCACGCTGCTCGACGCGGACGAACTGATCAGGGACGCGCACGTCCTGGGGCTGCGCGTCATCGTCGACGTGGTTCCCAACCACTGTTCGAACCAGCACGACTGGTTCCGGCGCGCCCTGCGCGAGGGCCCCGGCTCCCCGCTGCGCGACCGCTTCCACTTCCGGCCCGGACGCGGACCCGCGGGGGAGACTCCCCCCAACGACTGGGAGTCCATCTTCGGGGGCCCCGCCTGGACGCGCACCGAGAACCCGGACGGCACCCCGGGGGAGTGGTACCTCCACCTCTTCGCTCCCGAGCAGCCCGACTTCAACTGGGAGAACCCGGCGGTGCGGGACGAGTTCCGCTCCGTGCTGCGGTACTGGCTCGACATGGGCGTCGACGGTTTCCGGATCGACGTCGCCCACGGCCTGGTCAAGGCCGCGGGACTGCCCGACACGGGCCGCACCGGGCAACTGCGTCTCCTGGGCACCCAGACCCTGCCCTTCTTCGACCAGGACGGCGTGCACGAGATCTACCGGTCGTGGCGCGAGATCCTCGACGAGTATCCGGGCGAGCGCATCGGTGTCGCCGAGGCGTGGACGCCGAGTGCCGAGCGCACGGCACAGTACGTGCGGGCGGACGAGCTGCACCAAGCCTTCAACTTCCACTACCTGGGCGCCGGCTGGGACGCCGGGGCGCTGCGCCGGGCGATCGACGAATGCCTGGACGCCATGCGCCCGGTGGGCGCGCCCAGCACCTGGGTGCTGTCCAACCACGACGTGGTCCGGCACGCCACCCGCTTCGCCGTGGACAGTCCCGAGCAGGGGCTGCGCCGGGCGCGCGCGGCGACGCTGCTGATGCTGGCCCTGCCCGGGTCCGCCTACCTCTACCAGGGGGAGGAGCTCGGCCTGCCCGAGGTGACCGAACTGCCGGACGAGGTGCGACAGGACCCCTCCTTCTTCCGGGACAACGGGCAGGACGGGCTGCGGGACGGCTGCCGGGTGCCGGTCCCGTGGTCGGGAACCGAGGCGCCGTACGGCTTCGGGCCCGTCGCGGGCGGACCGAGCTGGCTGCCGCAGCCGGGGAGCTGGCGGCATCTGTCGGTCGAGGCCCAGTCGGGTGACCCGGGGTCGACGCTGGAGCTCTACCGCAGTGCCCTGGCCCTGCGACGGGAACATCCCGCGCTCGGTGCCGGTGACGGCGTCGAGTGGCTGGAGGCCCCCGAGGGGGTCCTCGCCTTCCGCCGCACCACGCCGGACGGCCGCGGCGGCCTGATCTGCACCGTGAACCTGACCGGCGAGCCGGTGCGGTGGGCCGTGCCGGGGCGGCCCCTGCTCAGCAGCAGCAGCGGCGAGCCGGTGCCGGAGGGCGACGTGGCCGAACTTCCCGCGGACGGTACCGTCTGGTGGGCGGTGTGACCCTGCCCCTGACGCGGGGTGCCGACAGCGGCACCCCGCGGCTCACCGACATCGCGGCCCAGGCCGGGGTCAGCGAGGCCACGGCGAGCCGGGTGCTCAACGGGAAGCCGGGAGTCGCCCCCGCCACCCGGCGACGGGTGGTGGCCGCGCTCGACGTGCTCGGCTACGAGCGGCCCGTACGCCTGCACCAGCGCAGCGCCGGCCTGGTCGGGCTGGTGATCCCGGAGCTGACGAACCCGATCTTCCCGGCTTTCGCCCAGGTCATCGAGCAGGTGCTGGCCGGGCACGGATACACGCCCGTGCTGTGCACCCAGATGCCCGGCGGGTCCACCGAGGACGAACTCGTGGAGCAATTGGAGGACCGGGGCGTCACGGGGATCGTCTTCCTGTCCGGGCTGCACGCGGACACGACCGCCGACCCCGTCAGATATCACAAGCTGGCCTCCCGCCGTCTGCCGTTCGTCCTGGTGAACGGGTACAACGAGCGGATCACGGCGTCCTTCGTCTCGTCCGACGACCGGTCCGCCGTGCGGATGGCGGTGCGGCACCTGGCCGATCTGGGCCATGTGCGGGTCGGGCTCGCCGTCGGGCCCACCCGTTTCGTGCCGTCGCGGCGCAAGGCCGAGGGCTTCGCCGCGGCCGTGCACTCGTTCTGCGGAACACGCGTCGAGGAGTCCGAACAGCGCATCGAGCGAACCCTGTTCACGGTCGAAGGCGGCCATGCGGCGGGAGCGGCGCTGCTGGACAAGGGGTGTACGGGAATCATCTGCGGCAGCGATCTGATGGCCCTGGGAGTGATCCGCGCGGTGCGCGAGCGCGGTCTGTCGGTCCCGGAGGACGTCTCGGTGATCGGGTTCGACGACTCACCGCTGATCGCATTCACCGACCCTCCGCTCACCACGGTGCGTCAGCCGGTGCACGCGATGGCGACCGCGGCGGTGGGCGCTCTCCTGGAGGAGGTCGGCGGAACCCCGGTGCAGCGGACCGAGTTCGTCTTCCAGCCGGAGCTGGTGGTCCGCGCTTCCACGGCTCGGTGGAACGGGTGAACGCACCGGCCAGGGGGAGAGGCTCCGCAGCCGGCCCTGGTCGGGGCAGCGGGGCGGCGTGAAGGCTGCGGAGCCCCGGCTGGAGATCCGGTCCGGCGGGCCGGGCGCGTGGGCCCCTACCTCTCGGGCCTCCGGGCCGCCGGACCGGACGGTGATTGAACGTAACACCTCTGAAACGTTTGCGAAAGGGTTTGCAGGACCCTAATTCGCATGCAGACCAGTGACGTTGAAGTTTTTGTGGAGACGTCAAAGACTCCTGACAGGAGGGTTGACCGAAGGTGGACGGGATCGTACGGTCCTGACCGCAAGAAGTTGCTGAGCGTTTCAGCAAGAACCCACAGGCCTGTCGGGCACGGCGCGTTGCTGCGTGAAGGCCTCTCATCCGCATCAGGTGGATCAGGAGGAACAATGGCCAACAGGACCGTGGCCACTGCACTCGCCCTTGTGGCGGGAGCCGCTGTGGTCGTCACGGCACCCGGAACCGCGCACGCGGACCCGCCCGGCGACAAGGACGTCACCGCGGTGATGTTCGAGTGGAGCTTCGACTCGGTCGCCAAGGCGTGCACCACCGACCTCGGACCGGCCGGATACGGGTACGTGCAGGTGTCACCGCCGAACGAGCGGGTGCCGGGCCCGCAGTGGTGGACCGCGTATCAGCCCGTCAGCTACAAGATCGCCACGAAACTGGGCGACCGCAGCGCCTTCAAGAACATGATCGACACCTGTCACGCCGCCGGCGTCAAGGTGGTCGTCGACACGGTCATCAATCACATGGCCAACAGCGCGGGCACCGGCACCGGCGGCTCGTCCTACAGCAAGTACGACTACCCCGGTCTGTACTCGCGGTCCGACATGGACGACTGCATGAGGGACATCGACAACTACGGCAGCAGCTGGAACGTGCACCACTGCGAACTGTCCGGCCTGCCCGACCTCGACACCGGCGAGGAGCACGTCCGCGCGACCATCGCCGGGTACTTGAACGACCTGCTGTCCCTCGGAGTGGACGGCTTCCGTATCGACGCCGCCAAGCACATTTCGCCGGCCGATCTCGCCGCCGTCAAGGGCCGGCTCGGCAATCCGAACGTCTACTGGAAGCAGGAGACCATCGGGGCATACGGCGAAGCCGTGCAGCCCGGCCAGTACACCGGCACCGGTGACGTCCAGGAGTTCGCCTACGGCAAGGACCTGAAGCGCGTCTTCTCCGGCGAGAAGCTCGCGTACCTCAAGAACTTCGGCGAGGCCTGGGGACACGTCCCCAGCAGCAAGGCCGCCACCTTCGTGACCAACCACGACACCGAGCGCCACAACTCCACGCTGACCTACAAGGACGGCGCCAAGTACACCCTCGCCCACGTCTTCATGCTGGCCTGGCCCTACGGGTCGCCGGACGTCCACTCCGGCTACGAGTTCAGCAACGACGCGGGCAGCCCCAACAACGGCCGGGTCGACGCCTGCTACACGAACGGGTGGAAGTGCCAGCACGCCTGGCGCGAGATCGCCGGCATGGTCAAGTTCCGCAACACCGCGGGCAGCGCGGAAGTGACCAACTGGTGGGACAACGGCAACAACGCCATCGCCTTCGGCCGTGGCAGCAAGGCCTACGTCGCGATCAACCACGAGACCGGCTCACTGACCCGCACGTTCCAGACGTCGCTGCCCGCCGGCACCTACTGCGACGTCCAGAGCGGCAAGCCCGTCACGGTGAACGGCTCCGGCCAGTTCACCGCGACCCTCGGCGCCGACACGGCCCTCGCCCTGCACACCGGTGCGACCAGCTGCTCCGACCCGGGCGGCGGGGACCCCGGTGAGGACCCCGGCGCCACCACGGGCGCCTCGTTCAGCGTCGACGCCCCCACCGCCTGGGGCGAGAACATCTACGTCACCGGCAACCGGTCCGCGCTCGGCGACTGGAACCCGGCCGGCGCGCTCAAGCTCGACCCGGCGGCCTACCCCGTCTGGAAGCTCGACGTCGCCCTCCCGGCAGGCACCTCCTTCGAGTACAAGTTCCTCCGCAAGGACGCCTCCGGCAAGGTCACCTGGGAGAGCGGCACCAACCGCACCGCCACCGTCCCGTCCAGTGGCAGGACACTGCTGAGCGACACCTGGCGCAGCTGAACCAGGAAACGCTCCCTATCGCCGGCCGAAGGACCGCCCGGTTCGCCCCGCGATGGCGAACCGGGCGGCCCGCCGTGTCCGCGCGGACACCCCCGCGTGCACGAGTCGCCACCCCGCTCGACGGGTCCAGGAGAAGAAAGGCCCATGACCCCATTACCGTCCCGGCGCACGACCGCCCGGATCTCGGCCGTCGCACTGTCCCTGTCGGTGCTGACGGCCCTGCCACCCGCCACCCCTCCCGCGGACGCCGCGCCTCCACGGCCGCCGTCCGACCGCGCGCTCGCCCGCACCCCGGCGCGTCCCGCCCCGTCGCGTGAACAGTTCTACCTGGCACTGCCGGACCGCTTCGCCAACGGATCCACCGCCAACGACCGGGGCGGTCTCACCGGCGATCGCTCGGTGACCGGACACGACCCGACCGACAAGCGCTTCTACCAGGGCGGCGACCTCAGGGGCCTGATCGAGAAGCTGGACTACATCAAGGGCCTGGGCACCACCGCGATCTGGATGGCCCCCGTCTTCAAGAACAAGCCGGTGCAGACCATGGGCGGCACCGAGATGGCCGGCTACCACGGCTACGCGATCACGGACTTCACCCGGGTCGATCCCCACTTCGGCACCAACGCCGAGCTCGCGGAACTCGTCGACAAAGCCCATGCCAAGGGGATGAAGGTCTTCTTCGACGTCATCACCAACCACACCGCCGACACCGTCGACTACGCGGAGCAGAAGTACGGCTACCGTTCCAAGGGCGCCTACCCCTACCTCGACACCGAGGGCCGTCCCTTCGACGACAGCGCCGGTATGGCCCAGGTCGACGAGGACGGCCTCCCGTACACACCGCGCAACCGCACCGGCGAGCACGACACCAAGGTCCCGGCCTGGCTGAACGACCCCACGATGTACCACAACCGGGGCGACTCGACCTTCGCCGGCGAGAGCGCGCTGTACGGCGACTTCATCGGCAACGACGACCTGTGGACGGAACGGCCCGAAGTCGTCGAGGGCATGGAGCGCATCTACGAGACATGGGTGAGGGATTTCGGCATCGACGGCTTCCGCGTCGACACGGCGAAGAACGTCAACATGGCCTTCTGGACGCAGTGGGCCACAGCGCTGGACGCCTACGCGGCCCGGCAGGGGAAGCCGGACTTCTTCATCTTCGCGGAGGCCTTCTCCGCCGACCCCACCGTCATGGCCCCCTACCTCACCGAAGGCCGGCTCGACGCCACTCTCGACTTCCCCTTGCAGGCCGCGGTCCGCAACTACGCGTCCCGCGGCGGCCCCACGCGGGACCTCGCGCACGTCCTCGCCCAGGACTACCGCTACACCACCGACAAGGCCAACGCGTACGGCGAGGTGACCTTCCTCGGCAGTCATGACATGGGCCGCATCGGGAGCTTCGTCAGCCAGGACCATCCCGGCGCGGACGACGCCGAGCTGTTGCGCCGCGACCGGTTCGCGCACGAGCTGCTGTTCCTGTCCCGGGGCAATCCCGTGATCTACGCCGGTGACGAGCAGGGCTTCACCGGACCGGCGGGTGATGTGTACTCCCGGCAGCCGCTGTTCGCGTCGAAGGTGGGGGAGTACCTCGACGACGATCAGATCGGCACGGAGCGTACGCATGCCTCGGACGCGTTCGATGCGGCGCATCCGCTGTACCGGTCGATCGCCGCGCTGTCGCGGCTGACGAAGCGGCATCCGGCGTTGCGCGACGGTGTGCAGCAGGAGCGGTACGCGGACGACGGGCCGGGCGTGTACGCGTTCTCGCGCACGGACTTGAAGCGGAGGGTCGAGTATGTCGTGGCGGTGAACAACGCCGAGCGGGCCCGGTCGGTCGAGGTGCCGACGTATGCGGCGGGGATGGACTTCCGTGGTGTGTACGGATCGTCGGCGCGGGTGACCAGCGGCGGTGACCGGAAGATCTCGGTGGTGGTGCCGCCGTTGTCGGCGGTGGTGCTGAAGGCGGCCAGGCCGCTTGCGTTCCCGGCGGCCGGGCCGTCGGTGACGTTGCGGGCGCCCGCGGCGGGTGCGACCGGTGATGTGGAGATCGCCGCGACGGTGGACGGTGGCCAGCTGAACCGGGTGGTGTTCGCCGCGCAGGTGGGCGACGGGCCGTGGCGGACGCTGGGCTCGGCCGATCACGCTCCTTACAAGGTGACCCAGCACCTGCCGGACACGGTGCGTGCGGGGACCGTTCTGCGGTACAAGGCCGTGGTCGTCGACAGTGCCGGACGCACCGCGAGCGCCACCGCCACCACCACCGCCGGACGACCGCCCGTGGCCGAGAGACCGACGGCGAAGCGACAGCACGCGGTCGTCCACCACCGGCGAGCCGACGGCGACTACGACGGTCTGCGGCTGCGGACCGCCGACGGTACGACGGCCCGGTTCATCGGCCGTGACGCCTACGGCGCCTTCGCGTGGATCACGCCCGGCACCGGCACCGGCACCATCCGCTTCACCATCGAGAAGGACGGTGTCGCCGACGGACCCGAGCGCGCCTTCGACTTCGCCGCGGCCGGCGAGGTGTGGACCGAGGAGAACAGCGCGGTCGTCCGCAAGGCCCGGCCCAAGGCCGCGTATCCGCCGCAGGACGGGTCCAAGGCCGTCCTGCACTACCACCGGCCCGACGGCGACTACGAGGGATGGGGCCTGCACACCTGGACCGGATCCGCGGATCCGCCCGAGTGGAACGAGCCCATCCAGCCGGTGCGCGAGGACTCCTTCGGCCTGGTCTTCGAAGTGCGGCTCAACGACGGAGCCGCCTCGCTCAGCTACATCCTGCACAAGAGGGAGGAGAAGGACGTCCCGGTCGACGAGGCCCTCGACTTCTCCCTGTACGGGCACGAGGTCTGGCGCGTGGCCGGCGACCCCGCCTATCTGACGCCTTCTCCCGGCGGCGCCTTCGGCCTCGACCTCGACGCGTCGGAGGCCACCTGGATCGGTGACGACACCGTCGTATGGGCGGGCGAGGGCACGGGCGTCGCCAGTCAGCAACTGGTGTACGCCACCGAAGGCGACCTCACGCTCGCGAACGGCGCCCTCTCCGCAGAGGGCCAGTGGCTGCGACTCGTCCCGACCGAGCTGACCGAGGCACAGAAGTCCCGCTACCCGCAGCACGCGCAGGCTTCCGCGTTCCGCGTGGACCCACGGGACCGCGACCGCATCGGCCAGGCCCTCGGGGCCCGGCTGTTCGCCACCCAACGAGCGGACAGCGGCGCCCTGCTGGGCGCCACCGGCGTGCGTATCGAAGGAAAACAACCGGAAGGAACCGACAAGTGACCGGTGCGTTCCCAGACCCAACAGATCGAAGGAGCCGGACAAGGCGAAGAGACCGCGGTGGTCGCGGACTCGTGCCGCGGCCCAAGGCCGTCAGCGTGACCCGTCCCACCGCCGTCGCCACCTCGGCCGTCGTGGCCGCGTTGCTCGCCACGGCGCTCGGCACGCCCCAGCCGGCGACCGCGGCGACCGCGGGGGCCCGGCCGCCCGGGCCGCCGTCCGACGCCCGGCTGGCCGCCGAGCCGGCCCGCCATGACCTGACCCGGGAGCAGTCGTACTTCCTGCTGCCCGACCGGTTCGCCAACGGCTCCACGGCCAACGACCGCGGAGGGCTCACCGGTGACCGGACCACTACCGGCTTCGACCCGACGGACAAGGGCTTCTACCAGGGCGGCGACCTCAGGGGCCTGATCAAGAAGCTGGACTACATCAAGGGTCTGGGCACCACCGCCATCTGGATGGCCCCCATCTTCAAGAACAAGCCGGTGCAGGGCGGCGGCGAGTCCGCCGGGTACCACGGCTACTGGATCACGGACTTCACCCAGGTCGACCCGCACTTCGGGACCAACGCGGAGCTCGCGGAACTCATCGACAAGGCCCATGCCAAGGGTATGAAGGTCTTCTTCGACGTCATCACCAACCACACCGCCGACACCGTCACGAACGTCGAGAAGAAGTACGGATACCGTTCCAAGGGCGCCTACCCCTACCTCGACACCGAGGGCCGTCCCTTCGACGACAGCACCGGTATGGGCGAGGTCGACCGGGACAGCTTCCCGTACACGCCCGTCGTGCACGAGGACGAGGCCGACACCAAGGTCCCGGCCTGGCTGAACGACCCCACGATGTACCACAACCGGGGCGACTCGACCTTCGTCGGTGAGAGCGGCCTGTACGGGGACCACACCGGTCTCGACGACCTGTGGACCGAGCGGCCCGAGGTCGTCAAGGGCCTGGAGAAGATCTACCAGAGGTGGGTCAAGGACTTCGACGTGGACGGCTTCCGCGTCGACACGGTACGCAACGTCGACATGCCGTTCTGGACCCGGTGGGCCACCGCGATCGACGCCTACGCAGCGAAGAAGGGGCGCGAGGACTTCTTCGTCTTCGGCGAGACCCTCTCCTCCGACCCGGCCGTCACGGCGCCCTACGTGACCCGGGGCCGCCTCGACGCCACCCTCGACTTCCCGCTGCAGAACGCCATCCGTGGCTACGCCTCCCAGGACAAGCCGGCGAGCACCCTGTCCGGCGTCCTCGCCCAGGACTACCGCTACACCACCGACAAGGCCAACGCCTACGAGCAGGTCACCTTCCTCGGCAACCACGACATGGGCCGCATCGGCAGCTTCGTCAGCCAGGACCATCCCGGCGCGGACGACGCCGAGCTGTTGCGCCGCGACCGGTTCGCGCACGAGCTGCTGTTCCTGTCCCGGGGCAATCCCGTGATCTACGCCGGTGACGAGCAGGGCTTCACCGGACCGGGCGGGGACAAGGGCGCCAGGCAGACGCTGTTCGCCTCCAAGGTCGAGGACTACGTCGACGACGATCAGATCGGCACAAAGCGTACGCATGCCTCGGACGCGTATGACCCGGCGCATCCGCTGTACCGGTCGATCGCTTCCCTGTCGCGGTTGACGAAGCGGCATCCGGCGTTGCGCGACGGTGTGCAGCAGGAGCGGTACGCGGACGACGGGCCGGGCGTGTACGCGTTCTCGCGCACGGACCCGAGGCAGAAGGTCGAGTACGTCGTGGCGGTGAACAACGCCGAGCGGGCCCGGTCGGTCGAGGTGCCGACGTATGCGGCGGGGATGGACTTCCGTGGGGTGTACGGATCCTCGGCGCGGGTGACCAGTGGCGCGGACAAGAAGGTGTCGGTGGTGGTGCCGCCGTTGGCCCCGGTGGTGCTGAAGGCGGCCGGGCCGCTGATGTCCCCGGCTGCCAGGCCGTCGGTGTCGGTGCGGGCGCCGGCGGCCGGTGCCACCGGTGACGTGGAGATCTCCGCGGACGTGGACGGCGGGTTGCTGAACCGGGTGGTGTTCGCCGCGCAGGTGGGTGACGGGCCGTGGCGGACGCTGGGTTCGGCCGACCACGCCCCCTACAAGGTGACCCAGCACCTGCCCGACACGGTGCGCGCGGGGACTGCTCTGCGGTACAAGGCCGTGGTCGTCGACAGTGCCGGACGCACCGCGAGCGCCACCGCCACCACCACCGCCGGACAACCACCGCTCAAGCCCAAGCCGAGCGCGGTCGACCGCCCCTACGCCGTGGTGCACTACCAGCGGGCGGGCGGCGACTACGAGGGCTGGCAGCTCAAGTCCTCGACGGGCACCGCGGACTTCATCGGTCGTGACGCCTACGGGGCCTTCGCCTGGGTGCAGTTGGACGACGGCATCGGCAACGTCACCTACACCGTGGAGAAGGACGGGGCCGCGGACGGCCCGCAGCGCGCGTTCGAGCCGGCGAAGACCGGCGAGGTCTGGATCGAGCAGGGCGAGGACGGACAGGCGGTGACGGCTCCCGAGGGGGCGTACCCGCCGCAGGACCAGAAGAAGGCCGTCCTGCACTACCACCGCGCCGACGGCGACTACGAGGGCTGGGGCCTGCACACCTGGACCGGCGCGGCGAACCCGACGGACTGGACCAAGCCGTTGCAGCCGGTCGCCAGGGACAGTTTCGGCGTGACCTTCGAGGTGCCCCTCGCCGAAGGTGCCACGTCCCTCAGCTACATCGTCCACCGGGGCGACGAGAAGGACATCTCCAGCGACCGGTCCCTCGACTTCGCCGGCCACGGCAAGGAGGTCTGGCTCATCGGCCGCACCGACGGCTACCTGCTGCCGACCGTCGGCTCCGCCCCCGACCTCGACCTCGGCTCCTCGAAGGCCCAGTGGATCGACGCCGAAACGGTGGTGTGGAAGGTCAAGGCCACCGACGCCACCAGTCAGCAGCTGGTGTACGCCCCCCGGGGCGACATCACCATCGAGGAAGGTGCCCTCTCCCACGAGGGACACTGGCTGCGTCTGGCACCGACGACCCTGAGCGACGCGCAGAAGGCCGCGCACCCGCACCTGAGGGACCACCCGGCCTTCACGGTCGACCCGCGTGACCGCGACCGTGTCCGCACCGCGCTGCGCGGCCAGGTCATCGCCACACAGCGGGCCGCCGACGGAGCGCTGCTCGCGGCCACGGGCGTTCAGATCCCCGGGGTGCTGGACGATCTCTACGGCGAGGCGCGCAACGCCCGCCTCGGGCCCGTCTTCGACCGGGGCAGGCCCACCTTGTCCGTCTGGGCCCCCACGGCCCGCTCGGTCTCCCTGGAGCTGGACGGCAGACGGGTCCCGATGCGCCGGGACGGTGACACGGGTGTCTGGTCGGTGACGGGATCCAGGGCCTGGACCGGCAAGCCGTACCGGTACGCCGTCACGGTGTGGGCCCCGTCCGTCCGCAGGATCGTCACCAACAAGGTCACCGACCCGTACTCGGTGGCCCTGACGGCCGACTCCGCCCGCAGTCTCGTCGTCGACCTGGACGACAAGGCGCTGAAACCGGCGGGGTGGTCCGGGCTGGACAAACCCGAGGCCGTGCCCCTCAAGGACGCGCAGATACAGGAGCTGCACGTGCGCGACCATTCCGTCGAGGACTCGACGGTTCCGGCCGGCGAGCGAGGCACATACGCCGCCTTCTCCCGGAAGAACTCGGCCGGCAGCAGGCACCTGCGTGCTCTGGCCGAGGCGGGCACCTCCCACGTCCACCTGCTGCCGGTCTTCGACGTCGCGACCATCCCGGAGGAGAAGGCCGACCGGGCGACCGTCGAGTGCGACCTGGCCTCCTTCCCGGCCGACTCCGACGAGCAGCAGGAGTGCGTGGCGAAGGCGGCGGCGAAGGACGCCTACAACTGGGGCTACGACCCGTACCACTACACGGTCCCCGAGGGCTCCTACTCCACCGACCCGGACGGCACCACCCGCACGGTCGAGTTCCGGAGGATGGTCAAGGCGCTCAACGA
>NZ_MUND01000272.1 GCF_002154375.1 Streptomyces glaucescens | reverse complement strand
TGGGCCCGAGGGGGGCGGCCTCGGTCTCGGCCCGGGCGGGGTCCGGTGCGGTCCGTGCGGCGGGCGGCGCACCGCGCCGGGGTCCGGGCATGACCATCCGGCCCTCATGTACTAGAGTTATCTCGACATCGAGATATCTGCCGAGGCGCACCGCAGCCACCACAGCAGTAAGGGTTACCTAACTTAGCCTTACCTTAGCGGATCGGCCAAGCTCGCGTGGCGGCAGGATGCGGTGGTACGCGCACATCAATGAAGGAGACTGTCGTGTCGGCGAACAGCTTCGACGCCCGCAGCACGCTGCAGGTGGGCGACGAGTCGTACGAGATCTTCCGGCTTGACAAGGTCGAGGGCTCCGCCCGGCTGCCTTACAGCCTGAAGGTCCTGCTGGAGAACCTGCTCCGCACCGAGGACGGCGCGAACATCACCGCCGACCACATCCGCGCCCTCGGCAACTGGGACTCCCAGGCCCAGCCGTCGCAGGAGATCCAGTTCACGCCGGCCCGCGTGATCATGCAGGACTTCACCGGCGTGCCCTGTGTCGTCGACCTCGCCACCATGCGCGAGGCCGTCAAGGAGCTGGGCGGCGACCCGGCGAAGATCAACCCGCTGGCCCCGGCCGAGCTGGTCATCGACCACTCCGTCATCGCCGACAAGTTCGGCACCCACGAGGCCTTCGCGCAGAACGTCGAGCTGGAGTACGGCCGCAACAAGGAGCGCTACCAGTTCCTGCGCTGGGGCCAGACCGCCTTCGACGAGTTCAAGGTCGTCCCGCCGGGCACCGGCATCGTCCACCAGGTGAACATCGAGCACCTGGCCCGCACCGTCATGGTGCGTAACGGCCAGGCGTACCCCGACACCCTCGTCGGCACCGACTCGCACACCACCATGGTCAACGGCCTCGGCGTGCTCGGCTGGGGCGTCGGCGGCATCGAGGCCGAGGCCGCGATGCTCGGCCAGCCGGTCTCCATGCTCATCCCGCGCGTCGTCGGCTTCAAGCTGACCGGCGAGCTGCCCGCCGGCACCACCGCCACCGACCTCGTGCTCACCATCACCGAGATGCTGCGCAAGCACGGTGTGGTCGGCAAGTTCGTCGAGTTCTACGGTGAGGGCGTCGCCGCCACCTCCCTCGCGAACCGCGCCACCATCGGCAACATGTCGCCGGAGTTCGGCTCCACCGCCGCGATCTTCCCGATCGACGACGAGACCCTGAACTACCTCAAGCTCACCGGCCGCTCCGAGCAGCAGGTCGCGCTCGTCGAGGCGTACGCCAAGGAGCAGGGCCTGTGGCTGGACCCGGCCGCCGAGCCGGACTTCTCCGAGAAGCTGGAGCTCGACCTCTCCACGGTCGTCCCGTCCATCGCCGGCCCGAAGCGCCCGCAGGACCGCATCGTCCTCGCCGAGGCGGCCCAGCAGTTCGCCAAGGACGTCCTCAACTACGTCGAGGTCCCCACCACGCAGGCCGGCACCGCCGCCTCCCCGGTGGACGAGGCGAGCGACGAGTCCTTCCCGGCCTCCGACGCCCCGGCCTACGGCAGCCAGGAGAACGGCGCGGGCGCCCCGCAGCACGCCGAGGGCACCGGCGCGGCCGTCCCGTCGAACCCGGTCACCGTGACCGCCCCCGACGGCAGCACCTACGAGATCGACCACGGCGCCGTCACCGTCGCCGCGATCACCTCCTGCACCAACACCTCCAACCCGTACGTCATGGTCGCCGCCGCCCTGGTGGCCAAGAAGGCGGTCGAGAAGGGCCTGACCCGCAAGCCGTGGGTCAAGACCACCCTCGCCCCGGGTTCGAAGGTCGTGACGGACTACTTCGACAAGGCCGGTCTGACCCCGTACCTCGACAAGGTCGGCTTCAACCTCGTCGGCTACGGCTGCACCACCTGCATCGGCAACTCCGGCCCGCTGCCGGAGGAGGTCTCCAGGGCCGTCAACGACCACGACCTCGCCGTCACCTCGGTCCTCTCCGGCAACCGGAACTTCGAGGGCCGGATCAACCCCGACGTCAAGATGAACTACCTGGCGTCCCCGCCGCTGGTCGTCGCCTACGCCATCGCGGGCTCCATGAAGGTGGACATCACCAAGGACGCCCTGGGCACCGACCAGGACGGCAACCCGGTCTACCTGAAGGACATCTGGCCGACCGAGGCCGAGGTCAACGACGTCGTCGCCAACGCCATCGGCGAGGACATGTTCTCCAAGTCGTACCAGGACGTCTTCGCGGGCGACGCCCAGTGGCAGTCGCTCCCGGTCCCGACCGGCAACACCTTCGAATGGGACCCGGAGTCCACCTACGTCCGCAAGCCCCCGTACTTCGAGGGCATGACGATGGAGACCACCCCGGTCTCCGACATCACCGGCGCCCGCGTCCTCGCCAAGCTGGGCGACTCGGTCACCACCGACCACATCTCCCCGGCCGGTGCGATCAAGGCCGACACCCCGGCCGGCCAGTACCTCACCGAGCACGGTGTGGAGCGTCGTGACTTCAACTCCTACGGCTCCCGCCGAGGCAACCACGAGGTCATGATCCGCGGCACGTTCGCCAACATCCGCCTGCGCAACCAGATCGCGCCGGGCACCGAGGGCGGCTACACCCGCGACTTCACGCAGGACGGCGGCCCGGTCTCCTTCATCTACGACGCCTCCCGCAACTACATCGAGCAGGGCATCCCGCTCGTCGTGCTCGCGGGCAAGGAGTACGGCTCCGGCTCGTCCCGCGACTGGGCGGCCAAGGGCACCGCGCTGCTCGGCGTCAAGGCCGTCATCGCCGAGTCGTACGAGCGCATCCACCGCTCGAACCTCATCGGCATGGGCGTGCTGCCGCTGCAGTTCCCGGAGGGCCAGTCCGCCGAGTCCCTCGGCCTGACCGGCGAGGAGACCTTCTCCATCTCCGGCGTCACCGAGCTGAACGAGGGCACCACGCCGCGCACGGTGAAGGTCACCACCGACACGGGCGTCGAGTTCGACGCGGTCGTCCGCATCGACACCCCCGGTGAGGCCGACTACTACCGCAACGGCGGCATCATGCAGTACGTGCTGCGCAGCCTGATCCGCAAGTAGACCTGAGCGAACAGGCTCGAGGGCCGCATCCCCGGCGACGGGGGTGCGGCCCTCCGTCTGTGCACGACCCGTTTACACGGAGGACCATCCGGCGATACCTTCCAGCCTGGGTGTGTGGGAGCGCTCCCATCCCGGCGGACCGGAACCCGCCCGCGGGGCGCCCCCACCCACCCGTCCGCGACCAGGCTGAGCACTTCCGCTTATCAGTGGGAAACCAACCGGACTTGGACGCGGAAAGAGCGACATGGATCAATCTGTCCATGCGAACTCTTCGTGGAACACCGGCCCCCGAAGCGGCTCCGAGAACCGCGGCGGCGGGGTACGGCATGGTGCTCGTGTCGATCCTGACCGCCACCTTCGTCGGCGGCTTCGACTCCAGCAGCATGCTGCTCGCGGCGCCCTCGCTGCGCAGCGCGCTCGGCGCGTCCTTCGCCCAGACCCAGCTGGTCGTCGCCGGGTACACGATGTCGTACGCGGTCGCCCTCATGACGGGCGGCAGACTGGGGGACGCGTTCGGGCGCAGGCGGGTCTTCCTGTGCGGAGCGGCGGGCTTCACGCTCACCTCGGCCATCTGCGCCCTCGCCGGCTCACCGGCCGTCCTCATCGTGGCCCGGGTCGTCCAGGGCCTGACCGCCGCGCTGATGCTGCCCCAGGTCCTGGCCATCATCCACGCCTCCCTGCCCGCCCCGGTCCGGCGCCGCGCGGTGGGCCTCTACGGCGTCACCATCGGGCTGGCCTGGGTGGCCGGGCCGGTGTGCGGCGGAATCCTCATGGCGTGGAACCCGTTCGACCTCGGGTGGCGGGCGCTGTTCCTGGTCAACGTGCCCATCGGGGCGCTGGTCGTCGCCGGTGCCTGGCGAGCCGTGCCGGAGAGCCACGGGCCGCGTACCCGGCTCGATGTGACGGGTGCGGCGCTGCTCGGCGCGGCGCTCTTCCTGCTGCTGTCCGTGCTGGGCAGGTCCCTGGTACTCGCACCCCCGCACGTCGTGGCGGCGCTGGGCGCCGTCGGGATCCTGCTGGCGCTGTTCTGGGCCCGCGAGCGCCGCCTCGAAGCGCGGTCCCTGTCACCCGTCGTCCCGCCCCGCCTCTTCCGCGAGGGCCGCTTCGCCCGGGGCCTGGCCGCGGTCCTCGCCTTCTACGCCGGGAACCAGGGGTTCCTCGCCCTGCTCTCCTACTACGTGCAGGACGGACTGGAGCGCAGCCCGCTCGTCACCAGCCTCCTCTTCTCGCCCCTGTCCGCCGGCTTCGCGCTGGCGAGCGCCGTCGGCGGCCGGATACCGGCCGCCACCGAGCGCAGGACCGTCCTGGGCGGCATCGCCCTGATGGCCACCGGTCTGCTGACCTTCACCGCCGTGGTGTCCTGCGCCCCGGTCTCCCTCCAACTGGCCGTGCTCCCCGCCGCCCTGGGCATGCTGGGACTGGGCCAGGGGCTGGTGGCCGGGCCGCTGATCTCACTGGTCCTGAGCGCCGCGCCCGCGGAGGACAGCGGCGCGGCCAGCGCCCTGCTCCTGACCGTCACCCAGCTGTCCCACGCCTGTTCGGTGGCGGTCATCGGCTCCGTGTTCAGCGCGCTCCTCGGCGGCGCCTCCGGGGTGGCCGCCCACGCGCGAGCCGCCTCCGCGACGGCGCTCGTCGTGATGGCGGTGTGCCTCCTCGCGGGACTGCTGCTGCGGCGGCTGTTCTCCGGCTCCGGCACCGCACGGCAGTCCGGCGGCCGTGTCGCGGCCTGATCGCGGGCAGGTTCACGGACGTTCACATGTCCTTCGCCTCCTCCGCCGGAAGTGAAACGAACGCGGATGGTTCGCAAACCTCCCCACAGCGGCGGTCTATAGAATCCCGACGTGGAGTTACGGCACCTTCAGTACTTCGTTGCGGTGGCGGAGGAGCTGCACTTCGGACGTGCGGCGGCCCGCCTGGGCATCGCGCAGCCTGGTCTGAGCCAGCAGATCAAGGCACTTGAGCGGCGCCTGTGTGCCGAACTCTTCGAACGGGACCGCCGCGGGGTCGAGTTGACCGAGGCGGGAAGAGTGCTGCTGCCCCTGGCACGCGACGTGCTGAGCCGGAGCAGGAATCTCCAGGAAGTCATCCGCACCTATGGGACGGGCGAGGTCGGCCGGCTGCGGATCGGCATCGCGCGCTCTGCCGCCGGGGGGGTCAGCGATGTTCTGGTGGAGGGCTTCATGGCCGAGTACCCCCAGGTCGAGGTACGGCTCTCCAGCGGGTACACGGCCGCCCATGAGGTGGAGCTGAGCGAGGGCACGATCGATGTCGCGTTCGTGCGGCTCCCGCTGGAGAACACCGAGGAGTTGGTCGGCCGCGAGGTGGCCGACGAGCCGCTGGTGGTGGCCCTCCCGGCACGGCACCGGCTGGCCGCGCGAAGCGCCGTGGGCGTGGCGGACCTGGCCGGTGAGCCCTTCGTCTGGTGGCCCCGGGAGAACGGGCCGGGGATGTGGGACCGCATCCTGGACCAGGTCTTCGGTCCTGGCAACCGTCCCGAGATCGCCCGCTGGGAGCCCGAGGAGGAGCGCATGCTGCACGCGGTCGCCCATGGGCACGGGATCACCGTCCTGGGCGAGGGACGGGCGGGCCGGCTGTCGGTGCCGGGTGTGGTGATCAAGCCCTTCGCCGAGCCGGTGCCGACCTGCGCGCTGGGGCTCGCCTGGCGGGGCGACAACACGCTTCCCACCCTGCACCGGTTCCTGAGGCACGCGGACGCCGTGATCGACGCCTCCGCCTGACGACGCTGTCGGCGGAGTGCGGAGTGCGGGATGTGTGTGGGGGGTGGCGCACTGGAGGGGACTGCCGCGAGCTGGGGTGCGGGACCCCGGGTGCCGGGTGCGGCGTACGGCGAGCCGGCTGCGACGTGTGACCGCCGACGTGTGACTGCCGATGTGCGAGGGCAGGCGTGCGGGTGCGGTGCGGGTGCCGGCGCGTCCGCGGTGTGCGTGGCTCGTGGCTCAGCTGTCGTGGCGTCCGCGGGCGTTGGCGGAGTCCGCGGTGAGGACCGTCCGGAAGTTGCGTACCACGGGGCTCGTCTCACCGCGCCGCCAGACGAGCTGGATGGGCAGCGGGTCGGGCCGGGGGCTGAGCTGGCGGAACTCGACACCGGGCTGCCGCAGGGCCGCCATCGTCCGGGGCACGATGGACACCCCGACCTCGGCCGCGACCAGTCCGATGATGGTCTGCATGTGACCCGCTTCCTGCGACACCTGGATCTCGAATCCGGCGGCCCGGGTCAGGCCGGTGATCCGGTCGTGCAGGGCCGGGCCCATGTGGCGGGGGAACATGATGAACGGCTCCCCGGCGAGCTTGGCCGTGGGCAGCGGAGTGACCGGCGCCAGCGGATGCCTGCGGGGCAGCGCCGCGACCAGGACGTCACGGATGATCTCCTGGCTGGTCAGGCCCTCCGGGATCTCGTTGTCGCTCAGGGCGTGCAGGATGCCCACGTCGATCCGCCCGGCGAGCAGTTCCTCGACCTGGCGCGCGCTGGGCAGCTCCCGCACCTGGAGCTCCACGCCGGGGTAGACCCGTCTGAAACGGCGCAGCAGCCGGGGGATCAGCTCGGGCACGGCCGATCCGACGAAGCCGAGGACGAGTTCGCCCACGTCGCCGCGTCCGGTCTGCCGGGCGGCCAGCTGGGCCCGCTCCACGTGGTGCAGGGCCCGGCGGGCCTCGGCGACGAAGCTCTCGCCCGCCGCGGTGATGCTCACCTCCCGGGTGGTCCGGTCGAACAGGGAGACGCCTAACTCGTCCTCCAGTTTGCGTACCTGCTGGCTGAGGGTCGGCTGCTGGAGGCCGAGGCGCCGGGCCGTACGGCCGAAATGGAGCTCCTCCGCCAGTACCACGATGTAGCGCATCTGTTCAAGATTCATACCTTCATGCAATCACACACATTGAATCTGATGAACAATCAAAGAAGTGAACGGCTTCACCAACCACACTGTGGGGCATGCGACTTCGACCCTCCGCTTCCGCTCTGGCCACGACCGTCGCCGCACTCGTTCTGGCCTTGACGACCGCCGGTCCGGCGGCCGCCCACCACGGATGGGAGCACTACGACACGACCGCCCCCTATTACGCATCCGGCACCGTGACCGGTGTGCGCTGGGGCAACCCGCACCCCGAGGTGACGCTCCGCATCGAGGAGAAGCAGGTCCCGGCCGGCTGGGCGGACCGTGACATCCCCTCGGACCTGGAGGACATCGGCGGGCGGCAGGTCATGGAGGCCACTCGCTCCTACTCCGGGTCGAGCGACGAACTGACCCTGATCCTGGCCCCCATCGAGCGGCTGTCGGCCTGGGGCATGGACGGCGAGGTGGAGGAGGGCGACAAGCTGGAGGTCGTCGGCTACCTGGACCGCGACCACGACGACGAGCTGCGCCCCGAGATGATCGTGCTGGAGGACGGGCAGGCGGTCCGTCAGCGGTCCGTGCCCCTGCCGGTGGCCCCCGAGCCCGCCGAGGAGGGCGAGGCGGCGGCCGGTGAGGGCGCGGCGGCGTCGGCCGGGGAGGACGAGGCCGGCCGCCGGGCCCAGGGTGAGACGGGCAGCACCGCGGCCGCCGAGTCCGAGGACTCCTCCGACACGACCGTCTGGCTGGTGACCGGCGGCGCCGTGCTGCTGCTCTTCGCCGGGGGCGGGTACTACGTCGTGCGCCGAGCCAACAGGGCCTGACCGTGAACGACTTCTTCTCCTGGCTCGAAGGCTCCGGTCTCGGCGAGGCCGTCCGCACCACCCCCCTGGTGTACTCCTCGCTGGAGAGCGTGCACATCCTCGGCATCGCACTGCTCGTCGGCCCCGCGCTGGCCTTCGACCTCCGGCTGCTCGGCGTCGGCCGGCAGCTGCTGCCCGTCACGGCGGCCGCCCGGCATCTGCTGCCGCTGGCCCGCTTCGGCTTCGCGCTGGCGGTCGCGAGCGGAGTGGTGATGTTCGTCTCCGGGGCCGTCGCCGTCGGCAACAGCGGCGCGGCGCCCTGGAAACTGGGTCTGCTGATCGTCGCCGGCGTCAACATCGCCGTCTTCCACTGGGGCGCCTTCCGCAGGGTGGACGGCTGGGACATCGAGGTCCCGAGCCCGGCGAGAGCGAGGGTCGCGGCCGTCGTCTCGATCGTGGTGTGGTCCGCCGTGATCGCCGCCGGCCGTCTGCTCGCCTACACCTGAGGAGCGCCGCTCCGCGTCCGCAGTCGTACACAGGTGAAGCCCTCCCCGCGTGGGGAGGGCTTCACCTGTGCGTGCGCACCCGCCGTCCCCGCACCCGCCATCTCAAAATCTGAGAATTCCCAGTTCTCAGTGACGGTATTGTTAATTCCGCTTTAAGGGCCGGATCATTACGCTGTCGTGGTCAAATAAAAACCCCGATTGATTTCTCTTTACCTGTTGATGCGTTGACTCCGCGCGGACTACTGTTGCTCGCGATCGCCGGGATGTGCACGGAAACCGGAGGAACGTTGTTAATCAACAGTCAAGACCGGCTCCAGGAGCTTCTGGAAGCTCAGGCGGAATTCAGGGACCACCTCGACAAGGCGCCGACCGAAGCATTCTACGAAGACAAGCTCCGGCGGGTATGGGAAAGAGCTTCCCTGACCCAGGCATACGGAAGACTCGGCCCTTTCTCCATGGAGAATTTCCGCCGCCTTCCGATCACCTCCAAAGATGAACTGAAGAAACGGCCGCTGGAATTCTGCGCCGTCACCCCGGACGGCGCGGACAAGTACTACGAGACGACGGGCACCACCGGCCGGCCCACCCCCACCCCAAGGCTCGCCGCGGACGTCATCCGCAACGCGGTCTCCGTCGCCGAGGCCTGGCGCCCCCTGCTCTCCCCGGACGACCGGGTGCTCAGCCTGCTGCCCTCCGACGTGGTCCCGGTCGGTGACCTCATCGCCCAGGTCTGCGAGTACCTCGGCCTCGTCCACACCCGCGCCTACCCCTTCGCGACGGGCATCTGCGACTGGGACCGGCTCACCGGCATCTGGCGCACCCTGCGGCCCACCACCGTGTTCGTCGCCCCGGGCGTCGCCCAGCAGCTGACCCGGCTGCTCAAGCGCCGCGGCGACCTCGACGCGCTCAGCGAGAGCGTCTCCCGGATCATGCTGCTGGGAGAGGTGAACACCGAACCCTTCCGTGTCCGCCTCGGCTCCTGGTGGGGCGCCTCCGTCTACGACGCCAGCTACGGCAGCACCGAGACCGGGACCCTCGCCACCTCCTGCCGCGCCGGCCGCCACCACCTGCTGCCCGCCGCGAACCACTTCGAGCTGGCCACCGAAGCCGGAGTCGTCCCCCTGCGCCCCGGCGCCCGCGGACGCCTCGTCGTCACCCCGCTGCACCTGCACGCCCGGCCGCTGCTCCGCCTGGACACCGGCGACGAGGTCACCCTCGCCGACGACTGCGCCTGCGGCTCACCGGTGCCGTCGGTCGTCGTGCACGGACGCAGCAGCGACGCCCTGGTCCTCGGCGGCGCCAAGGTCACCGTCCGGGACCTGGAAGAAATCGTCTACGGCGTCACCGGTGCCACCGGATATCTCATGGAAATCGACCCCGAAGGAACCCCGCTGCGCCTTCTGCTGGAACGCGACGGCGAATCCGACCGGCAGCTGGAACAGGAAATGGCGGAAGCCGTGCGCACCGCCTCCCGGAATTCCCTCCGGCTCACCTGGAACACCGTCGCGTTCGTCAACAGCCTGCCGGCCACCACCAAGAGCGGCGGCTCCCAGAAGAGCTGGAAGCGCACCAACATACGCGTCGTCGAGAAGGTGTGATGATGGTCTCCAAAGACCTCGTGGCCGACCCCTCGGCCATCGGGACCTCCAGCGGCCGGCCCGACCTGTGGTGCACCTACGCCGCGATCCGCACCCTCGCCTGGCTCAACCGGCCCGACGGCTTCGTCGACGGAGAGCGCACCGCCCGGTACCTGTCCTCCCGCCGCAACGGCGACGGCGGATACGCCTGGAGCCGTGGCATGGCCTCCGACGCCTGGGCCACGTACTACTGCACCCAGGGCCTGACCGACCTGCTGCGCTTCGGGATCGCCGAGGCGGCCCTCGGCGGCGTCGCACAGACCACCAGGTGGCTGGACACCACCTGGTCCGGTGACGCCTTCGCCATGATGCCCGGGCAGGCCCCGGACGCCTGGGCGACCTTCTTCTCCACCCGCACCGCCGTCGAGATCTGCTCCGGCAGCGAGACCGTCGACACCGAGCGGCTGCTGAAGTGGCTCTCCGGGCTCCAGACCGCCGACGGCGGCCTCGCCTGGACCCCCGAGCACGCCGCCCGCGGCGAGGCCGACGCCCGAGCCTGCTTCTACGGCGTGCTCGCCTGGCGCGCGCTCACCCGGACCGGCGCCCACCCCGCGCCGTGGGACGTCGAACGGCTCGTGGCCTGGCTGCGCGCCCAGCAGACACCCGAGGGCGGATTCCGGTTCTCGCCCGACGCCGAGGTGCCCTGTATGTGGGCCACCTACCGGGCCACGGTCGCCCTGGACGCGCTCGGCAGCGGCCCCGCCGCCCCCCGCGCCTGTGTCTCCTGGATCACGAGCCTGCGCGGCGAGACCGGCGCGTTCGTCCGCTGGGAGGGTTACCCGGTGGAGGACGTGTGGGCGTCGTTCTGCGCCATCGGCTCGCTGCGCGCCCTGCGCGCGCCCACCGAACCGTACGCGGACGCCGTGACGGCCCGGATGCGCCGGCTGGCCTGCGCCGAAGGCGGCTACACCTACCGCGAACCCGACCTCGCGGCCGACGCCCTGTCCACCTCGGCGAGCATCCTGTCCCACCAGGCGCTCGGGGTGACCACGGCCGACCCCGCCATCGAGACCCGGCGACGCTGGCTGCGCGGCTGCCTGCTCCCCAACGAGGGCGGCGTGATGTACATGCCCGCCCGCGGCAGCGAGGTGCGCTGCACCCTCTGGGCACTGGAGGCCGGCGCGCTCGACGGCGCCGCCCACCTCGCCGGGCGGATCACGCCCTGGCTGCGCGGACTGCAGAACCCCGACGGCGGCTTCGGCTACTGGGAGGGCCGCGGCTCCGACGTCGTCTCCAGCGTGTCCGCCGCCGAGATCCGGCGGATCCTCGGCGACGGCCACGGCGACCCGCTCGACACCGCGGAACTCCTGCGGTTCCTCGACTCCTGCCGCACCCCCGGCCCGGACGAGGACTGGCAGGCCGGCAACGTGCCGGGCGGCGAGCCGACCCTGCGGGCCACCCTGCAGGCCCTGCGCGCCCGGCAGTTGCTGGGCACCCCCGACCCGCGGGCCGTCGCCCGGACCCTGACGCGGCACCACGTGCCCGGCGGCGGCTACGCCAACACCGGCAACCGGATCCCCGACCTGCTCAGCACCTACGAGGCGGTGCTCACCGCGACCCGCCACTCCATCCCGCTCGACCGCGAGCACATCCGCAGGTTCTGCGACCGGGTGACCCAGGAACACGGCACCGCCTGGACCCCGCTGGCCCCCGCCGACGGCCGCGACCTTCTCGCCGAGTGCGTCGGCGACCTGCTGCGGCAGTGGGTGAGCGACGACGCCGCCGCACTGCCCGCCCTGACCATCTCGTGAGGTCCGACCACCCCATGCCCACGATCACCATCACCACCCCCGAACTGCCGCCGCCCGCCCGCCGGGCCGTCACCGTCCGGCTCACCCGCTGGCTGACCGCGCGCGGTGTGACCCCGTCGCACGTCGTGATCCGGTTCGTCACCGAGCCGCCCGGCAGCCTCTACGCCGGCGCCATGCCCGTGGAGGCGCTGCCCGCCGCACCCGACGACCGGTCGATCCACCACGCCGGTGTCGTCTGCCAGATCGGCGCGGAACGCGACGAGGCCTTCCGCGACGCCCTCGCCGCGGAGATCGGCGACGCGCTGCGCGTCGGAGCCGGCACCGCGTTCTTCCACCTCGACATGCGACCCGCCGCCCGCAGCCACGTCTACGTGGCCGTCGACGGCCGACTGCGCCGCGCCGACCGCCTCGGCGCGCCCGAAGAGACCAAGGAGCCCGCAGCATGAGCACGTCCAGCGTGATCCCCGACAGCGCCGAGATCCTCACCCGGCTGCGCGCGGCACTGTCCGTCCCGCTCGGTGACGCGGTCCAGGGCGTCGCCGAGGACGCCGACCTCACCGAGGCGCTCGGCGAGCGCTACGACAGCCTCGCCGCCATGGAGTGCATCACCGCCGTCGAGACCCAGTTCGGCGTCGAGGTCGACTTCGTCGCCGACGACGTACGCCACATCTTCTCCACCCTCTCCCGCATCACCGAGTTCGTGCAGGGACGGCTGGAGGACGACGCCGCCCTGAGAGCGGCCTCCGATGCCTGACGCGACCACCACCGGCCACCCCACGGCCGTCCGCCACCGAGACCGGCCGGAGGTCGAGTTCCGCACCTCCGGCCACACCGGCAGCCCCGTGTCCTGGTGGCGCACCCCCGACCAGCTGACCTACGAGGCCGGCCTGGTGGCCGGGCTGCTGGCCGGCGACATCGACCACGTCATCAACTTCGCCCCCACCCGGCACCTGTTCGGCCACCTCTTCGGTGACGTCCTGCCCCGCCTGCGCGGCATCGACGTCCACCAGGCCTGGCGGCACCCCGTGACCGAGGTGCCGCCGCTGCGGCCGGACGCCCGCACCCTCCTCGTCTGCCTGCCGTCGAGCTGGCCGCTGCTGCGCCGCCTGCTGCCCGCGCTCGGCGAACTGCCCCGCGTGGTGGCCCTGCACAGCACGGCCGCCGCACCCGAGGTGGCCAAGGAGGTCGTGACGGCCCTGCGCGGCAGCCGGTTCGCGGCCCACGCCGTGCTGGGCTCCACGGAGACCGGGGCCGTCGCGAGCCGCCCGATCGCGCCGGCCGGGACGGACGACGGCCGGTGGCGGCTGCTGCCCGACGTCGCCCTGGTCCCGGACCGGAACGCCCCCCACGCGGCCGGAGCGCTCCAGCCGCTGCACGTCATCAGCCCGCGCCTCGGACGGCGGCACGACATGCCCGAACCCCCGCCGTCCTGGCGCACCACCGACCTCGTCCGCCGCCACGGCCCGCGCGAGTTCGCCTACCTGGGCCGCTCGTCCCGGCTGGTGAAGGCCAACGGTGTGCGGATCTGGCTGGACGAGGTGGAGACCGCGGTGACCACCGCCCTCCCGGGCCTCGACGTGGCCTGCCTGCCCGTGCCGGACCGGGTCCGCGGCGAGCACTACGAGATCTACTGCGCCCCCGGCGACCGGGGGAGCCCCGCCGTCGCGGGCGCCCGCCAGATCCGCGGTGTGCTGGCCCACGCCCTGCCCGGGGTGCCCAGCCCCCGCGCGGTGCACCTGGTGGACCGCAT
The DNA here is from genome assembly GCF_002154375.1 of Streptomyces glaucescens. Classification (GTDB taxonomy): domain Bacteria; phylum Actinomycetota; class Actinomycetes; order Streptomycetales; family Streptomycetaceae; genus Streptomyces; species Streptomyces glaucescens. Next base: position 20,245 of record NZ_MUND01000272.1, on the reverse strand, counting down.
CCCCCGTTCGACGCTGGGCAAGGTGCGCATCCCCGAACTGCGCTCCCCGGAGCGCGTGAAGCCGGCCTGACCCCCGTGCCCGCTTGACCACCCCTTTGAGGAGTCATGTCCAACACTCGTTTGCTCATACCGTCGCGCGCTGTCCAGCAGCCCGACTGGACGCGCTGGGACGACCTGGACCGTGTCCTCGCGGAGCTGTCCGGACGGCCGGCCCTCGTCAGTGAGGAGACCACCGCCGCGCTCCGCGAGGAGCTGGCGTTCGTGGCCCGCGGCACGGCCTTCGTCGTCCAGGCCGGAGACTGCGCCGAACTCTTCTCGGACAGCACCCCCGAGCGGATCCGCGCCAAGGCGACGGCCCTGCACACCCTCGGTGACCTCTTCGAGTCGCTCACCAAGATCCCCGTCGTGCGCATCGGCCGCTTCGCGGGCCAGTACGCCAAACCCCGCTCGAACCCCTGGGAACAGCTCCCCGACGGCAGCCGCGTCCCCGTCTACCGGGGCGACGCCGTCAACGGGGCCGAACCCACCGCCGCCGCCCGGCAGCCCGACCCGCACCGGCTGCTGCGCGCCTACGAACTGACGCGGCAGGCGCTCGCCGAACTGCGCACCCCGCGGCCGACCGCCGGCACCGTGACCTCCGTCCTCGCCCCCACCTACATCAGCCACGAGGCACTGCTCCTCGAATACGAGCACGCCCTGCTGCGCTCCGACACGCACGGCGGCCGGTACGCGTCGTCCGCGCCCTTCCTGTGGATCGGCGAACGCACCCGCCAGCCCGACCACGCCCACATCGACCTCGCCGCGGCCATCTCCAACCCGGTCGGCGTGAAGGTCGGGCCCGACGCGTCGGCGGCCGACGTGACCGCCCTGCTGGACCGGCTGAACCCGGCCGCCCGGCCCGGCCGGCTCACCCTCATCGTGCGCATGGGCGCCCAGCGGATCGGCACCGCCCTGCCCGCGCTGCTCGACGGGCTCGGCCCGCGCGCCGCCGAGGCGATCTGGATGACCGACCCCATGCACGGCAACACCCGCACCACGGCGGCCGGACAGAAGTCCCGCGTCCTCACCGACGTCCTCGCCGAGGTCGAGACCTTCTTCACCGTGATGCGCGCGCACGGACTGCACGCGGGCGGCCTGCACCTGGAGTCCGCCCCGGACGACGTCACCGAGTGCGTGGCGCGCCCCGCGGACCTCGACGACGAGACCCCGCTGCCCCGGTACGAGTCGGCCTGCGACCCCCGGCTCAACCCGGCGCAGGCCGAGGAAGTCGTACGGCTCGCGGCCTCGCTGGCCGTCGCCCCCGCCACCTGATGTCCCCGCTCCCGTCCGACCACGCGCACGAGAGGCCGACCCGCATGTCCGTCACCTCGGTGTCCTCCCGGGAGGACCACCGGATGAACCGCCGCCGTCTCCTCGGGACCGGGCTCGGCGCCGCCGCCGCCGGCCTCGCACCCCTGGCCGTTCCCGGCCCGGCCGCCGCGGCCACCCGCGGCGGCGGGACCACCCCGGCGCTGCCCGTGCCCCACGTCACGGAGATCGCCCGCATGGGCCCGATCGGATGCGAGGGCATCGTCTTCGACCACTCCGGCCGGCTGTTCATGTCGGACACCCTGGGCACCGAGATCCTGCAGATCGGCCCGGACGGCTCGGCCCGGGTGTGGTCGCGCGGCCTGCGCGGCGCGCCGAACGGGCACAAGGTGCTGCCGGACGGCACCCATCTCGTGGCGCAGATGGGTCCTCCGGCCGCCGTCCTGTGGCTCGACGCCGACGGCCACGTCCTGCGCACCCTCACCGAGGACAGCCAGGGCCGGCCGCTGCGCGCCCCCAACGACGTCACCGTGGACCCGCGTACCGGCGCCTGCTACATCTCCGACCCGGGCCGCTTCGGCACGGGCGAACCCGGCCGGGTCCTCCGTCTGGACAGCCCCCGGGGACAGCTGCGGACCGTGGTGGACGAAGGCGTCCTCCAGTTCCCCAACGGGCTCGCGCTCACCCCCGACCGCCGGTTCCTGATGGTCTCCGAGGGAGGCCGCAACCGGGTGACGCGGTTCCCGGTGCGCCGGGACGGCGGCCTGGGCGAGCCGAGGCCCTTCGCGCGGCTGCCCTCGCAGCCCAACACCTGGACCGGCGGCGAGGCCCAGCCGGACGGCCTCGCCTTCGACGCCGAAGGCAGGCTCTACATCGCGCACTTCGGCACCGGCCTGGTCCGTGTCCACGACGCCCGGGGCCACGACCTCGGCTCCCTGGACAGCCGAACCCCCTGCATCACCAACATGGTGTTCGGCGGGCCCGGCCTGGACCAGCTCTTCGTCACCGGACACCTCGGCACCTCGCTGAGCGACCCGGGTCCCGCCGTCGTCGTCCGCCTGACGCTGCCGGGGATCCGCGGGCTGTCCCTGCTGACCCCCGACGGGGCACCGGCGCACCGCTGACCGGTACCGACCGACCCCGGCCCGGAACCCGGGCCGGCCACCGCCCGCTCGCGCCGCCGCCGGATCGGCGGCGGCGCGAACGCGCGGCGACAGACGCGTGAGGACGACACAGTGACCACGGTGAAGATCGACGGCCGTTCCCTGACCCTGGACGACGTCCGGGCGGTGGCCCGCGACCCGCACGTCACGGCCGACTGCACGACGGAGGCCGCCGAGGCCATGCGGGCCTCCCGCGACCTGAAGCTGCGCCTCATCGCCACCGGCGACCCGATCTACGGCGTCACCACGGGCTTCGGGGACAGCGCCCACCGCCAGATCTCCGCGGACAAGGCAGCCGACCTGCAACGCAACATGATCCTCTACCACCTCAACGGAACCGGCCCCCTCGCACCCGACGAAGTGGTCCGCGCCACCCTGCTGATCCGCGCCAACTGCCTCGCCCGGGGCAACTCCGGCGTCCGCCCGGAGATCGCCGGGAGACTGCTGGAACTGCTGCGGCACGACATCCTGCCCGCCGTACCGGAACGCGGCTCGGTGGGAGCCAGCGGAGACCTGATCCCGCTCTGCTACGTCGCCGCCGCCCTCATCGGCGAGGGAGACGTCCGCCACCGGGGAGCGCTCCGCCGTACCCGCGACGTCTTCGACAGCCTCGGCCTGACGGCACTCGGCCTGGAGGCCAAGGACGGCCTGGCCCTCATCAACGGCACGTCCTTCAGCGCGGCCTACGCCGTGCTCGCGGCCCACGACGCCCGCCGCCTCGCCGCACTGGCCGACATCTGCACCGCCCTCGCCTCGGAGGCACTCCTCGGCAACCGGGGCCACTACGCCGCGTTCATCCACGACCAGCGCCCGCACCCCGGCCAGCGCGCCAGCGCCCGCCTCATCGGCGCCCTGCTGGAGGGCTCGCACCTCTCACTGCCGCACAGCCAGATCGTCACCGCGGCCGGCTCCCTCGACGGCCAGGGCTACACGCAACTGCGCCGCAGCATCCAGGACCGCTACTCACTGCGCTGCGCCCCGCACGTCAACGGAGTGCTGCGGGACACCCTCGCCTGGACCTGGAACTGGCTGGAGACGGAGATCAACGCCTCCACCGACAACCCCCTGTTCGACACCGCCGGCGAAACCGTGCACAGCGGCGGCAACTTCTACGCCGGTCACGTCGCGCAGTCCATGGACGCGCTCAAGGTCGCCGTGGCCAACGTCGCCGACCTGCTGGACCGGCAGCTGGAGCTGCTGGTCGACGAGAAGTTCAACAACGGGCTGACCCCCAACCTGATCCCCCGCTTTCCCCCCGGCGACCGGGAGGCGGGCCTGCATCACGGTTTCAAGGGCATGCAGATCGCCGCGTCGGCCCTCACCGCCGAAGCCCTCGGCACCAGTTCACCGGCGAGTGTCCACTCGCGCTCCACCGAGGCACACAACCAGGACAAGGTCAGCCTGGCGCCGATCGCCGCCCGCCAGGCGCGCTCCGTCGTCGCGCTGGCCCACGAAGTGGCGGCCATCCACCTGCTGGCCGCCTGCCAGGCACTGGACCTGCGCGGCCCGCACCACATGAGCCCCCGCACCCGCGCCGTCCACCGGGCGATCCGCGAGGCGGTCCCGTTCCTGGACCGCGACCAGCGCCTGGACCACGCCATCAGCGAGGTGCTCGGGCTCGTCACGGCCGGTGTCATCACCGAAGCCGCCGAGACCGCCGTCACGCACTGACAACACCGGTGCGGCCGGTGCCGCGGCCGGGTGAAAGGGAAGCAATGCCAAGACTGATCATCGTCACGGGCGCGGGCTCGGGCATCGGCAGGGCCACCGCGGAACGCTTCGCGGCCCACGGCGACGGCCTGGTGCTCGCCGGCCGGCGCCCCGACCGGCTGGACGCCGCCGCGGACGCCCTGAGGGCCGCGGGCGCAGCCGAGGTGCACACCGTCCCGGCGGACCTCTCCGACGAGTCCGGCGCCCTGCGCCTCCACGACCACGTCGAGGCGCTCGGCCGGCCCGTCGACGCGGTGGTGTGCTGCGCCGGAGGGACGGTCGACGCCGGTGACGGCCACCTCAAGAGCATCGCGGCCGAGTGGCACGACACCTACCGCGCCAACGTGCTGACCGCGGTGCTCACCGTTGAGGCCCTGGTCCCGCTGCTGGCCGACACCGCGGGCATCGTGCTGTACAGCTCCATCGCCGCCTACCGGGGATCGGCGGGCACGGGCGGCTACGGCGCCGCCAAGGCCGCGCTGCACGCGTACACCCATCACCTGGCCACCCGCCTCGGCCCGCGCGGCATCAGCGTCAACGCCATCGCCCCCGGCTATGTCGCGGGCACCGAGTTCTTCGGCGACCGCATGACACCCGCCCGCGAAGCGCTGCTGATCCGGCAGACCGCCATGGGCCGGGCCGGCACCCCGCAGGACGTGGCCGGCCTCGCCTTCTTCCTCTGCTCGCCGGAAGGCGCCTACATCACCTCCCAGATCGTGCAGGTCAACGGTGGCTCGCAGCACGGCGTATGACGAGCCTGCCGGCTCCGGCACGGCAGCACAGACAGGAGCGGACACCATGACGACGGAAGCGCCCCGGACCGTGCGCGAGGGGACACCCGTCGCCCGGATCCCGGGCTCCAAGAGCCTCACCAACCGCGCGCTGCTGCTGGCCGCCGCGGCACCGGGCACCAGCCGCCTGCGGGCACCGCTCGTCAGCGACGACACCGTGGCCTTCCGCACGGCGCTGACCGCACTGGGCGCGCGCCTCGGCACCGACGGGCCCGACGACTGCTGGGAGGTGACCGGCATCGGCCGCGGCCCTGCCGGACCGGCCCGGGTGTGGTGCGCGGACGCGGGCACCGCCGGCCGCTTCCTGCCGCCGTTCGCGGCGACCGGCCGCGGCACGTTCGTCTTCGACGGCTCCGAGCAGCTGCGGGCGCGGCCCCACGGCGGCCTGGTCGACGCGCTCACCCGCCTCGGCGCCCGCGTCCGGGCGGCGGACGGCGGGGGCCTGCCGCTGCGGCTGGAAGCCGCCGGACTCGACGGCGGCGAGATCACCGTGGACGCCTCGACGAGCAGCCAGCACGTGTCCGGCCTGCTGATGGCGGCCCCGCTGACCCGGCACGGTCTGACGCTCGACGCCCCGGCCCTGGTGAGCCGTCCGTACGTCGACATGACCCTGGCGCTGATGCGCCGCTTCGGCGCCCGCGCCGACGAGAGCGCCGGCCGCCTCACCATCCGGCCGGGCCGCTACCGCCCCACCGACCTGACGATCGAACCGGACGCCTCCACCGCCTCCTACTTCTTCGCCGCCGCGGCGGTCACCGGAGGCGGCGTCACCGTGCCCGGACTGGGCACGGGCAGCCTCCAGGGCGATCTGCGCTTCGTGGACGTCCTCGCCGAGGCGGGCGCCCGGGTGACCGTCACCGCCGGGACCACCACGGTCACCGGCGGCGGGCGGCTGCGCGGCGGCTTCGACGTCGACATGGGTGACATCTCGGACACCTTCATGACCCTGGCGGCGATCGCACCCCTCGCCGACGCGCCCATCACCATCCACGGCATCGGCCACGCCCGGCTGAAGGAGTCCGACCGCATCGACGCCGTCGCCGCCAACCTGCGTGCCTGCGGAGTACGCGTCGAGGACGGCCCCGACCGGATCACCGTCCACCCCGGCCGCCCGGCCCCGGCCCGCATCACCTGCCGCCGGGACCACAGGATCGCCATGTCGTTCTCGGTCCTCGCCCTGGGCTCCGGCGTCCCGCTCCAACTGGACGACCCAGGCTGCGTCAGCAAGACCTTCCCGGGGTTCCACGCCGAACTGCACCGGCTGTTCCCCGCCTACGAGATACCCGAGCACAGTGAGGAGGAGCACCGTTGAGCAGGTTGCGGTGGCTGACGGCGGGGGAGTCCCACGGTCCCGCACTCGTGGCGACGCTGGAGGGGCTTCCGGCGGGTGTGCCCGTGACCACGGAGATGGTGGCGGACCACCTGGCGCGGCGCCGGCTCGGCTATGGGCGCGGCGCGCGGATGAAGTTCGAGCGGGACGAGGTCACTTTACTGGGCGGTGTCCGTCACGGGCTCACCCTCGGCTCCCCGGTGGCGGTCATGATCGGCAACACCGAGTGGCCGAAGTGGGAGAGGGTGATGGCCGCCGACCCCGTCGACCCGGTGGAACTCGCCGTGCTGGCGCGCAACGCGCCGCTGACCCGCCCACGGCCCGGCCACGCCGACCTGGCGGGCATGCAGAAGTACGGCTTCGACGAGGCCCGCCCGGTCCTGGAACGCGCCTCGGCCCGGGAGACGGCGGCCCGGGTGGCGCTGGGCGCCGTCGCCCGGTCGTACCTGAAGGAGACGGCGGGGATCGAGATCGTCTCCCACGTGGTGGAGCTGGCGTCGGCGAAGGCGCCCTACGGCGTCTACCCGACCCCGGCGGACGTGGAGCGGCTGGACGCGGACCCGGTGCGGTGCCTGGACGCGGACGCGTCGAAGGCGATGGTCGCCGAGATCGACCAGGCGCACCGGGACGGCGACACCCTCGGTGGCGTGGTCGAGGTGCTGGCGTACGGCGTGCCGGTGGGCCTGGGCTCGCACGTGCACTGGGACCGGCGGCTGGACGCCCGGCTGGCGGCGGCGCTGATGGGCATCCAGGCCATCAAGGGCGTGGAGGTCGGTGACGGGTTCGGCCTGGCGCGGGTACCGGGCTCGCGGGCGCACGACGAGATCGTCCTCACGGACGAGGGCATCCGCCGGACGTCGGGCCGCTCGGGCGGCACCGAGGGCGGGCTCACCACGGGCGAACTCCTGCGCGTGCGGGCGGCGATGAAACCGATCGCGACCGTGCCGCGGGCCTTGAGGACCGTGGACGTGGCAACGGGTGAGCCGGCCGCCGCTCACCACCAGCGCTCCGACGTGTGCGCGGTCCCGGCGGCCGGGATCGTCGCCGAGGCGATGGTCGCGCTGGTCCTCGCCGACGCGGTGGCGGAGAAGTTCGGCGGGGACAGCGTCACCGAGACCCGCCGCAACGTCCGCTCCTACCTCGACAGCCTGCGCCTTCGATGAGCACGGGTCCTGTCGTCGTCCTGGTCGGCCCGATGGGCGTGGGCAAGTCCACCGTCGGGCGGCTGCTCGCCGAGCGACTGGGCGTCGAGTACCGGGACACCGACGACGACGTCGTCGCCGCCGAAGGCCGGACGATCGCGGAGATCTTCGCCGAGGGCGGTGAGCCGCACTTCCGGGCCGTCGAGAAGCGGGCCGTGCGCCGGGCGCTGGCCGGGCACGACGGGGTCCTGGCGCTGGGCGGCGGCGCGATCCTCGATCCGGACACGCGCGCGCTGCTGGCCGGCCGCCCCGTGGTCTGTCTGTGGATGGAGGCGGAGGAAGCGGCCCGGCGCACCGGGTTGGACGCCGACCGCCCGCTGCTGGCGGCGGGCGATCCCGGCGGGCGGTGGCGGGAGCTGATGGAGGCCCGCCGTCACCTGTACGAGGAAGTGGCCCGCGCGGTCGTGGCCACCGACGGCCGCACGCCCGACGAAGTCGCTCAGGCGACCTTGCGGGCAGTGGGGTCGGCGACGGTGTGAGGACGACGGGGGGACCGGCACCACTCGGATGCCGGTCCCCCCGTCGTCCGGGAGTCACTTCACGCCAGCAACTCGACCTCCGCCAAGGTCGATTCACCGTCCAGCACCAGGCGGTAGTGCGCGTACTCGTGCCGTGCGGGCAGGGAGAAGGCCCGGGTCTGGCGGTCCCAGCGGAACGACTCGCCGTGACGTTCGTCCAGGGTCCGCCAGGTCGTGCCGTCCGCCGAGCCCTGGAGGGTCCAGCCGGTGGGCGCCCGGGTGTGGTCCGCCGGGGAGGTGAGGGTGTACCGCAGGGCCTTCGTGCGGCCGTCCACCGGCAGGTCCACGGCGGTCACGGTCGCCTCCGTCGCCGAGGTGTCGTCGAAGAGCGGGCCGCCGGGCCGCAGGGTGTCCGTGCGCGGGGCCGGCACCTCCTCGTCGCGGGTGATCGACACGGGGGCCGCGTGCTTGCCGGTGCCCCAGGCCGACGGCCTCGGGCCCATGTCGAACTCCAGGACGCCGCCCCGCGCGAGGAGCCGGTGCGGGAGCGAGGTCGAGTGCCAGCTCCGGCCGTTGAGCCGCACGCCCTGGACGTAGACGTTCCGCGCGCTGTTCTCCGGGGCCTTGACCACCAGGTCCCGGCCGTTCTCCAGGTGGACCGTCGCCTTGGTGAACAGCGGTGAGCCGATGGCGTACTCGCCGCTGCCCATGACCAGCGGGTAGAAGCCGAGGGCGGAGAAGAGGTACCAGGCGGACTGTTCGCCGTTGTCCTCGTCGCCGTGGTAGCCCTGGCCGATCTCGCTGCCCACGTACAGCCGGGACAGCACCTCGCGGACCTTCGCCTGCGTCTTCCAGGGCTGCCCGGCCGCGTCGTACATGTAGAGGGCGTGGTGGGCGACCTGGTTGGAGTGGCCGTACATGCCCATCCGGACGTCCCGGGCCTCGGTCATCTCGTGGATGACCCCGCCGTACGAGCCGACGAACTCCGGTGAGGCGGTCTCCGGGGTGGCGAGGTACTCGTCGAGTTTCTCCGCGAGGCCCTGTCTGCCGCCGTACAGGTTGGCGAGGCCCCGGCTGTCCTGCGGGGCGGTGAAGGCGTACCCCCACCCGTTGGTCTCGGTGTAGTCGTAGCCCCAGACCCGCGGGTCGTACGACTCCGAGGGCACCCGCCAGGCGCCCTTCGCGTCCTTGCCCTGGAAGAAACCGGCCCGCGCGTCGAAGAGGTGGACATAGCCGCGGGCGCGGTCGAGGAAGTACTCCGACTCCTCCCGGTAGCGGCGCTCGCCGGTCTTCCGGTACAGCGCCCGGCCCATCTGCGCGATGCCGTAGTCGTTGAGGTAGCCCTCCAGCGCCCAGGACAGGCCCTCGTGGGTGTCGGTGGACGTGTAGCCGAGGAAGGGCGAGGTGGCCATGCCCTTGCGGCCGACGCCCGAGGCGGGCGGCACCACCGTCGCGTTCTTCACGGCCGCGTCGTACGCCGCCTCCGCGTCGAAGTCCACGCCCTTGACGTAGGCGTCGGCGAAGGCCACGTCCGAGGAGGTGCCGGTCATCAGGTCGGCGTAGCCGGGGGAGGACCAGCGGGACGTCCAGCCGCCGTCCTTGTAGTGCTGTACGAACCCGTCGGCCAGTTCGCCCGCCCGGGAGGGGGTGAGCAGGGAGTACGCGGGCCAGGTGGTCCGGTAGGTGTCCCAGAAGCCGTTGTTGACGTACACCTTGCCCTCGACGATCTTCGCGCCGGTGTGGGTGGGGGTGTCGGGACCCGGCATGGGGGAGAAGGGGGAGGCGTACTTGTACGTCGAACCGACCTTCTCGTGGCCGGAGTTGGGGTAGAGGTAGAGACGGTAGAGGCTGGAGTACAGCGTGGTCAGCTGGTCCGGGGTGGCGCCCTCTACCTCGACCTTCCCGAGCAGCCGGTCCCACTGGCGCTGGGCGCGCGCCCTCACCTCCTCGAAGGCCGTGCCGGCCGGGATCTCCTGGCGGAGGTTGTCCTTCGCCTGGTCGACGCTGATCAGGGAGGTGGCCAGGCGCAGCGTGACCGTGCGGTCGGCGCCCGCGTCGAAGCGCAGATAGCCCTTGACGCCGCTCGCCGCGCCGTCCGTCACCGGCTTGTCGAAGACGCCGTACACGAAGAGGCGAGTCGCGCCGGTCGACAGGCCGGACTTGACGTCCGAGTAGCCGGTGACCGTTCCGGCGGCCGGGTCGAGGGTCAGGCCCGCCTGGTCCGTCACGTTGTCGAAGAGCACGCTCGCGTCGTCGCCGGGGTAGGTGAAGCGCAGCACCGCCGCGTGGTCGGTCGGGGTCATCTCGGCCTTGAGGCCGTTCTCGAAGCGGACCCCGTAGTAGTGCGGGCGGGCCGTCTCGTTCTCGTGCCGGAAGGGCAGCGCGCGGGCGGCGCGCCCGGTGTCGGGGGTCCCGGTGGCCGCGGACGGCATGATCTGGAAGGTCTGCCGGTCGCCCATCCACGGGCTCGGCTCGTGACTGGCGCTGAACGCCTGGAGGGCGGGCAGATTGTCCGTGTTGTTCGCGCGCGCGTAGTCGTACAGCCAGCTCAGCGAGCCCGCGTTGGTGACCGGTGTCCAGAAGTTGAAGCCGTGCGGGACGGCGGTGGCGGGGAAGTTGCTGCCGCGGGAGAAGCCGCCGCTGGAGTGGGTGCCACGGGTCGTGACCGCGTAGTCGGACAGGTGCGCTCTGGGCCGCTCGGGGGCCGCCGGCTCCAGCGTCACGTCGTCCAGCCAGCCGCGGAACCGCGCCGGTCCCTTCGGCGCGTCGTACGCCACCAGGATCCGGTCGACGGTCTTCCCGGCCGCCACCGAGCCGATCCGCGCGGCCACGTGGTTCCACTGGTTGACGTAGAGCACCTTGGCCGCGCCCTGGCCCTGCGGCGAGAGCGGGAAACCGTGCTGGTCGGTGGCGCCCAGGTCGCTGAGGTAGGTGCCGTCGGTGAAGGCCAGGTCGACGGCGGCATGGGTGGCGGCGTAGTCGAGGTCGCCGTCGGCCATCGACGGGAAGATCCGGTACGACAGCCGGGTGTCGCGGGTGACGGCCACGTCCACGTCGAAGACCTTGTTGTACGCGTAGCCCCGCCCCTCGGCGGTGTGCCGGCCGGCGTACCGCAGGGCGCGTCTGCCGGTGAAACCGGCGCCCGCCTTCGCGGTGGGGGAGCCGCTGGGGCCGCGGTCGACGAGGGAGAGCATGTCCTCGGGGACCGGTCCGGTGCCGCCGCCGGTGGAGAACTGCACATCGGCGAGCTGGAGCAGACCGGCGCCGTGGTTCTTCGTGATGTCGAGCCGGAAATGCCGGAATTCGGCGGGTGCGGGCAGGTCGTACGTCCTGGTCTGGAAGCGCTCGGTGAAGGACTCGCCGGTGCGGGTGTCCAGGGTCTTCCAGTCCTTGCCGTCCGCGGAGCCCTGGAGGGTCCAGTCCGCGGGGTCGCGTCCGGCGGCGTCGTTCGCGGAGGTGAGCGCGTACGTCACCAGCCGCACCGGCTCGTCCAGCTCGAACTCGGCCCATCCGGTGGGCGCGAAGACCAGCCACTTGGTGCTCGGCTCGCCGTCGGCCAGGTTCTCCTTCACCTCGCCGGCGCCGCTGTTCTCCCCGCTGGCCCGTACCCCGGTGACCCGGTCGGTGACATCGCCGGGGATGCCGCTGCGGTAGCCGCCGTCCACGCCCGAGCTGCGCCGGCCGCCGTCGGGTGCGGTCTCCACGGTGTTCAGCCAGTCCGGTACCGGATCGTCCGCCTCGAAGGAGGAGGCGAACTCCCGGCCGGCCGCCTCGGGTGCGGCGGGCAGGGCCACCGCCACGCCCGGTGAGCCGACGGTCAGAGCGAAGGCGGCCGCCGAGACGACCGCCGTACTCCATCGGGGGCGATATCCGTGTCGCATGACTGAGACCCTCCCTGCGCCGTCGGACAACGTTGTCACTTTCGCGCGGCAAGGATCAGTTGTGACTCAAGTGGTCCGTGCTGTCAAGGGTGTTGACTGCGCCATTCGAGCCCGGTGACCCGATTTCTTACGGTGGGTGCGCCGTCGGCGTGCCCATATTTCCGCGAGGTCTCAACTCGGAAAAGACAAACCGCCAACCTTGCATTCGATCTTGCCCCTTTGACGGGAAGTGGACTATACCTGTCGGCGATTCACATGAACCGCACCTCCTGGTACGACTCCTTGCACGACCCTGCTTGACCCCACCGCGGTGCCGGGGAGGATCCGGTTCACCGCCTGAGTCCTGGAAGAAGGCGAGGACTTGAGCATGGGATCCACTTCCGCCGAGAACGGCGCCGGGAAAAGCGCTGAAACCACGGCCGCGCAGCACGGGACCGACGGCGTCGGCCGCCGCGCGCTGATCAAGCGGTCCGCCGCGCTCGGGCTGGTCTCCGTACCCGCCATGGGCTTCCTGTCCGCCTGTGCCAGCGGCGGCGGTGGCGGCGAGTCGAACGACGACACCCAGGGCGAGACGTCCAAGGACAACCCCTTCGGCGTCAAGAAGGGCACCAAGCTCGACGTCGTCATCTTCAAGGGCGGCTACGGCGACGACTACGCCAAGGCCTGGGAGGCGGCCTTCCGGAAGAAGTGGGGCGTGACCTCCACCCACACCGGCACCCAGGAGATCACCGGCAAGCTCCAGCCGCGCTTCAACGCCGGCAACCCGCCGGACATCGTGGACAACTCCGGCGCCCAGAAGATCAAGATCGACGTCCTCCACCGCAACGGCCAGCTCCTCGACCTGGCCGAGGTGCTGGACGCGCCGAGCGTCGACGACCCGTCGAAGAAGGTCCGCGACACCGTCATCCCCGGCACCCTCGACCCGGGCCTGCAGGAGGGCAAGGTCGTCGCCCTCAACTACATCTACACGGTGTGGGGCCTGTGGTACTCCGGCAAGCTCTTCGAGGAGAACGGCTGGGAGGTGCCCAAGACCTGGGCCGACTTCCTCGCCATCTGCAAGGACGCCAAGTCCCAGGGCATCGGCGGCCTCGCCCACCAGGGCAAGTACCCGTACTACATCAACGTCGCCATCATGGACCTGATCGCCAAGAAGGGCGGCCTGGACGCCATGAAGGCGATCGACAACCTCGACCCCAAGGCGTTCGTCGGCTCCGACGCGGCACAGGCGGCCGTCGAGGCCGTCTACGAGGTCGTCGAGAAGGGCTATCTGATGCCCGGCACGAACGGCCTGGACCACACCGAGTCACAGACCCGCTGGAACCAGTACAAGGCCGCCTTCATCACCTCCGGCTCCTGGCTGGAGAACGAGCAGCTGAAGCAGACACCGCCGGACTTCGACATGAAGTTCCTGCCGATGCCGCTGCTCGAGGGCAGCGAGATGCCGTTCGAGGCGATCCGGGCCGGCTCCGGCGAACCCTTCATCATCCCGGCCAAGGCCAAGAACCTGCCCGCGGCCAAGGAGTTCATGCGGATGATGCTCTCCCGCGAGTGGTCGACGCTGTTCGCCAAGGAGGCGAACTCGCTGACCATCCTGAAGGACGGCGTGGACCCGAGTGTGCAGTTGCGACCGGGCACGCAGTCCACGGTCGAGGCCTCCAAGGCGGCCGGCGACAACACCTTCCGTTTCCTGTACACCGAGTGGTACAGCGAGATGGACACCGCCATCCAGAACGCCTCGAACGAGCTGATGGCCCGGCGCATCCAGCCCAAGGAGTGGCTGAAGCGGGCGCAGGCGGCCGTGGACAAGGCGGCGAAGGATCCGGCGTCCAAGAAGAACCGTCGGGAATAGCCGTTTTCCGGGAGCGCCGTCGGGGTGCGGTGTGCTGCGGGGCCGCGGGTCCGTCCGGGCTCGTCGCGCAGTTCCCCGCGCCCCTTTGGTGGGGACAGCAGGGGCAGGTCGTATGCGTAAGGGGCAGTACCGGTTCGTCGCGGGGTTTCTTCTCGTCCCCGTGGCGCTTTACCTGATCTTCGTCATCTGGCCGTACATCCAGACGTTCGGCTATTCGCTGACCGACTGGAAGGGCCAGTCGCAGACCTTCGATTTCGTCGGCCTGGACAACTACAAGGCACTGTTCCAGGACGACATCTTCATGGGGGCCATCTGGCACAACATCCTGTTCCTGGTGTTCATCCCGGTGATCACCATTCTGCTCGCCCTGTTCTTCGCGTTCATGCTGAACGCGGGCGGCCGGGGCCGGGCCGGCGGGGTGTCCGGGGTCGCCGGCTCCAAGTTCTACCGGGTCGTCTACTTCTTCCCGCAGGTCCTGTCGCTGGCGATCCTCGCCGTGCTGTTCCGCGCGGTCTACCGCAGCGACGGCGGCGGCATGCTCAACGGCGCGCTGGTCAAGCTGGGCCTGGTCGACGCCGACCGGCCGGTGGAGTGGCTGAACGAACCCGACTTCGTGCTGTGGGCCCTGATCGTGGTCGTCGTCTGGCACGGTGTCGGCTTCTACCTGGTGCTCTTCTCCGCCGCCATGCAGTCCATACCGAAGGACATCTACGAGGCCGCGCTCATCGACGGAGCGAGCCGCGGCCAGTCCTTCTTCCGCATCACCCTGCCGCTGCTGTGGGATTCCGTGCAGACGGCCTGGGTCTATCTCGGCATCGCCGCGATGGACATGTTCATCCTCGTCTCGACGATGACCTCCGGGGAGTTCGGCGGCGGCCCGGACCACCACAGCGAGGTCATGGCGACCGTGATGATGCGGAACTTCCTCTACTACGGCAAGAGCGGCTACGCCTGCGCCATGGGCGTGATCATGCTGCTCCTCACCCTGATCCTGTCCGTGGTCATGCTGCGCGCCACCCGCCGCGAGCGCATCGAGTTCTGAGCGGGAGAGATGACATGAGCGCACCCCTGAAGGAAACCGCGCCGCCCCCCGCCGGGCGGACCCCGGCGAAGGTCCCGGCGAAGGCGGGCGAGCGGCGCGGCGAGGGCGTCACCCTGAACGCCTTCTCGCACGGCTTCCTCGCCCTGTGGGCCCTGATGATCGTCCTGCCACTGCTGTGGCTGGTGCTCAGCTCCTTCAAGACCGACGCCCAGATCGCCGGCTCGGCCTTCGGCTGGCCCGAGAACTGGACGTTCGACGTCTTCACCCGGGCCTGGGAGAAGGGCATCGGCGACTACTTCCTCAACACCGTCATCGTGCTGGTCTTCTCGGTGCCGCTGACGATGCTGTTCGGCTCGATGGCCGCCTACGTCCTGGCCCGCTACCCGTTCTGGGGCAACCGCTTCCTCTACTACTTCTTCGTCGCGGGCGCGATGTTCCCGGTGTTCCTGGCCCTCGTCCCGCTGTTCTTCATGGTCAAACGGCTGGACATGCTGAACACCTACCAGGGCCTGATCCTGGTGTACGTCGCCTACTCCATGCCGTTCACCGTCTTCTTCATGCACGCCTTCTTCCGGACCCTGCCGACCGCGGTCTTCGAGGCGGCGATCCTGGACGGGGCCTCGCACACCCGGACCTTCTTCCAGGTCATGCTGCCGATGGCGAAGCCGGGCCTGATCAGCGTGGGGATCTTCAACACGCTCGGCCAGTGGAACCAGTTCATCCTGCCCACCGTGCTGATGCAGCCGCAGAGCGGCGACGACCCCGAACGCTATGTGCTCACCCAGGGCCTGATCCAGCTCCAGCAGCAGCAGGGCTACGCCTCCGACCTGCCGGTGCTGTTCGCGGGCGTGACGATCGCGATGATCCCGATGCTGGTGGTCTATCTGTCCTTCCAGCGCCAGGTGCAGGCCGGACTCACCTCGGCGACCCTGAAGTAGCGCTCCGCGAGCGCCCGGAAGCGCGCCGTTCCCGTCACCGGGACGGCGCGCGCCTGTGTGTGCCTGCTCCCGGAAACTGTTCAACCTCTTGACGGGAGGTGCCCCGGACAGCTCAGCTTAGAGTTCACTAGTTGGACATAGACGGGGCCTCATCGATGCGGTCCCGCGCGCAGGAGGTCGTCGTGGAGACTCCGGGGTCGCAGTCGTCGCTGCACCGAGCCAACCTGGAGCGGGTCGTACGTGCCGTGCGGCTGGCGGGATCCCTCACCCAGGCGGAGATCGCGAGGACCACGGGCCTGTCCGCGGCGACCGTCTCGAACATCGTCCGGGAGTTGAAGGAGGGCGGGACCGTCGAGGTCACGCCCACCTCGGCGGGCGGCCGGCGGGCGCGCAGCGTCAGTCTGAGCGGGGACGCCGGCATCGTGATCGGCGTGGACTTCGGCCACACCCATCTGCGGGTGGCGGTGGGCAACCTCGCCCATCAGGTGCTGGCCGAGGAGTCCGAGCCGCTGGACGTGGACGCCTCCGCCGCGCAGGGCTTCGACCGGGCGGAAGAGCTGGTCAACCGGCTGATCGCGGCGACCGGCGTGGACCGTACGAAGATCGCCGGGGTGGGTCTCGGCGTGCCCGGCCCGATCGACGTGGAGTCCGGCCAGCTGGGTTCGACCGCCATCCTGCCGGGCTGGACCGGCGCGCGGCCCGCCGAGGAGCTGCGGGGGCGGCTCGGCGTGCCCGTGCACGTGGACAACGACGCCAACCTGGGAGCCCTCGGCGAGCTGGTCTGGGGCAGCGGCAAGGGCGTGCGGGACCTGGCCTACATCAAGGTGTCCAGCGGTGTCGGCGCGGGCCTGGTGATCGACGGGAAGATCTACCGGGGTCCGGGCGGCACGGCGGGAGAAATAGGACATATTACACTTGATGAATCCGGCCCCGTCTGCCGCTGTGGCAACCGGGGCTGCCTGGAGACCTTCGCGGCCGCGCGCTACGTGCTGCCGCTGCTCCAGTCCAGTCACGGCACGGATCTGACCATGGAGGGCGTCGTTCGGCTGGCGCGGGACGGAGACCCGGGCTGCCGTCGGGTGATCGCCGACGTCGGCCGTCACATCGGCAGTGGAGTTGCCAACCTCTGCAACCTTCTGAACCCGAGCCGGGTCGTCCTCGGCGGTGATCTCGCCGAGGCCGGGGAGCTGGTGCTCGGGCCGATCAGGGAGTCCGTCGGCCGCTACGCCATCCCCAGCGCGGCGCGTCAACTCTCCGTTCTCCCAGGGGCACTTGGGGGTCGTGCGGAGGTGCTCGGGGCACTCGCTCTCGCACTCAGCGAGATGGGTGACTCGACCCTTTTGGACGGAAGCGTGTCCGGCGCACTCCCCGCGGCCACTCCTGCCTTCACTTAGAGAACGGATGGCACCGTTGCCAACCCGTTAAGGATTTACTTCTTGACGTCGCACGTGCGGCCGAGTTGACTTCCAGCCACCTCGGCCGCAACGACGCGGCCTCGTCAGGGAGGTTTCTGAAGTGAACACGCGTATGCGTCGTGCCGCCGTAGCCATCGCCGCGGGAGCGATGGCCGTCTCTCTCGCCGCCTGTGGCAGCGCCGAGGAGGCCGGTGGCGAGAAGGACACCGCCGGTTCCGCCCCCGCCAAGGGCGATGACATCAAGATCGGTCTGCTCCTGCCGGAGAACCAGACCGCCCGGTACGAGAAGTTCGACCGGCCCCTGATCGAGAAGAAGATCAAGGAGCTGACGAACAACAAGGCGACCATCGAGTACAACAACGCCAAGCAGGACGCCAACCTGCAGGCGCAGCAGGTCGACACGATGATCACCAACAAGGTGGACGTGCTGATCCTGGACGCGGTGGACGCGAAGGCGATCAAGAACTCCGTCCAGAAGGCCGTGGACAACGGCATCAAGGTCGTCGCCTACGACCGCCTGGCCGAGGGCCCGATCAGTGCCTACACGTCGTTCGACAACGTCCAGGTCGGCAAGACCCAGGGCGAGGCGCTGCTGAAGGAGCTGGGCGCCAAGGCCAAGGACGGCCAGATCGTCATGATGAACGGCTCCGTCACCGACCCGAACGCCGCCCAGTTCAAGGAGGGCGCGCACTCCGCCCTCGACGGCAAGGTGAAGATCGGCAAGGAGTACGACACCAAGGAGTGGAAGCCGGAGAACGCCAACTCCAACATGGAGGCGGCCATCTCCGCGCTCGGCAAGAACAACATCGTCGGCGTCTACTCCGCCAACGACGGCATGGCCGGCGGCATCATCACCGCCCTGAAGGCCGCCGGCATCAAGGTCCCGGTCACCGGCCAGGACGCCGAGCTGGCCGCCGTGCAGCGGATCGTCGCCGGTGAGCAGTTCATGAGCGTCTACAAGCCGTACGCGCCCGAGGCCGAGGCCGCCGCGCAGATGGCCGTCGCGCTCGCCAAGGGCGAGGACCTGGGCTCCATCGCCAAGGACAAGGTCTCCAGCGACAGCGCCAAGGACGTCCCGTCCGTCCTGGTCGACGTCACCTCGCTGACCCAGGAGAACATCAACGACACCGTCATCAAGGACGGCGTCTACACCGCCGACGAGATCTGCACGGCCAAGTACAAGGCCGCCTGCGCCAAGCTCGGCATCAAGTAGACGGCCCCCGGTCCCCTCGTAGGTACGGGAGCAGGCCCCCCGCCGCTCCCGTACGGGACGGCCGTCCCGAGGCTCCGCCGGCGCCTCGCTTGTCAAAGCCCCGCAAGCTCGTGCGGGGCGCCGGTCGGAACACCCGCCGGGGCCCGGTCCCCGCAACCCCCCAAACTTCTGCACAACCTCCCGCCGGGTCAGGCGGCGAAGGAGATGGTTCACGTGTCCGCTACGCCCGTGCTGGCGTTGCGCGGGGTCTCCAAGCGGTTCGGTGCCGTTCAGGCGCTCACCGACGTAGAGCTCGAGATCCACGCCGGTGAAGTGGTCGCCCTGGTCGGCGACAACGGTGCCGGAAAGTCCACGCTGGTCAAGACGATCGCCGGCGTGCACCCCATCGATGAGGGCGCCATCGAATGGGAGGGCAAGCCCGTATCGATCAACAAGCCGCACGACGCCCAGGCCCTGGGCATCGCGACGGTCTACCAGGACCTCGCGCTGTGCGACAACATCGACGTGGTCGGCAACCTCTTCCTCGGCCGTGAGCTGAGGAAGTGGGGCGTGCTCGACGAGGTCGAGATGGAGCGTCGCGCCCGCGAACTGCTCACGACCCTGTCGATCCGCATCCCCAGTGTGCGGATCCCGATCGCCTCGCTCTCCGGCGGTCAGCGCCAGACCGTGGCCATCGCCCGCTCGATGCTGGGCGAGCCCAAGCTGGTCATCCTCGACGAGCCCACCGCCGCCCTCGGCGTGGAGCAGACCGCCCAGGTGCTCGACCTGGTCGAGCGGCTGCGGGAGCGCGGCCACGCCGTCATCCTGATCAGCCACAACATGGCCGACGTCAAGGCCGTCGCCGACAAGGTGGCGGTGCTGCGCCTCGGCCGCAACAACGGCGTCTTCGAGGTCAAGACGACCTCGCAGGAGGAGATCATCTCCGCCATCACCGGCGCCACCGACAACGCCGTGACCCGCCGTGCGGCACGCACCAACGGGGAGGTTTCCAAGTGAGCACCGACAAGACCTCCACCACCGCGGCCACGAAGGACGAGCACGCCGTGGAGAACCCGGAGGCGGCCGCCGCGGCCGTCACCGCCGTCGACCCCCGCCTCCTCGTCCGCGAGGAAGGCCTGCTCGGCTACTGGACCGAGTTCAAGCGCAAGATGCGCGCCGGTGAGCTGGGCTCCCTCCCGGTCATCGTCGGCCTGGTGATCATCTGCGTGATCTTCCAGAGCCTGAACTCGGCGTTCCTGTCCGCGCAGAACATCAGCGACATCACCGTCACGATGGTCGGCACCGGCATGATCTCCGTCGGCATCGTCTTCGTGCTGCTGCTCGGCGAGATCGACCTGTCCGTCGGCTCGGTCAGCGGCGCGGCCAGCGCCATCGCGGCCGTCCTCGCGGTCAACCAGGGCTGGCCGGAGTGGATCGCGGTGCTCTTCGCGATCGCCGCGGGCGCCGCCATCGGCGCCGCGCACGGCTTCTTCTTCGCGGTGCTGGGCGCCCCCGCCTTCGCGGTCACGCTGGCCGGTCTGCTCTTCTGGCTGGGCTTCATGCTCCAGACGCTGGGCGAGAACGGCACGATCAACCTCGACAGCGAGGGCTTCATCGGCAAGCTGACCACGTACTTCTTCACGGACATCGCCGCCGCGTACGGCCTGGCCGCCGTGGTGACCGCGGTCTTCTTCATCACCTCGTTCCTGGGCAACCGGCGGCGCGAGGCCGCGGGCATCCCGTCCCGGCCGCTGAACGAGACGATCCTGCGCACCGCGCTGCTCGCCGTGATCTCCTTCGCCGCGGCGTTCATGTACAACCAGTACAAGGGCCTGCCGCTCGCCACGGTGATCTTCCTGGTGTTCCTGGTCGCCACGGACTTCGTGCTGCGGCGCACCTCCTACGGCCGCAAGGTCTTCGCCCTCGGCGGCAGCGTCGAGGCGTCCCGGCGCGCCGGCATCAACGT
>NZ_MUND01000271.1 GCF_002154375.1 Streptomyces glaucescens | reverse complement strand
CCGTGGCCGAGACGCGGCCGGCGACGGCCCCGGCCGCGTCTCGGCCACGGGGGGTATCAGCTGGGTCTGAGCCACCGGAGGTATGAGCTGCGTCTCGGCCACCGGCGGTATGACCCGGGTCTCCGCCACCGGCGACATCACCTGGGTCTCGGCCGCGTCCGACGGGAGCCGGCCCTCGTGGTCCGCGGACCGGGACCGTTGTTCCGGAAAGGCCTGTGTACCGGTCTGCGGTTCCCCCGTCGGGGACGCGACCTCGGGCCACTCCGGTTGGGCGTCTTCTCGCCACATGTTCACGCGCGCACTTCCCCCCACGGGACGGGTACGGGTGCGCATACGACCCTGAGCACCCGTCGGCCGAACCAGGCCCCCCACCCAGCCCGAGCGCCCCGTTTACCACACGGTGCTCAGGCGAAGAATGTAGCGCACGCACGGGTCATGTGTTCGCCACGTGCCGCTTGTGGGTATTCATCAGCGCAATGTCCATGGCTGGAAACCATCCATCGGCAGGCCGCCGCAGCCATCCCTCCTCGGCCGCCGTCTCCGCCGCGGCCCGCCGCAGCGCGTCCAGTCCGGGATGCGCAAGCCCTTTCCGCCACACCAACGACACGGGTGACAGCGGAACGGGGTCGACGAGCGGACGCAGCACACAGCCCGGCATGGCCGGAAAGCTCACGACGGCGAGCACCGGGCTCCCTGATTTGGCCATGATCCTCTGGAACTCCTCCGCCCCGACGGCCAGCGGAGCGGGCGCCGCCACCTCGATCCCGCGCCCCTCGAACAGGCGGTGCGCGAGGTCGGTCCACTCCGGAGTCCGGGGGTTGCCGGCCCCGGCGTACACGGTCTCCCCGGCCAGCTCGGCCAGCGGCACGCTCTCCCAGGAGGCGAGCCGGTGCGTCTCGGGCAGCACGATCGCCATCGGCTCCCACCGCACCGGCTGGTGTGCCAGCTGACTGCGCAGCGCCGGGGCGAGCCCCGCGTACCGCCCGAACGACGCG
Source organism: Streptomyces glaucescens (assembly GCF_002154375.1). Taxonomy (GTDB): domain Bacteria; phylum Actinomycetota; class Actinomycetes; order Streptomycetales; family Streptomycetaceae; genus Streptomyces; species Streptomyces glaucescens. The sequence continues at coordinate 7,817 of NZ_MUND01000271.1, read as the reverse complement.
TCCAGCCGCCCGGCGATCAGCTCGGCCGCCGCGCCGGTGAGCCCGCTCTCGTAGCGGGCCATCAGCTCCTGCTCGGGGGCGAGTTCGCGGGCCCGGTGCAGTACCCGGCGCGGGGTGCCGAGGCCAGGGGAGTTCAGGTCGACGAGCAGGGGGCGGGCCTGTCCGCAGGCGGCGAGCAGCTCGTCCTGCGCCTGGAGCACCCGGCGCGCGTACGGCAGCAGCCGCTCGCCGTCGCCGGTCAGCGTGACCTGGCGGGTGGTGCGGACGAACAGCTCGGCACCCAACTCCCGCTCCAGCCGCCGTACATCCCTGCTCAGCGCCTGCTGGGCGACGTAGAGCCGGGCCGCGGCGCGGGTGAAGTGCAGTTCCTCGGCGACGGTGACGAAGGCGCGCAGCAGCCGGGGTTCTATGAAGGAGGAGGACACGGCCGAGGGCGAGGGCGAGGAGGAGGAGAACGAGGACGGGGACATCCGGGGAACTTACAACACAGGTGCGTCAATCGCCGCCGAACCGGTGTTGGACCCCTTGATCACTCCCGGGCGACGGTGGACGCATGCCGTACCGACACCTCTTCGCCCACCCGGGCGCCAAGGCCTTCACCGCCGGAAACCTCATGGCCCGGCTGCCGATGGGCATGTTCAGCGTGAGCGCGGTCGTGATGATCGCCGGGGCGCGCGACTCGTACGCCCTGGCCGGCGCCGTCACCGCGACCGGTCTCGCGGCGACCGCGCTGGTCGCCCCGTGGACGGCCCGGCTCGTGGACCGGTACGGCCAGGCCCGGATCGCCGTGCCCGCCACCCTGGTCGCCGCCCTCGGCAGCCTCGCCCTCATCCTCTGCGTCCGCCACGGCGCCCCCGACTGGACCTTGTTCGCCGCGTACGCCGCCACCGCCACCACACCCAACACCGGTGGCATGTCCCGTGCCCGCTGGGCCCATCTGCTGAAGGGCGACCATGCCGCACTGCACACGGCGAACGCCTTCGAGCAGGCCGCCGACGAACTGTGCTTCATGCTGGGCCCGGTCCTCGCGGCCTTCCTGTGCGGGGCGGTCTTCCCCGAGGCGGGCACCCTGGTCGGCGTGGTGCTGCTGGTGTCCGGGGTCCTGCTGTTCGCCGCCCAGCGGGCCACCGAGCCGCCCGTGCGGCCGGGCACCCGGGGGAAGTCACCGATCCGCGCGCCGGGCATGGCGCCGCTGCTCGCGGTCTGCCTCGCCATGGGCACGGTGTTCGGGGCGATGGAGGTGGTCACCCTCGCGTTCGCGGACGCCCACGGTCACCGCACGGCGGCCGGGGCGGTGCTCGGTCTCCAGGCCGCCGGGTCCTGCGCGGCCGGGCTGCTGTACGGGCGGTTCCGGCCGACCGGACCGGCCGAGGCCCGGTACGCGCGGTGCATCGCCGGCATGACCACGCTGCTGACCCTGCCGCTGCTCGCGGCCTCGCTCACCGGCTCGCTGCTCGCCCTCGGGGGCGCGCTCCTGGTGGCCGGGATGGCGACCGCGCCGACGATGGTGACCGGGATGGCACTGGTGCAGGAACGCACCCCCGAGGGGCGGCTCAACGAGGGCATGACGCTCGCGGTGACCGGACTGCTGGGCGGGATCGCCTGCGGCAGTGCGCTGGGGGGCTGGACGGCGGAGCACCTGTCGGCGACGGCCGGGTTCGGGGTGCCGGTAGCGGCGGCGGGGGCGGCCCTGCTCATCACCCTGGCCACGCTCCGTCCCGTTCTGCCCGTTCGAGCCGTCGAACCGCTCCACTGATTCCCGTCCAACCCATTGACGGCCCCCGGGGTCGCACATACCTTCGCCCGGCGAAGGTTGTCGAAGCGCTTCGACGACGGAGACCGCTGACCACCGAGGACTGACGGGGCACTGATGGTCAAGATCACGGACGTGGCGCGGCACGCGGGCGTCTCCCCGAGCACCGTCTCGTACGTGCTCAGCGGCAAACGCCCGATCTCCGAGGAGACCCGGCGCCGCGTCCAGGCCTCCATCCGCACCCTCGGCTACCGCCCGCACGCCGGCGCCCGCCTGGCCGGCGGCAGGGCGAACGTGCTGGCGCTGGTGATGCCGTTGTGGGCGGGCGTGCACGCCCCGACGGCGCTGCGGTTCGCCGCGTCGGTGGTGACCGCCGCCCGGTCGTACGGCCACGACGTGCTGGTCCTCACCCAGGACGAGGGCGAGCAGGGCCTGCGCCGGGTCACCGACACCGTGCCGGTGGACGGGCTGATCGTGATGGACGTAGGGCTGCGCGACCCCCGGCTGCCGGTACTGCGGGACCTGGACCGGCCGGCCGTCCTGATCGGCTTCCCGGCCGACCGGGCCGGGCTCACCTGTGTGGACCTCGACTTCAGGGCGGCGGGCGAGAGGTGCGTGGACCACCTGGCGGAGCTGGGCCACCGGGCGGTGGCGCTGGTGGGCCCGCCACCGGAGGTCTATGTCCGCCGGACCGCCTGCGCCCAGTACGTGCTCCAGGGTTTCACCGCCGCCGCCGACCGGCACGGACTCACCTCCACCGTCCACCCCTGCGAGGCCACCGCGGCGGCGGCGCGCGCGACGGCCGAGCGGCTGCTGCGGGAACACCCGGCGCCGACCGGGATCGTCGTCCACAACGAGGCGGTCCTGGAGCCGTTGACCGAGGCCTTCGCGCGGCTGGGTCCGCGCGTCCCCGAGGAGCTGTCCGTCACCGCGATCTGCCCCGCCGACCTGGCGGAATCCGCCCGCGTGCCGCTGACCTCGGTCGCCCTGCCGGCCGCGGAGACCGGCCTGCGCGCGGTGGAGCTGCTGATGCGGGCCCTGGCCGGCGAGCCGGTCCCCGCGACGACCCTCCTCGCGCCGGTCCTCACGGTGCGAGGGAGCACGGCCCGGCGGACCGGGGGCGGAGGCGTATGACAAAGGCCCCGCCGCTCGTGAGCGACGGGGCCAGTGCTGTACATGGGGTGGTGGAGATGGCGGGAATCGAACCCGCGTCCAACGGTGCGGAACCAGGGCTTCTCCGTGTGCAGTCCGCTTCGCTTTTCTCGGCCCCGGAGATCACGCGGACAAGTCTCCGACGGGCTCAGTCACTGTGTGGTTTCCCTCTTCACCCCGTGACCGGGATCGAGGTTTAGTCCCCTAGCTGATGCCAGGATCCGGGTCGGGAACAGCCCCGGGCTGACACTCCCTTAGTAGGAGGCTCGCTCTGCTACCTGAGATCAGGCAGCGAGGGCGAAGGCCTGCTGGGAGGAATCGCGCTTGGTGTTGGCGATTATTTTTTTCGGCCTGTGGTTTACGAGATCATGGCCGCTTCCTCGACACGCTTCCCCTGCTTCGACAGCCGCTGTCGAAACCGATCATCCCCATGTTGATTTATCAATCACCGCACCCAGCGTGTGAGTGCAGATGCCATCATACGGGGTCAACGGCCGGCGGTGCCACCGTATTCCCGCGCGGTCACGGCTCAGGCCCGCTGCTTGCGCCGCACCGCCGACATCGCCCGCTCGGCCTCGCGCCGGTCCTGCTTCTCGCGCAGGGTCTGCCGCTTGTCGTACTCCTTCTTGCCCTTCGCCAGCGCGATCTCGACCTTCGCCCGGCCGTCCTTGAAGTACAGGGACAGCGGCACGATCGTGTGCCCGGTCTCCTGGGACTTGGACTCCAGCTTGTCGATCTCCTCGCGGTGCAGCAGCAGCTTGCGCTTGCGGCGGGCGCTGTGGTTGGTCCAGGTGCCCTGGCTGTACTCCGGAACGTGCACGTTGTACAGCCACGCCTCGTGACCGTCCAGCTGCACGAAGCCGTCGACCAGCGAGGCGCGCCCCTGGCGCAGTGACTTCACCTCGGTACCGGTGAGGACGAGACCGGCCTCGTAGGTGTCGATGATGAGGTAGTCGTGCCGCGCCTTCTTGTTCTGCGCGATCAGTTTGCGCCCTTTTTCCTTAGCCATAGTGCCGCCCATTTTCGCACTACGGAGGGGGTGTGCGGGAAGTCATTAAGCGCGGGCCCGTCGGGCGGGGCGGTCAGTCCCCCAGCCCCTCCAGCACCGTCTCCGCGTGCCGCAGCGCGTCCTGGTCCGCCTCCAGGTCGGGGGTGATACCCCGCCCGTCCACCCCGCGGCCGGAGGGGGTGCGGTAGTGGCCGACGGTCAGCTCGGCGACGGAGCCGTCGGGCAGCCGGCTCGGCATCTGGACCGAGCCCTTGCCGAAGGTGCGGGAGCCCACCACGACCGCCCGGCCCCGGTCCTGCAGCGCCCCGGTCAGCAGCTCGGCGGCGCTCATCGTGCCCCCGTCGACGAGCGTGACCAGGGGTCTGGCCGTGTCGCCGCCGGGCTCGGCGTGCAGCGCGCGCTGCTCGCCGTCGACGTCGTAGGTGGCGACGAGCCCGCCGTCGAGGAAGGCGGAGGCGGTGGTGACGGCCTCGGTGACCAGGCCGCCGGAGTTGCCGCGCAGGTCGAGGATGATGCCGTTGTCGCGCGGGGCCCGCCGGACCGCGTCGCGGACGGTGTCGCCGGAGCCCTTGGTGAAGGCGCCGATCCCGATGAGGGTGTCCCCGTCGGGGAGGGTGCGGACGGTCACCGAGTCCGTGGAGAGCCGGGCCCGGCGCAGTGTGAGGCTCCACGCGCGCGTGCCGCGCTCCAGGCCCAGCCGGACCGGCGTACCGGCGGGCGCGTCGGTGGCGTCACCGCGCAGCAAGGAGACCACCTCGGTGACCGGCCGGCCGTCGACCGGCCGGCCGTCGATGCTGCGCAGCCGGTCGCCCGCGCGGATCCCGGCGTCGGCCGCGGGCGATCCGGCGGCCACCTCGGTCACCTCGATCCGCCCGGCGCGCTCCCGGCGCGCCGAGAGCCCGACGCCTGTGTAGGCGCCGTCCAGGGCCTCCTCGAACTCCTCGTACTCGCCCGGCGAGTAGACGGCGTCCCAGCGGTCCCCGCTGCGGCTGACGGCGCGCTCGGCGGCCTCCAGCGGCGAGGCGCCCTCGGCCACGGCCCGGGCGGCGGCGGCCCGCACGTCGTCGGGGCGGGCCGCCGTGGTGGGCGTCCGGGACGGACCGGGCGCGGGGCCGCGCTCGGTGCCGGGCAGCGAGCCCGTGGCGGCACCGGTGACGAGCACGCTCGCGAACACCAGGGTCAGGGCGGTCCCGCGGCGCGTACGACGGGGCTGACAGAACAGGTCACGACCTGACATGGCGGTGAGTCTAGGACAACGCGAAGGGCCGTACGGTCCGTTGACCGTACGGCCCTTCTTGGCATGCGTCACACCTTCAAGTACTTGCGCAGCGCGAAGAACGCGGCCAGCGCGGGCATCAGCAGGCTCGTGGCGAGGATGAGCGGCAGCTTCGTCAGGACGGCGTCCCAGCCGATGAAGTTGATCAGCTCCAGCTGGTCGGCCAGGGCCAGTCCATGGTCGATGAGGAAGTACCGGGCGGTCACCAGGAACGCGCACGCGACCGCGCCGCCGATCAGTCCGGCGACCGCGGCCTCCATGATGAACGGGGCCTGGATGTAGAAGCCGGAGGCGCCGACCAGGCGCATGATCCCGGTCTCGCGGCGGCGGCTGAACGCCGAGACGCGCACCGTGTTGACGATCAGCATCAGCGCCACGACCAGCATCAGCGCCATCACCGCGCGCGCGGCCCAGTTCATGCCCTCAAGGAGCTTGAAGAGGTTGTCCAGCGTCTCCTTCTGGTCCTGCACGGACTGCACGCCGTCCCGGCCGTTGAAGGCGGTCGCGATGACCTGGTACTTCTCCGGGTCCTTCAACTTGATGCGGTACGACTCCTGCATCTGATCCGGCGTCAGCGAGCTGGCCAGCGGGGAGTCGCCGAACTGCTCCTTGTAGTGCTTGTACGCCTCGTCCTGGGACTCGTACGTGACGGTGTCGACGACCGGCATCTTCTGCAGGTCGGACTTGATCTGCTGCTTCTGCTCCTCGGTCACCGCGCCCGTGGCGCAGGCGGGGTCGGACTCGGCGTCGCTCTTGTTGCAGAGGAAGATCGAGACGTTGACCTTGTCGTACCAGAAGCCCTTCATGGTGTTCACCTGGTCGCTCATCAGCAGCGAACCGCCGAACAGGGCCAGGGACAGGGCGACGGAGACGACGACCGCGAAGGTCATCGTCAGATTGCGGCGGAGACCGACACCGATCTCCGACAGAACGAACTGGGCGCGCATGGCGTGCGGTTGAGCCTTTCCGTCGTGGATCGTCAGTGCTGGTAGCCGTAGACGCCGCGGGCCTGGTCGCGGACGAGGCGGCCCTTCTCCAGCTCGATGACGCGCTTGCGCATCTGGTCCACGATGTTCTGGTCGTGGGTGGCCATCACGACGGTCGTACCGGTGCGGTTGATCCGGTCGAGCAGCTTCATGATGCCGACCGAGGTCTGCGGGTCGAGGTTGCCGGTGGGCTCGTCGGCGATCAGCAGCTTGGGCCGGTTGACGAAGGCCCGCGCGATGGCCACGCGCTGCTGCTCACCGCCGGACAGCTCGCCCGGCATCCGGTCCTCCTTGCCGCCGAGCCCGACCAGCTCGAGCACCTGCGGCACCGACTTGCGGATCTCACCGCGGGACTTGCCGATGACCTCCTGGGCGAAGGCCACGTTCTCGGCGACCGTCTTGTTCGGCAGCAGCCGGAAGTCCTGGAACACCGTTCCCAGCTGGCGGCGCATGTGCGGCACCTTCCAGTTGGAGAGGCGGGCGAGGTCCTTGCCCAGAACGTGCACCTGTCCGTGGCTGGCCCGCTCCTCGCGGAGGACCAGCCGCAGGAAGGTGGACTTTCCGGAGCCGGAGGACCCCACGAGGAACACGAACTCGCCCTTCTCGACCTCCAGGGAGACGTCCCTGAGGGCCGGGCGGGTCTGCTTGGGGTAGACCTTGGAGACATTGTCGAATCGGATCACGGATGCACCACGGGTCGCCGGGGGTAGATGAGCGTGACCATACGCGAACCGGGTGGGCAACCGCAGGCACCGGTAGGGGTTGCGCGCAGGTTGTGCACTTTTGTGCCGCGGGCGCGCGCACTCGCTCGGGGCGGAGGAAACCGCGCGGGCATCTCCGCGGCACAACCCTCACGTTCCGCAGCCCCGCGACCACGGAAACCGTCCCTCTTGGAAGGGCCCCGCGCACCCTCCGGAGGAACCTGGCACAGTGGAGGGGGAACGTTCTCACCCCCGAGGGCGTTGTCCAACGAGAACCGGCACTAGGAGGGCGAGCACATGACGTACGACCGGCTGGTGTGCGCGAACTGTGCCGCGCCCGTCAGCGAGGGCCGCTGCCCCGTGTGCCGGGCCAACCGTGAGCGGCTGCAGCAGGAGAATCCGCTGGCCGGCCTGACTCCCATGACGCTGATCGCCCTGCTGGCGGTGTTGATCGCCGCGGTGGCGCTGCTGGCGCACCAGACGGCGTGACGAAAAGGGCCCGGAGCTTCGCGCTCCGGGCCCTTTCGACTACGACCGGCCGTTCCGGCCGGCGAGGGCGCCTTTAGGCAGCCGCACCGCCACGGCCGCCGACCAGACGCGGCAGCACGCGGAAGCCGACACCGCCGGCGATCATCGTCGCGGCGCCGATCAGCAGGAACGTGGTCTCCGTGGCACCGGTCTCGGCCAGCTCGTCGCCACCGCCCTGGGCGGTCGGGTCGGAGGCCGGGGCGTCCGCACCGGTGTCGGTCAGGGCCGAGGAGCCCGCGCCCTGCGCGGAGTCACCGGAGCCACCGTCGGGGTTGGTGTTGTTGCCGCCACCGTTGCCCGGGTCCGAGGGGTCCGAGGGCTCGTCCGGCTCGACCGGGTTACCGGGCTCTTCATCGCCCGGGTCACCGGGGTCGCCCGGGTCACTAGGGTCACCAGGGTCGCCCGGGTCACC
>NZ_MUND01000270.1 GCF_002154375.1 Streptomyces glaucescens | reverse complement strand
CGCCGTCGACGGCGCCAAGCGGATGCAGGTGCTCATCAACGACCTGCTGACCTTCTCCCGCGTCGGACGGCTCAACGACGCACGGGTCGGCGTCGGCCTGGACGGTGCGCTGGACAAGGCCCTCGCGAACCTGGGGGCGGCCGTCGAGGAGTCCGGCGCCCGGGTCGACCGTCCCGAGAAGATGCCCGAGGTGGTCGGCGACCCGACCCTGCTGACCATGCTCTGGCAGAACCTGGTGGGCAACGCCCTCAAGTTCCGCCGTCCGGAGGCCGCCCCGCACGTGACGATCACCTGCGAGCCCGACCCGGACGATCCGGGCCACCTGAGCCTGAGCGTCACGGACAACGGCATCGGCATCCCGGAGGAGTTCGCCGAGAAGGTCTTCGTCATCTTCCAGCGGCTGCACAGCCGGGACGCCTACGGTGGTACGGGTATCGGTCTGGCCCTCTGCAAGAAGATCGTCGAGCACCATGGTGGCAGAATCTGGATCGACACCGCCTACACCGACGGCACCCGCTTCTGCTTCACTCTGCCGGTCACCGCCGACACTCCGGTACGGGCCGGCACGCACACCGACGAAAAGGCCCTGACATGACCACCCCCGCCGCCACCCCCGTCGACGTCCTCCTCGTCGAGGACGACCCGGGCGACGAGCTGATGACCCGTGAGGCGTTCGAGGACAACAAGATCGGCAACACGCTGCATGTGGTCAGGGACGGCGAGGAGGCACTGGACTTCCTCTACCGGCGCGGCGACCACACCGAGGCGCCGAGGCCCGATCTCATCCTGCTCGACCTGAACCTGCCGAAGTACGACGGCCGTCAGGTCCTGGAGCGGATCAAGTCCGACCCGGACCTCGCGCACATCCCCGTGGTCATCCTCACCACCTCCGCGGCCGAGGAGGACATCCTGCGCAGCTACAAGCTGCACGCCAACGCCTATGTCACCAAGCCGGTGGACCTGGACCAGTTCATCGCCGCGGTCCGCCAGATCGACGACTTCTTCGTCCAGGTGGTCCGCCTGCCCGGCCGTATCGGCTGAGACGGGTGTTCGCGGAACGGTCACCGGTGCCGTTCCGCGAACTGCCTCCCGCCGCCGGGTCAGCCGCCGCAGGCGGACCGGATCCTGTAGAAGGTGGACAGGTACTTGGCGTGGTAGTCCGCGCTGGTGATCCGGACGAACGATTCGTCCGCGGAACGCAGCGAGGAGCCGATCAGGTTGGCGCTGCCCGTGTACACCCGCGGCGTGATGTCACCGTTGTAGTCGCCGTCGATCAGGATCTGCTTGTTGTGCGGGCGTACGTCGATCCCCGGTCCGTTGGGGATCATGCAGGCGCGGTGCTGGATGTTCGCGCCGGTCAGCGTGGACTTCACCCTCGACTCGGCGGACGCGTAGACGATGTCGATCCAGCACCCCTGGGCGCGCAGTTGGGCGAGCTTGTCGGCCACCTGGATGCGTGAGTCGTTGAAGTACAGCATCACGATCCGGATGTCCGTCTGGTGCCGCTTGCCGTCGGTGCCGGTGTAGGCGCAGGAGACCTCGTCGAGCGCGTTGACGATCGTGTCCGTGGCCGGGTTGTAGTACGAGGAGTCGCCGCGCGGGAAGAAGTAGCCGCGGTAGGTGGAGCCGGTGGGCGTGGAGAAGTACACGTTGTTGTTGCCGCCCGCCAGGTACCGGCCGGCGCGCAGTTTCTCGTGGTAGCTCGCGTAACCGTCGTACACCGCGCTGTCGGAGAAGGTGACGGCGTCGTTGAACGACTCGACCTTGTACCAGTTCGACAGGTTCGACGACGTCTGGAAGACGACCTTGGAGTACGACGTGCCGTCGTCGAAGGGGCCGATCCTCGAGAAGACGAAGAACTTGTTGTGGTTGTACGCCGGTCCGGGCGGGGCCACGGCGAGGCAGCCGCGCTGGACGTCGTCCACACCGTCGTTGTCCTCGAACCGGTCGTCGCAGACCACGACCCACGAGCGGGCGGTGTCGCTGGTGCCCAGCCCCGACTTCAGCGACTCGTAGGCGGGGTTGGCGTACTGCCGGCCCTCGCCGTCGACGTAGGTCGAGTCGTCCACGACGAGCTTGACGTCGACGCCGCGCCGGTGGGCGGCGAGCAGCGCGTCGGCCACCTCCTGGTCGCCGAACTCGAACATCGAGCCGCGGATCGTCTGCCCGGCCGGCGTCGCGTCGATGAGGGCGACGAGCTGGGTGAAGACCGCCTTCTGCTGCTCCGCGGTGCCCAGCGGGTCGTTGAACACCGGCCCGTTGATCACCGGCTTGGACAGGGCGGCGGCCTGGGGAGCGCCGCCGAGCACCAGCGCGCCCGCCATGAGCAGGACCGCGGTGAGGGTGCTGGCGAGGACGCGCAGGCGGGCGCCGCCGCGTATTCGGAACGTGCGTGCAGGAGACATGGGTCAACCTCTTGGAGATCGATCGATGAAGTCACCTCGGCGACGCGGGTGTCGTCGCACGCACGGCCGCCACCGTCGTGGCCCGCGCGGGCCCCCCGCGTCTCCCCCCGACACAGAGATGCCGACCATGAGGTGTGCATGTCGGTTGGTTGGTCATTCGGCATCCTGGCCCGCCGCCGACGCCACGTCATGCGCGCTCAGCGCCGAGTGATGTGCACACAGCGCCGACCCGGGGCCGGCCGACCGGACCCGTGGAGCCCGCCGAGTACTTGACGCAAAGGACCCTGTCCTGCGTGGATCCCCTGATTCACACTGCCTGCGACCGTCATGTACCGATGAGCGTCGGGGGCACTCATGATGAAGACGGTGCTGGACACGACCGGCCTGCCGGCGGCCGACCGGACGACGGCCCGGGCGGAGACCGTCGCACTGGCTCTGGTGACACAGCGCTTCCGGTTCCAGGCCCCGGAGCGCTTCGGGGCCCGGATACGGGCGGTGGAGCTGGGCGCGGTGCAGCTGTCGACGATCTCGCACGCCCCGCTGGTCTCCTACCGTTCCGGGCGGCTCATCCGCCAGTCGGATCCCGAGTTCCACCAGTTCGCGCTGACCACCGCCGGGCGCCAGGGCGTGGAGCAGGCCGGTCATCGGTCGGCCCTGCGGCCCGGCGAGATGGCGCTGTACGACAGCTCCCGGCCGTTCCAGGGCTGGTCCGAGGCCGGGCCCCGGTCGAGCTGTGTACTGCTGCAGTTCCCCAGAGGGCTGATGCCGCTCCCGGACCGGGTGGTCCGGCAGGTCCGCGGAACCGCCCTGCGGCCGACCGGGGGCATGGAGCTGGTGTTCCGTCAGATGCTCACGACCCTGGCCGAGTCACGGGCCGAGCTGACCGGCGGCGACCGGATCCGGCTGGGAACGACCCTGGTGGACCTCGCGGCAGCGGTCGTCGCGGGACATGTGGAGGAGACGGCGGCGCTGCCGGCGCAATCCCGGAGGTCGTCGCTCTACCACGAGATGGTGGGGTTCATCGTCCGGAACCTGTCCGACCCCGGCCTTGGGCCGGCCGCCGTCGCCGAGGCGCACTGCGTCTCTCCGCGCACGGTGCACCGCGTCTTCCAGGCACACGGAACGACCGTGGGCGACGTCATCCGGCGCGAACGGATGTCCCGCTGCCGCCGGGATCTCGCGGACCCGCACGGCACCCGGCCGGTCTCGGCGATCGGCGCCCGCTGGGGCTTTCCCCGGGCCTCGGAGTTCACCCGGGCCTTCCGCGCGGCGACCGGCATGACGCCGACCGAGTTCCGCGCCCTTGCGCAGAATCGTTTCTGAAACCGAGGGTTCCGCGCTCACGGCCCCAGGCGCGGCTGAGAGCGGTGCCCTCCGCGGCTCCCGGGACGGCCGCGAGCGTCACGCCCGGGCGATGCGGTCCTTGAACTCCGTGTGGCAGAACTGGTAGACGGGCCCGACCCGGCGCAGGACGCTGAGCAGCGGGCGCCGGCCTGGGCGTCTCGCTGGTCCTGCTGGACTCCTGGAACTCCCCCGTGTCCTGGTGGGAGCGGTTCTCCTCGACGGGTGTCCTCGGGCTCTTCTTCGGCCTGCTCTTCGGGGCGGGCTGGCGGTCCTGCGCTGGGCCCGTGTTCCCGCCGACCTGGAGCAGGAGACCCCGCAGTCCACGCTCCAGGGCGACCGTACGGTCGCAGCCGCCCTGCTGGTCTTCACGGTGGTGCCGCTCCTCGCCAAATGGCTGATCACCGTCCACGGGGACCTGGCGGCTCGCGACATCCCGGGCGTCCAGGTCGTCGCCTACTCGCTGCTGACCCCGGAGGCGAATCTCTCGGTCGGGCTGGCCGCCGGACTCCTGGCCGTGTCCGGCACCGCTTACTTCACCTACCAGGAGACCGGGCTGCGGCTCGCCGGGACCCGGCGGCTGCCCCGTCACCCGCTGTCCTTCATGGAGGACGCCCCCGAGCAGCAGCCCTCGGCCCAGACAGGCGGGCAGCATGGTCCACAGCACACGCCTGGGAGCACGGAAATCCAGTCGGCTCGGGCGGGGGAAGCCGCCCGCCGGACCGAGTCCGGCCATGATGCCGGCGATGAGCAGGAAGATGCAGGCGTGATATGCCGCGTCCTGGGCCACGCGGGTCAGATCCCCGTACGGGTCGATGAACGCGTGGTCCGCGAAGGGCCGCGCACGTGGTCGCCGGCCTCCGCCTGGGCGCTGCGCCAGCGCACGGCGAGGGGGTGGGGGTGGAGGAGGCCGCCGGCGGCGGCCTCCTCGGTCCACTGGCGGCGCACCATGGCGGTCAGTGCCTCCGCCGCCTGGTCCAGTTCGGTGCGGTTGGCCGGGGCGGCGGGGCGCGACCGGTGCCACGACCAGCTGAACAGTCCGGCAGCGGCCGAGACCAGCAGGCTCAGGGAGGCCGCGGCCGTCTCGGCGTCGGTGCCGATCACGACGGCCACCGCCGTCACGAGCGCGGCGAGGCCGGCCGCTCCGACCGCCCACGGCCACCGCGATCGGTTACGTCTCGTGACGCAGAGTATTCACCGGGGGGTCGGGAGCCGTGGGCTCGACACGTTGAGTGGCTGTCAGCCCTGTTCCCGCTCCACCGGGAGCCACAGCTCGGCGTCGGCCTCCGTGCTGTCCGGGGACATGCGGGTGCGCAGGATCTCGGGGCCGGGCCGGCTGCGGTACGGGTTGGCCGGGAACCACTGCGTGAACACGTCCCGCCACAGCTCCTGGATGGCCTGCGGTGCAGGTCCGGAGGTCGTGAACACCGCCCAGGTGCCGGCCGGAACCGACAGCACGGTGGTGCCCTCCGGGGCGGGCGCCGTGGTGATCACCCCTTGGTAGTAGTCGAGTTCGGTGCCCTCGGCGCGGCTCGGGTCGAGGTCGTCGCAGACCGCGAGGATGCCGTGCGGTTCCGAGTCCGACAGCTTCTCCAGCCGTTCCAGCACCTGCGGATCGATCCCGCGGACGAAGTCGATGATCGCCTGGTTCGGTCCCAAGTGCACCAGCGGCACCCGTGCCTTGAGGCCGACGACGTCGAAGTCCGGCCTGTCCACTACGCGGTAGCGCATACTGCTGCTCCCTTCGATGGTGAGGCGGAAGGACAACCGGGGCTGGGAGACGAGCGCGGCGCCGCTGCGCCGGGCCTCGCCCGGGCCGACTCCGTGCATGGCGCGGAACGCCCTGGCGAACGCCTCGCCCGAGCCGTAGCCGTAGCGCACCGCGATGTCCAGCAGGGACTCGCGCCCGGCGAGCACCTCGGCGCCCGCGACGGTGAGCCTGCGGCGGCGTACGTACTCCGACAGCGGCAGGCCCGCGAGCGCGGAGAACATGCGGCGCAGGTGGTACTCCGAGGTGGCCGCGATGCGTGCCAGCTCGGCCACGTCGACCTGCTGGTCGAGGTGGCGCTCGATGTGTTCCAGAGCCTGGTTGAGACGGTCCAGCACTCCCGGTCCCCTTCCTCTTTCGCGATCACCACGCTAGGCGTCGGGCAGGTCGCCGGACCCGACATCCTGTGCCCTGTCCGGTCGGGTACGCGGGCCGTCCGGAGACCGGGGAAGGGCGGCGCCCGGACGGGAACGACCCGGCCGTCCACGCTCCGGGACGACCGGGCCACCAGGCCGCCCCGGCCGGTGCCGGGAGCGGTTCAGTGTGTCACTCGCCGTCGAGTGCGATGGCGGAGGAGGGACACGCGGCCGCCGCCCCTTGTACGGCCCTGAACTGGTCCTGGGCGGGCTCGGGGGTGAGGAGGACGACGACACCGTCCTCGTCGCGCTGGTCGAAGACGTCCGGTGCGGCGAGGACGCAACCCCCTGAGCCGCAGCACTTGTCCTGGTCGACGATGATCCTCATGCTCGTCCTTTCTCCTCGGCCGGCGGCCTTCGGCCGGCTGCCTCGGCCCAGCCGGCACGACAGACGCGTTCACCGTGGGTTACCACGCCGTCCGTGCCGCCGACGGTGTGCGCACCGCACACCGCGCCGAGGAGGACCCGGTAGGCCGACATGCCGCCCGGCGCAAAACCCCTCGCGCGGTGCCGGGAAGCGGCGCAGACTCGTCCCATGGCGGACATGGGGGCATTCCGGGATGCGGTGATCGCGTGGGCGGCCGACGGGCCCGGGGACCACGCCCGCGAGCTGGCCTCGCGGCTGCCCGTCCGGGCGGTCGTCCTGCTCGAGGGCCCGAGCGACGCCGCGGCGGTCGGCGCGCTGGCGACGAGCCGCGGCCGGGACCTGGCGGCCGAGGGAGTGTGCGTGCTGCCGATGGGCGGCGCGATGAGCGTGGGCCGGTTCGCCCGGCTCCTCGGCCCACCCGGCCTGGGGCTTCGCCTCGCGGGCCTGTGCGACGAGGCGGAGCGCCGCTACTACGCGCGCGGCTTCGAGCTGGCCGGCGCCGCGCCGCAGGACTTCTTCGTCTGCGCGGCGGATCTGGAGGACGAACTCATCCGCGCACTGGGCGCGGTACGGGTGACGGAACTCGTCCGGGCGGAGGGCGACCTGCGCGCCCTGCGGACCTTCCTGCGTCAGCCCGCACAGCAGGGCCGCACCTCACAGCAGCAGTTGCGGCGCTTCCTGGGGACGAAGAAGGGACGCAAGATCCACTACGGCCGGGTCCTGGTCGAGGCCCTCGACCCCGACCGCATACCCGGCCCACTGGACGGCCTGCTCACCAGCCTCTGACCGAGGGGAAGCGCACGTCAGGGAAGGATCGAGTCGATGTACCCGCCGTCGACGCGCAGCGCTCCGCCCGTCGTGGCCGACGCCTGGTCGGAACTGAGGTAGACGACCATGTGGGCGATCTCCTCCGGCTCGATCAGCCGCTGCAACAGGGACTGCGGACGGTGCTCGCGCATGAACGCGCGCTGCGCCTCCTCCCAGGGGAGGTCCCGGTCGACGAGTTCGTAGACGAAGTCCTCGACGCCGCCGGTGTGGGTGGGCCCGGCGATGACGGAGTTCACCGTCACGCCCGTGCCCGCCGCGGCCTTGGCGAAGCCCCGGCTCACCGCCAGCAGCGCGGTCTTCGACATTCCGTAATGGATCATCTCCGCCGGGATGACGACCGCGGAGTCGCTGGCGACGTACTGGACGCGGCCCCACCCGCGCCCGGTCATGCCCGGCAGATACTGCCGGGTCAGCCGTACGGCGGCGAGGACGTTCACCTCGAAGTAGCGCCGCCACTCGTCGTCGGTGATCTCCAGCGGGTCGGCGGGGCCGAAGACACCGAGGTTGTTGACGAGGATGTCCACCCGCGGCAGCAACTCCCGCACCCGGACCGCGCCGTCCTCCCGGGAGACGTCCGCGGCGACCGGCACCAGGTCGGCGCCGGGGGCTTGCGCGGCGAGCGACTCGACACTGCCGGCGACGCGCCGCTCGTCGCGGCCGTTGACGCCCACCCGCGCTCCGGCCCGGGCGAGAGCGACGGCGATGGCCGCGCCGATGCCCTGCGTGGAGCCGGTGACCAGTGCGGTGCGTCCTGTCAGGTCGATGTGCATGGGCGGGCGGGTTCCCTTCGCGCGCCGGTGGACGGGGGGTCCGTCCAGTCTGGCGTCAGTGCAGGCCCGCGGCCTGCCCAGACCTGCGGATCGGTGGGCCGAGCACTTGGCCGACCTGGGCCGACACGGCGTCCAGGAGTTCCGCGCCGAACAGGCAGAGGGATTCCTCCCACGGGTGCCCGAAGCTGCCCGTGCGGAAGTCCTCCGAGAGGAGGATGGAGTAGTCCCCGTCGGGGCAGGGGCTCAGGGGCCAGGCGGGCTGCCCCGGGCCGCCGGTCTCCGTCGGGGTGAAGCGGTACGACGTGTGCTGCCAGTCCAGTGCGTACAGCACGCCCCGCGGACCGACGCAGGAGACCAGCCCCTGCTTGACGACTGCGGTCAGGCGGTCCAGCCGCGCGTAACCCGGATCGTCGTCGAGCAGGGCGAGGCTCCAGGTGGTCGACGCGGGGGGTTCCTCGATGCCCGGCCAGGTGAGCGGGCTCATGCTCGGCCGGAAACGGAAGTCCGCGCAGAAGCGGTCCCAGACGCGTCGGTATTCGGCCTCCGGCAACACGGTCACGGAATGCTCCCTCATCCCATGATCGTAGCGAGGCCGACAGAGGGCCACCGGTCAGGTGGTGAGCAGGGAGTCGTCCTCGGGGCGGGCACCGGGCAGCTGGTGGCGGGCGGCGACGAGGGCGGCGTCGACATCACGGGTGCCGGTCGCCACGCACAGCGTGTAGGCGATGTCGTCCATCCGCTGCTGCACCGCCGGGCTGCCATCCTCGGCATGCAGGATGCGCAGCGTGTCGTACTGCTCGATCAGGTTCTTGAGAACCGCGGGGTGCGCCATCAGCATTGGGTGTCTCCCTAGTCGCCGCCACTCACATGGGTCGTACAACGACCCGTCTGCCCCGCGCCCCGGCCGGTATTCCCCCGCACTCGGATCCGCGGGACCCACGGCACCGCGACCCCCCGCTGACCCGGCCGGGGGAACCACACCCGACCGGGCCATCAGAAGCGACCCGAAAGCATCGGTCGCGGCGAGACTCGGTGGCGGACCTGTGCTCGGCGTCCGAGGCGGGGGCACCCGCCGGCGCACGAGTTGCCCTGCCTCAGGAGGCGCCTCCATGACCTTCAACCCGCTCGAACAACGCGGTATCCCCCTGGACCGCCAGCTGCGCAACTGGCGCGAGCTGAACGTCCAGCCCATCGACCCCGACCGCTGCGACCCCTACACCCGGTGCCGGATCATCACCATGAACGGCATCGAGGTGGAGGCGATCCTCTTCAGCCACCACCTCGCCCGCAACACCGTCGACCCGGAGGTGAAGCGGCAGCTCGCGCAGACCCGCTACATCGAGGCGCAGCAGCAGAAGGTCGTGAACTGGCTGCTGCCCGGTGTGTCGTCGGTGCTGGAGACGACGATCGCCTACGAGCAGGTCGCGGTGGACCTGACGGCGTGGGTGGCCCGGATGGAGCCGGACCCGTATCTGAAGCAGGCGTACGAGTTCGGTGTGCTGGAGGACTTCGACCACCTGTACCGGTACGCCAACCTGTACGAGATGATCGAGCACCGCAAGGCGGAGTCGATCGTCGACAACCTCACCGAGGTGATGCCGGGCCGGCCGACGAAGTACCACCACCGCCACCCGGCCGACAACGTCCGCGACCCGTACGCCAAGGACGGGACGAACCCGCTGTCGAAGCTGCACGCGCTGACGATCCTGTCGGCGGAGCAGCAGACGATGAACTTCTACATGAACACCGGCCCCACCTACATGGAGCCGATCGCCCGGCAGCTCTATCAGGAGATCGGCCTCATCGAGGAGGAGCACGTCACCCACTACGAGTCGCTCGTCGACCCGGGCGAGACCTGGTGGGAGCAGCTGGTCAACCACGAGTACAACGAGTGCTATCTGTACTACTCCTTCATGGAGCAGGAGAGCGACCCGAAGGTCAAGGCGATCTGGGAACTGCACCTGAACATGGAACTGGAGCACCTGCACACCGCCTGCGACCTGATGCGGCGCTTCGACGGGCGGGAGCCGCAGGAGGTGCTGGCGCCCGAGCTGCCCAACGTGCTCACCTTCGAGCCGAACAAGCAGTACCTGCGCGAACTGCTGGACACCCAGATGGACCTGACCACCCTCGGCGCCGGCTACGTGCGCGAGGCGCACGAGCGGTTCGAGAAGATGCAGGAGCAGATCCACGGCGGCGAGGAGCCGCCGAGCGAGCGGGTCATGGCCGAGCACCAGGACATGTTCGGGCGCGAGTACCGCGTCCAGTCCGAGGGCGAGCACCCCGACCCCGCGATGCGCGAGAAGTGAGGCGGCCCGCATGTCCCAGCTCCACACCCCGCAGGCCGGTGACGACCAGTCCGACGACCTGGACGTCGTCGCGCTGCTGATGCGCCAGCACGGCGACATCCGCAACCTCTTCGACCAGGTCGAGGCCACCACCGGAGACGAGCGCCGCGAGGCCTTCCGGCAGCTGGTGCGCCTGCTCGCCGTCCACGAGACCGCCGAGGAGGAGGTCGTCCACCCCTTCGCCCGCCAGTCGATGCCGGGCGGCCGGCAGATCGTGGAGGACCGCCTCGCCGAGGAGAAGGCCGCCAAGGAGACCCTGGCCGCCCTCGACGACATGGACACCGACCACCCCGACTTCCTGCCGAAGCTGCGGGCGCTGCGCACCGACGTGCAGGAGCACGCCCGCAAGGAGGAGCGCTACGAGTTCACCCACATCCGCCGCAGCACCGACGTCACCAACCTCGCCGCCATGGCCAAGGCGGTGAAGGCCGCGGAGGCCATGGCACCGACCCGGCCGCACCCCGGCGTGGAGTCCGGCGCGGCCAACATGGCCCTCGGTCCCGTCGCCGCCCTCATGGAGCGCACCAAGGACGCCGTCCGCAAGGCCATGGGCAAGGACTGAGACGCCCGCCCACCGGATCCGGAAACCTCACCTGCGCAACACCCCGCCGTTCGGTGTTCCCGCAGGTGAATCCGGCCGGCACGGGTACCCGGTGCGGCACGGGCGCGTGGGCGTCCGGCAGCGAAGGGAGTCGGCCGTGGCAGGGCGGAGCCGAGGGACGGAGCAGGACCGGGCGGCGCGCCTGCGGACGACAGCCGCCGACGTCTTCGGCTGGGACACCCTGTTGCCCGAGCAGCTCACCGCCATGGAGTGGGTGCTCCAGGGCGAGGACACGCTCGTCGTCATGCCGACCGGGTCCGGCAAGTCGGCCGTCTACCAGGTCCCCGCGGCGATACTGCCCGGACCGGTCGTGGTCGTCTCGCCCCTGCTGGCCCTCCAGCGGGACCAGATCGCCGGCCTGCCCGAGGGCGACCGCGCCCCGCGTGCGGTCGCCCTCAACTCCGACCTGGGCGCGGCGGACACGGAGGCCGCCTGGGATGCCGTTCGCCGCGGCGAGGCCCGCCTCCTCTACCTGGCGCCCGAGCAGCTGGCCAAGGACGAGGTGGTGGAACGGCTCGCCGAGGCGGGACCCGCCCTGTTCGTGGTCGACGAGGCCCAGTGCGTGTCCTCCTGGGGCCATGACTTCCGCCCCGACTACCTGCGCCTGGAACAGGCCGTACGCAGGATCGGCGGACCGCCGGTCCTGGCCCTCACCGCCACCGCCGCACCGCCGGTGCGCAGGGAGATCGCGGAGCGGCTGGGCATGCGCGGCCCGCGGCTGATGGTGACCGGATTCGACCGGCCGAACATCAGGCTGGAGGTACGCCGCTTCCAGGACGACGACGACCGGCGCCGCGCCGTCGTCGAGCGGGCCGCCGCCCAGGCCAAGCCGGGCATCGTCTACGCGGCGACCCGCAAGGACACCGAGTACTACGCCGGGGAGCTGGCCGCCCTGGGCCTGGCCGCCGAGGCCTACCACGCGGGGCTGCGGGCCGCCGAGCGCGCCCGGATCCACGACGCCTTCCTCTCCGGCGCGGCGGACGTCGTGGTGGCCACCTCCGCCTTCGGGATGGGCATCGACAAGGAGGACGTGCGGTTCGTCCTGCACGCGGCGCTGCCCGGCTCGCTCGACGCCTACTACCAGGAGATCGGCCGCTGCGGCAGGGACGGGCAGCCGGCCCTCGCCGTACTGCACTACCGGCCGCAGGACACCGGGATGCAGACCTACTTCGCCGCCCGCGCACCCGGCCGCGACACCCTGTCCGAGGTGGCCGACGCCGTCCACGACCACCGCGAGGACCCCGCCGGCCTGGACGAACTGCGCGAGGACACGGGCCTGTCGAGGAACCGGGTCACCGCCGCGGTGAACCTCCTGGAGGAGGCCGACGCCGTCGCCACGGGGGAGGAGGGCGAGGTGCGTCCCGTCCCCGGCGTGCCGCCCGGCCAGGCGGTCGAGCGGGCCGCGCGGACCGCGCAGGCGCATCGGGAGACGGACCGGTCGCGGGTGGAGATGGCCCGCGCGTACGCCGAGACGACCGGCTGCCGGCGGCAGTTCCTGCTCGGCTACTTCGGCGAGGAGTACGACGGGCCGTGCGGGAACTGCGACCCGTGCGACGAGGACGGCTCCGAGCACGAGGAACGGGAGCGGCCCGCCCACCCCGCGGTGTCCGCGTACCCCGTCGGAGCCGAGGTCCGGCACGCCCGGTGGGGCGAGGGCACGGTGCTGAGCCAGGACGGCGACCGCATCACCGTCCTGTTCGACCAGGCCGGCTACCGCACGCTGGCCCTGGACGCCGTGGCCGGACGCGACGACCTGCTCACCGTGGTACGCGCCCCTGGCGACGACGGGCGGGCCGGCTGACTCCGTTTCGCGCCGACGGCCCGGGTAACTCGCCGCACGACAGCCGACAGCCACGTCCCGAGTGGAGGCGCAGTGAGGAAACGCGCGTGGTGGATCCTGCCCATGGCCGGTGCCGCGGCCATCGGTGTGCACCGGGCCAGATCGGGGCCGTCCGGCGACGACCGGGCGCACGACCGCTGGCTGACGGTGACGGTCAACCGTCCGGCCGAGGAGGTGCGGCCCGGGGGACGGCTGCCCACGCCGCTGCGGGCGTTCGACGAGCGGATCGAGGTGGACGTGCGGCCCGCACCGGGCGACCGGGGCACCGAGCTGGCCGTCCGGCTGAAGCAGCCACCGGGCGGCGCCCGCACCTCGCTGCCCGGCCGGCTCGCCGGTCAGGACCCACGTCAGGACCTGCGGCTCGCCCTGCGCGAGACCAAGGCCCTTCTGGAGGCCGGTGAAGTGCTGCACCCCGACACACCACCGACGAGCCGCGAGACACCGGGCGGCAGACTCGTCGGGCTGCTCGTCCGCCGCTCCGGTGGGGAGGGAGTGCTGTGAAGGCGCTGTGCTGGGAAGGCGTGAACAAGCTCTCCGTCGAGAACGTCCCCGACCCCGAGCTGCACAACGACCAGGACATGATCGTCCGGCTGATCGCGGGCACCACCTGCGGCTCGGACCTGCACCTCATCGGCGGCTACATCCCCGCCATGCGGGCCGGCGACATCATCGGGCACGAGTTCCTCGGCGAGGTCGTCGAGACCGGACCCGGCGTGCGCAGGCACGCGGTGGGCGACCGGGTCGTGGTCTGCTCGTTCGTCGGCTGCGGGCGGTGCTGGTACTGCGCCAACGACCTGTGGTCCCTGTGCGACAACACCAACACCAACCCGGGCATCGCCCAGGCCATGTTCGGCTACGAGACGGCCGGCATCTTCGGCTACTCGCACGCCATGGGCGGCCTGCGCGGCAGCCACGCCGAATACGTCCGCGTGCCGTTCGCCGACTACGGGGCGTTCCCCGTCCCCGAGGGCATCGACGACACCAGCGCCCTGTTCTGCTCGGACTCCGTGCCCACCGGATGGATGGGCGCCGACCTGGCCGGCGTGAAGCCCGGCGACGTCGTCGCGGTGTGGGGGTGTGGCGCCGTGGGGCAGATGGCGGCCAGGGCGGCGCTGCTGCTCGGTGCGGAACGCGTCATCTCCATCGACCGCATTCCCGAGCGGCTGGCCATGACCGAGCGGTACATCGGCTCGGAGACCATCGACTACACGGCCGTCGACGTCGCCGCCGAGCTGCGCGAACGCACCGGCGGGCGCGGCCCCGACGTGTGCATCGAAGCCGTCGGCATGGAGGCGCACAGCGACGGCCCGGCCCACCTGTACGACCAGGCCAAGCAGCAGCTGCGACTGCAGACCGACCGTCCCACCGCCGTACGCCAGGCCATCCACGCCTGCCGCAAGGGCGGCACCGTCTTCATCCTGGGGGTGTTCGCGGGCGCCGTCGACAAGTTCCCGCTCGGTGCGGTGATCAACAAGGGGCTCACGGTGCGCGGCGCGCAGATGCACGGCCAGCGGTACATCCCGATGCTCCTGGAGCGCATGGCGGCCGGCCAGCTGAAGACCGCCCACCTGGCCACCCACACCGTCCCGCTGGAGCAGGCGCCCCAGGCCTACGACATGTTCAAGCACAAGACCGACGGTTGCGTGCGAGCCGTCATCCGCCCGGCCCCGTGACCCGGCAGCCCGTTCGCGTCCCCCACGGCACCGCCCGCACCAGAGCGGCCTACGCGCTCGCCCGGCGCATCGCCGAGCGCAGGGCGGCACCGGCGCTGCATCCGGCGGGCGTGATGTGCACCGGAACCCTGGAGGTGCCCGGCACCGGCGACGGGCGGTGGCGGGTGCCCTGGCTGGACCGTCCGGGCTCCTACGCCGTGACCGTGCGCTGGTCGCGCGCGCTGGGTCTGCCCGGGCGGCTGCCCGACGGCCTGGGCCTCGCCCTGCGGGTCGAGAACGCCGACGGCGCCGGTGCGCCGCTCGACCTGCTGCTCACCTCCAGCCGCGCGGGCCGCCTGGGCCGGCACCTCCCGCTGCTCCGGCACGACGCCCTCGCCGGCCCGTACTCCACGCTCGTCGCCTACCGGACCGGGCACCGCACCCGCGTCCTCGCGGCCTTCCCGGCGCGCGACGATCACGGGCCGGTAGGGGTGTCCCTGCCCGCCCTGCGGCAGGCGCTGGCCCGCGCACCGCTCCGCTTCGACCTGCGGGCGGCCGCCCCGGGCGAGCCCTGGCGCCCCTTCGCCACCCTCACCCTCACCTCCGCGGCGCGCCCCGTGCCCCGGGACGGCACGGTGTCGTACGACCCCTACCTGCACTGCCTTCCCGAGCTGCGTCCCACCGCCTGGCTGAGCCGGCTGCGCGAGGCCGCCTACCGCGGCTCCCGCGAGGGACGCAACGGGCGCCGGCCCGACCGGCCGACCGCGCCCGGAGCCGGACCCGACGAGTGATCATCCTCGTCCGGGGTACCCCGTGCGCCCGGGGGAACCGGAACACGCGAGCGGTGGACGGGGCGGCCTGCCACCCCGTCGGACAGGACGGTCATGGCCGGGATCACGGACGACACCACCGACGGCGCGCTCGATGTCCACTTCATCGGCAACGCGACCGTCCTGCTGCGCTACGGCGGGCTCACCCTGCTCACCGACCCCAACTTCCTGCACCGCGGGCAGTTCGCCCACCTCGGCTACGGGCTGCTGAGCCGCCGCCTGACCGAACCGGCCCTCGACGTCGGGGAGCTGCCCCGTCTCGACGGGATCGTCCTCTCGCACCTGCACGGCGACCACTGGGACCGCCGCGCCCGCAGGCACCTGGACCACTCGGTCCCCGTGCTCACCACACCGCACGCCGCACGCCGGCTCCGGGTCGCGCACCGCTTCCCCCGCACCGCGGGGCTGCGGACCTGGCAGGGGCTCACGCTCGGGCGCGGCGACACCCAGGTCCGGGTCACCGCGCTGCCAGGCCGCCACGCGGGGCAGCCGCTGCTGCGCGGTCTGCTGCCGCCGGTGATGGGCAGCATGCTGGAGTTCGGCCCCGTCGGCGGGCCGGTCCGGCTGCGGCTGTACCTCTCGGGCGACACGGTGGTCCACGACGGCCTCGACGAGATCGCCCGCCGCTTCCCGGCCGCCGACCTGGCCGTACTGCACCTGGGCGGCACCCGCCTTCCCGGCGGCTTCGTGGTGACCATGGACGGCGCCCAGGGAGCGGAACTGGCCCGGCGCCTCGACCCCCGCCGGATCCTGCCCGTGCACTACGGCGACTACACGGTGATGCGCTCGCCGCTGTCCGCGTTCCTCGACGAGATCGACGCCATCGGACTCGGCGACCGTGTCGTCCACTGCGGGCACGGCGGACAGGCACGGATCAGCCCCGTCCCCGGAGCGGCCCCGACGGTCACCGGCCCCTCACCCTGAGACCGGCGACGACGTCCACTGGGCCCGGCGCCCGCACGCCGTCCCCCACGGCACCCGACGGCCGCCCGGCCTCGGTACCCCGGCGCCGGGCACGCGCTGAACCACGGGGCCCCGCACGCTTCACCAGGGCGCTGCCGGGGGAAGGCCGGGCTCCCCTACGGGGCGGAGCGGCCACGAGAGGGACCGGAACAGGGCAGCGTCGGCCCGATGCGGCCCCTCCGAGCCAGTGCGCCAGCGGCTCCTCCGCGGGGGCGGGGAGGCCGACCTCGATGGTCAGGGTCTCGTCCGGTACGTCGATCGCCGCATCCGTCAGCCGACAGGGTTCGTGCTCGACCGGTGTCTCCCCGAGCACCCGCCCGCCGTGGGGGTACGGAATCCCGACGGCCCGAGCCGCCCGCATCAGCGGCCAGGCCACCTCGACGGTCAGCGCCAGAACCCTCACTCGCCGCTCCGCGCCTCGTACTGCACCACGCGCCGAGTCCCCACCACGACCAGCGGAAACGGCCATGAGAAGGCCCCGGCCCCCGTGCGGCTCACGCGCGGGGGCCGGGGCGGTCACAGCCCGGGCAGGGGGAGGCGGCTACTCCTCGAAGTCGTCCCGCCGGATCCCTGCCTCTTCCATCGCTTCGCGCAGGGAGCGGCCGGTGCCGCCGGGCTGCCGATCCTCGCGGTCCGTGTCCTTCGACTCCATGGCCTTGTCCGTGGCCGTCGTCTTGGGACGGTTCTCCTCGGGCACGGTCACCGTGATGTCCTCCTCGACTTTGTCGGGTCCGCGTAGCTGCCGGTGGGTGCCGGCGCGGCCGCTCCGGCCAGGGCGTCACCTCATCCGGTTCGACCCGCCGGAGCGCTGCTCGCGAGCCGCGGCGCTGGCGGCGAGCGCCAGAAGCAGGGCGATCGCACCGACGATGATGTTGTTGACGATGCTCCTGGTGGTGCTGACGTCACCGGCGACGACCCAGGGGGCGACGATGGTCCACGCGCCCAGGGCACAGGCGGCCCACGCCATGCTGTGCGTGCGCTCGTAGGCCCGGCCGAAGCCACCGCTCATCAGCAGCGCGTACGCGATGCCGACGATCAGGTTGGTGACGGCCAGCCTGGACAGGCCGTTGAACCCCGCGATCCACGGCGACGCCGCCAGGTAGAGACCGGTCAGGAGTGCCATCGTCTCGACGGCCTGGGCTCGTGGTGTGGCCGTCGCGCGCTCGGCCATCTCGTGGCGCGCGCGCATGTCGACGATGTCCGGGTGGGTCTCCATGGACGAGTGGGGAGAGGTTGTCATTCCTTTCACCTCCGAGGCACAAGGTCCCCGAGCCCTGGCCGGGTACCCACCCTGCGCGCCCCGATCACGCCCCGGCCGAACCAATTGCCCGCGGATCTCGATCGCGCGCGGCGAATGCTTCCCGGTCGCCCCGGCGCAGGCGCACCTCGATGTGGCCGTCGACGATCCGGGAGTCGAAGGCGGGCTGCGGCGCGGTCGCGGGGCCGCGTACGTTCAAGCCGTCCGAGAGCCGGAAGACACTGCCGTGCCACGGGCACTCCACACATCCGTCGGCAATGGTTCCCTCGGCCAGCGGCCCGGCGAGATGGCTGCACCGCTCGGCCAGGACGTGCACCGTTTCGCCGTCCTCCTTCACCACCAGGATCGGCACGTCGTCCACGCTGCGCCGCACGGGTTCGCCGGCCGGGAACTCGTCCACGGTCCCGATCCGGTGCCAGCCCTCCCGGACCACCTGCGGAACCTCTTCGGCGTGATTGGCGCCGGCCGCCTGCCGGTAGGCCAGATGCCCGCCCAGCGCCCCGCCGAGCCCCACCGCCGTCAGTCCCAGGAAGCCCAGCGTCCGGCCCGCGTTGCGGCACCCTTTCGCCCGGCAGGTGAGCGAGGCGGCGTAGAGGCCCACGGAGGCCGCGTTGGTCAGCGCGTGCACCAGTCCCACCCGCGCCTGCCGGCGGTGCAGTTCCGCCCAGTCGACCGCGCCCGCGAGGGCCGCGGGTACGGCGGCGGCCAGCCCGACACCGATCAGCAGGCCCGCCTCCCGGGACCGCCCCGGCCGCAGGTCCAGGACCGCCGCGGACAGCCAGCTCCCGATCGGCACCTGCACCAGCAGCGGATGCACCGGGTGCCCCAGCCACCGGCCGTGCAGCGCGTCCCGGCCGCGCCCGAGCGGCAGGGCCTGGACCCCGCTCCTCATCGCGTCGATCAGGCGGTCGCCCCGCGGATCACGCTCCAGCCGGTCGAGCAACCGCAGGGCCCGGTTCTGCCGCATACGGTGGCGGCGAGGTGTAGCGCTCATGCCCGGCCGGGTCCCCACCTGCGCGGACAGCAAACGACACGCGGTGTCGCGGAGGGGCCACGGCGGGGGACCGGCCGGCGTGGGCGAGCCGGGGC
>NZ_MUND01000027.1:141-5218 GCF_002154375.1 Streptomyces glaucescens | reverse complement strand
GGTGGTGTCCTTCGTACGGGAGTCGGACGGGCGGCCGTCTCCAGGCCGGTTCGTTGGGCCATCCGCGCGGCAGTGGAGCACGGCGCCCGCGCCGGGCGCGCACGCCGAGCCGCACGCCTCCTCCCGGCCGGGCAACCCCACCCCCGAGGGCGCACCCGCGTGGTGGCGCGCCCTCGCGATGCTGCTCGCGCCCCTGGGTGCCGTCGGCTATGTGCTCTGGGTGGGCCACCGCACCGGCAAGGGTCCGCTCGGTTACCTGGACGTCCAGGCGGGCTGGCGCAACGGCTTCGACGGGGGCTACGCCTTCGCCCGGTTCGTCGCCGAAAAGTTCACGTCGTTTCCGTCGGCCCTGGCCGGGATCGGCCTGATCGCCGGAGTCGGACTGGTGATCTGGCTGTACGTCGTCTGCGTACGACAGCGCCAGCCGCTCCCGCTGCTGGTGTACGCCGGGACGGTCACCGCCCTCGCCCTGTGCGCGTCGAGCTACTTCGGCTCGAAACCGCGCCTGCTGCTGCCCGCCTTCCCGCTGCTGCTGCCCCTCGCGCTCGCCCTCGCCCGGCTGCGCCCCTCCCGGTCGGCGCTGGTCACGGCGGTCCTGGCGGTGGGATCGGCCGTGTACGGGGCGTTCTGGCTGAACGGCTCGGGTCCGCCCTGACCGGCCCGGCTACAGCCGGTGAGCGCCCGGCGAATTCGACCCCATGCACCGGTGAACGAATTCATAAGCGGCGCAAAACCGCCCCCCGCGGAATGATCAAAGGAATTGCAGGGAACACGATCCGGTCATTGCGGAATCACTGGAAATAAACCCGCACCTGAGAGCAATCCCACATCACATCGTCATTACAAACCCAGTGATTCGGCAGGGAAGTCAGCTCACTCGCTGTAACGTCGATTGGGTGCGTACCGAACCAAAGCCGACCCGGCTCGACCGGATCTTCGCCCGACTGGACCGCGAACCGCAGCGGCCGGTCCTCGACGTGCCGCGCATGACGCGGCACCGGGTGGTGCTCTTCGGCGCGACGCTCGCCTTCTACCTCACGATCGTCCTCGCCGTGGTGACCACGTCGTGGCTGGTCCGGCTGGACTGGCAGGCCATGCTCTTCCGGCCCTACCAGCAGTGGCCGGAGATCCACGCCTTCCTGGACTACTGGGTGGTCCTCGGCCAGCGCGGCCCCACGGCCGTGATGGTCGCGGCCTGGCTCGGCTGGCGCTGCTGGCGGCAGCACACCCTGCGCCCGCTGCTCGCCTTCGGCGCGGCACTGCTGCTGCTGAACGTGACGGTGGGCGCCGTGAAGTACGGGCTGGGCCGCTCCGGGCCGCACTACGCGACCGAGGTCGGCTCCAACGAGATGTGGCACTGGTTCCAGGCCGGCAGCGACATATTTCCCTCGGGCCACACCGCCAACGCGGTGGTGACCTGGGGCATCCTCGCCTACCTGGCCTCCACGCCAAGCGCCCGCCGCTGGCTGTCGGCCCTGTCGGCGGTGCTGTCGCTGAGCGTCGGCCTGACCACTGTCTACCTCGGCACGCACTGGCTGAGCGACGTCCTGCTGGGCTGGGCCGCGGGTCTGCTGGTGCTGCTGGCGCTGCCCTGGCTGGAGCCGACCATCGCGACCGCGGAGGCCTGGCTGTTCACCCAGCGCGACCGGCTTCGGGCCCGACTGCGCGCCCGCCGCCGCGGCGCCCTCCCGACGCCCGAGCCCGTGCTGCTCACCCCGGTCCAGGCCCCGGCCGCCGAGGAGGAACCGGCGCCGCTGCGGGAGATCGTCCCGCCGACCGCCGCGCGCCCCTCCCGGACGTCGGCGCTGCTGGCCCCGGGCCCGCACACGGCCCGCTCGGAACGCACCCCGGTCACCCCGGCCGGCAGCCGCCGCCCGCCGCACCCCGACCGCCTGGCCCGCGGCACGGCGGGCCAGGCGGCGCGTCCGCTGACCGGCGGCTGAGAGCGCGTGAGTGAGGCCCCGGTCGCGGTGACCGGGGCCTCACTCACGCGCTCTCAGCCCTTCCAGGCGCGCGCCACCCGGCCGTCCCTCACCTCGAAGTTCAGCCGTCCCATGCGGTACTCCATCGTGATGATCGCCCCGGGCGGCAGCGCACGCACGGTCGACCAGCCCCGTTCCCGGGCGCGCCGCTCGGCGGCGTCCGCGTCGAGGCCGACATAGGTGTCGGGGCTGTCCTGGGGTTCTGCGGAGGGTTTCGGAATCGGTGCCATGCCGCCACGCTAGGCGCGGGCGGCGGCGGAGGGAAGGGCGGTCCGGGAAGGGCAAGCCGACACGCTGGGTCACTGATCCCCCTCCGGTCACACTTCTGTCACAGGATCACGACACACGTTTCGGACGGGGCCCCTCACACGAACGAGCGGTTCCCTACGCCTTCCGCAGGCATTCGAACGCAATTCCCGCGTGTCGGCGCGGCTCGTCGAATTGCCCGGCGGAAAGTGCCGGGAGGACCGTCCAGGAAGCGCATTCCATTCCCATTCCCGGCCGGGGCGCGGCGGCCGATCCTGCACAGGAAATCCACGCTTCCGGCACGGAAGGCCCGTATGCGCCCTGTCGCGGCGGGCGACCGCACCAGCACCCTGGCGGCAGCCCGGCCGCGGATGCGGCGGCCGGGGCCCGGGACGCGACGAGCGAAGGGGCGAGCGAACATGGGGACGCAGACGGCACCGGCGACGGCGCGGCCCGTCCGGACCAGGGCGCACGGCCGGGTGATCATCGACTGGCTGACCACCACCGACCACAAGAAGATCGGGCATCTGTACCTGATCACGTCGTTCGCGTTCTTCCTGGCCGGCGGGGCGATGGCGCTGGTGATGCGCGCCGAGCTGGCCCGGCCGGGGCTCCAGCTGGTGAGCAACCACGAGTTCAACCAGCTGTTCACGCTGCACGGCACGATCATGCTGCTGCTGTTCGCGACCCCCACCTTCGCGGGCTTCGCCAACGAACTGATGCCCCTGCAGATCGGCGCCCCAGACGTCGCCTTCCCGCGGCTGAACATGCTGTCGTACTGGCTGTTCCTGTTCGGCGGGCTGATCGTGCTCGGCTCCCTGCTGGTGCCGGACGGGCCGGCCGCCTTCGGCTGGTTCGCCTACGCGCCGCTGAACAGCCTGGAACGCTCGCCGGGGGTGGGCCCCGACCTGTGGATCATGGGGCTGGCGCTGGCCGGCTTCGGCACGATCCTCGGAGCGGTCAACTTCATCACCACCATCATCGGGATGCGCGCCCCGGGCATGACGATGTTCCGGATGCCGATCTTCACCTGGAACACCCTGTTCACGTCGATCCTGATCCTGCTGGCGTTCCCGGTGCTGGCCGCGGCGCTGCTCTGCCTGGAGGCGGACCGGCGGTTCGGCTCGCATGTCTTCGACGCGGCGAACGGCGGGGCGCTGCTGTGGCAGCACCTGTTCTGGTTCTTCGGGCATCCCGAGGTGTACATCATCGCGCTGCCGTTCTTCGGGATCGTCACGGAGATCATCCCGGTCTTCAGCCGGAAGCCGATCTTCGGCTACATGGCGCTGGTCGGCGCGACGATGGCGATCACCGGTCTGTCGGTGGTCGTATGGGCGCACCACATGTTCGCCACCGGTGCGGTGCTGCTGCCGTTCTTCTCCTTCATGAGCTTCCTGATCGCCGTGCCGACGGGCGTGAAGTTCTTCAACTGGACCGGCACCATGCTCGGGGGCTCACTGTCCTTCGAGACACCGATGCTGTGGTCGGCCGGCTTCCTGGTGACGTTCCTGTTCGGCGGGCTGACCGGGGTGATCCTGGCCTCCCCGCCGATGGACTTCCACGTCACCGACTCGTACTTCGTCGTCGCGCACTTCCACTACGTGGTGTTCGGCACGGTCGTCTTCGCGATCTTCGCCGGCTTCTTCTTCTGGTGGCCGAAGTTCACCGGGAAGCTGCTCGACGAACGGCTCGGCAAGATCCAGTTCTGGACGCTCTTCGTCGGCTTCCACACCACCTTCCTGGTGCAGCACTGGCTGGGCGCCGAGGGCATGCCGCGCCGCTACCCGGACTATCTGGCCGCGGACGGCTTCACCGCCCTCAACACGGTCTCAACGATCGGCGCGTTCCTGCTCGGCCTGTCCACGCTGCCGTTCCTCTACAACGTCTGGAAGACCGCCCGGTACGGCACGAAGGTGGAGGTCGACGACCCCTGGGGCTACGGCCGGTCCCTGGAGTGGGCGACCTCCTGCCCGCCCCCGCGGCACAACTTCACGGCCCTGCCGCGGGTCCGCACCGACTCCCCGGCCTTCGACCTGCACCACCCGGAGTACTCCGCCCCCGCCCCCCGGCACACGGACCCGGCGCACGACAAGAGCATCCCCGGGCACCCCTGAACACCCCGTCAGGGCTGGTACGCCACCTCGGGGACCAGGGGCGGCGGCGCCCCGTGACGGCCTGGGCGGCCCGGGAGGGCCGCCGCGTCGTCTCCCCCGTCGTGTCCTGTGCGGTCGGCGTCGCAGGCACGCTCTCGCCGTCGCCGTCGCCGCCGTCGCAGGCCGCGAGGGCGGGGGTGAGGAACAGCAGCAGGGCGGCCGTGAGGGCCGTGCCGCGGCCCCCCGTCCCGGGGCCGCGAGCCCGCCGTGCCGTCCCCCCGCCCGAGGTCGCTGCCGAGAACCCGCCTGGCTCACCAGCGTGTGTCGGTCCGGGCCCGGTGCGCCGGGTTCTCCCAGGGGCGGCCGCGCCGCGGGGCCGTGGGGTTCAGCGGTGAAGCAGCCGAACCGCGGTGTCGCCGAGCGGCGGGCCGAACACCGCGGGCGTCCCCACCGGGTAGTGGGCACGGGCCGACCCCGCCGGGAGGGCGATCATCATGCCCACCTCGATCAGATCCGGACGGGCACCGATCGTCGTCCTGTTGGCCTGGTAGAGCGCCTGCCAGCCGCCCTCGACGCGGTACTTGCGGGCGATCGAGCTGAGCGTGTCCCCGCGCTTCACGGTGTGCATCCGCCCCTTGAGCCCGTACCGCTTGGAGCAGACCGGCCAGGCCTCCCAGCCCTGCACCGCCAGCACCTCCTGGGCGACGGCGATCTGCTCCGCGCGGGTGGCGAGGTCCGCGCGGGGGGCGTACTTCA
>NZ_MUND01000027.1:0-121 GCF_002154375.1 Streptomyces glaucescens | reverse complement strand
AGCCGTTGCCGGTGTTGATGTGCCAGTTCCCGCTGCTCTCGCACTCGGCGACGCAGCCCCAGGGCCACTGGTCCTCGGCGCAGGCGTGCGGCGCGCGGAGGGTCTGCGGTCCGGCCGGCGG
>NZ_MUND01000269.1 GCF_002154375.1 Streptomyces glaucescens | reverse complement strand
GCGATGTGCAAGCGGGGCGGTCGCTGCGCTCCCGCTGGCCCGCGCGATGCGCGGGCGGATCCCTGCGCTGCGCTTCGGGATCCAGTGGGGCCGGCCGCTGCGCGACCGGCGCGCCGCGCGATGCGCGGCCGCCCGCTTGACGGAGTGTCACGTGCGGCTAGTACGACCTCCGGTAGGCGAGTTGGGGAGTGCTCCGCACTTCCGGGGGCGGGTCCGCTGCGCTCCCCCGCCTGACGGTCCTTCAGGCTGCGCCTTCAGAACCTTGGGGCCCGCTGTCGCGGGTCGGGCTGGCTGTAAGGGGGTGGGGGTCGCTCGTTCGTGTCGGGTTCTAGTGTAGTGGGTGCCTCAGGATGATGCAGCATGTACCGTTGGCGGAAACACGGGACACCCCCCAACCACCCGGACGGGGTGCGGACCGTGACCCGGTCGGCTTCTCTTTTCCCGGAAGGCAGGAATGGCTAGTGGATACATTCCCTATCTGGAAGCGTTACGTGAGCGCCGTGGATCAGGAATTCGAGCGTGCAGGTTTTCCCGGTGCCTCCCATTCGGTGGCCCGTCATGAGGACCACCAGGGGGCTTGTGTGGCCACGTGGAGCTGGGGGGTGAGCACGCCTCTCGAGAACGCCCAGGAGTGGCCTTCAGGCCTGACGCTGACGTGGTCCTCGCTTTCCGGGCTCTGGACGTACGTCCTGGTCGACGAACACGGCCTGGAGAACACCGAGCTCCTCCCTGTCCCGGCCCTGGCCGCTCCTTCCGCCGTCATCGCCCTGCTGCCCGCCCTGATGGACGGCAGGCGAGGTCTGCTCCCCAGGTCTGAGGAGCGGTGGGAGCACGCCGGGCCGCTGGAGTCGTGGGCGGAGTCCGCGGCCGTGCTCGGAGACGACAAGTACGACGCGGCGTACCAGGCCGCGGAGGAGGAGGCGGAGAGCTTCCTGCGGTGGCAGGAGGAGTTGGACGCCGCCGGGGTCATGGCGGGGCAGCAGGGTGCCGGCCTTTCGGAGGACAGCGGGGAGCCTGCCGGGCTGATCCGCTACCGGGTCGTGGCGCAGCGGACCGTGGCGGAGCACGACGGGGCCGCCACGCTGACGCACTACGCATACGCGCGATCGGTAGAGGAGGCCGTGACGAAGGTACGCCAGGCGCACGAGAAGCCCGGCGGCGTGTACGGCGACCAGGGCCTGTACCGGGTCGTGGAGGTCTGCGAGGACGGTCCGGAAGGCCAGGAGCGCCAGGAGGAAGACGCCCGCCGGCGGTTCGTCAGCATGGTCATGGAGGCCGCTCAGCAGGCCAACAAGGCGCGGCGCCAGCACGTCGAGCCGTACCAGTACGGCATCCTGTGTGACTTCTTCACCCGCGCCATCGTCTTCCCCGGCCAGCGCCCATACGACGACGGCATGCTCCACACCAGCGACCCCGCCCACGCCCTCTCCAGCCTGCTCCTGTCCCACCTCGCGATCCACGGCATGCGGGTGGACGACACTCCTGCCCCCGGGGAACTGCTCTCCCCGGCTGAGCGTCCGGCGGCCCGCGAAGTGGAGGATGCCGAGGCGCCGGCGGAACTGGTCGACCGCGTCCTCGCCGTGTGCGAGCAGCACTACGCGGCCGTGACCGGCACCAACTCCAAGTTGTGGGACAGGGAGTCGGCCCGGGAACTCGTGGACGTCGCCCTGCGGACCGTACGCCTGGCGGAGCGGGAGACCTACCCGCAGACGCTGGACGCGTACCTGCACGAGCACGGGGCGCGGCTGGAGCGGCTGTGGCACCGCTACGGCCCCGGTGGCATGTTCGCAGGCGAGCTCGTGCTGATCGACCTGCCCGGCTGCTTCGTGCTGTGCGAGAGGATCGAGACGACCCCGCTCTGGCTCGAAGAGCTCTGGGCGAAGCACGGCCAGGAGGAAACCGCGCTGGAAAGGCTTCAGAACAGCTGGCTGTACGACACGGGTGAAAAGGACGGGCGATGAGCAGGATTCCACTCAAGAAACACCAGGTCGATCAGACGTCGGCCTTTCGTCGGTGGGTGGGATTCCCTGCAAGGTCATCTGTGCCCCCACAGGGTGCCCGTGGCACGATCGTGTCAGCAACCGGCTCCGGAAAAACGATCATGGCTGCCGCGAGCGCGCTGGAGTGCTTCCCCGAGGGCCGGATCCTCGTGACCGTGCCGACCCTGGACCTGCTCGTACAGACCGCCCAGGCGTGGCGCGCGGTGGGGCACCGCTCCCCCATGGTCGCGGTGTGCTCGCTGGAGAACGACCCGGTGCTGAACGAGCTGGGCGTGCGCACCACCACCAACCCGATCCAGCTCGCCCTATGGGCTGGGCACGGGCCGGTCATCGTGCTCGCCACGTACGCCTCTCTCGTGGACCGCGAGGACTTCGATGACCCGACGGGCCAGGGACGCACGCGCGGGCCGCTGGAGGCCGCTCTGGCGGGCGGAGAGCGCCTGTACGGGCAGCGGATGGACGGCTTCGACCTCGCGATCATGGATGAGGCCCACGGCACCGCTGGTGATCTCGGGAGGCCGTGGGCGGCGATCCACGACAACGCCCGCATCCCCGCCGACTTCCGGCTGTACCTCACCGCGACCCCTCGGATCCTGGCCTCGCCCCGGCCGCTGCGGGGGAAGGACGGCCAGGAGCTGGAGGTCGCGACCATGGCCGACGACCCGGACGGCACGTACGGCGCGTGGCTGGCCGAACTCGGGCTGAGCGAGGCGATCGAGCGGGAAATCCTCGCCCCGTTCGAGATCGACGTCCTGGAGATCCGCGACCCCTCCCCCGTCCTCGGGGAGTCGGAGGAGGCACAGCGGGGCCGGCGCCTGGCCCTGCTGCAGACCGCCCTCCTGGAGCACGCGGCGGCGTACAACCTGCGTACGGTCATGACCTTCCATCAGAAGGTGGAAGAGGCCGCGGCGTTCGCGGAGGCACTGCCGAAGACCGCTGCCGAGCTGTACATGACCGAGACCGATGACGAGACCATGGTCAAGGCGGAGAAGGAACTGCCCGCGTCGTCGATCGACGCGGAGTTCTACGGCCTGGAGGCCGGCCGCCACGTCCCGCCGGACCGGGTGTGGTCAGCATGGCTGTGCGGCGACCACCTCGTGTCCGAACGCCGGGAAGTTCTGCGGCAGTTCGCCAACGGCATCGACGCCAACAACCGGCGCGTACACCGGGCCTTCCTCGCCTCAGTTCGAGTCCTCGGGGAAGGCGTCGACATCACCGGCGAGCGCGGGGTGGAGGCGATCTGCTTCGCCGACACCCGCGGCTCCCAGGTGGAGATCGTGCAGAACATCGGCCGCGCGCTGAGGCTGAACCGCGACGGCTCTACCAAGGTCGCGCGGATCATCGTGCCGGTCTTCCTGGAGCCGGACGAGGACCCGACCGACATGGTGGCCAGCGCGAGCTTCAAGCCGCTCGTGGCCGTACTCCAGGGCCTGCGCAGCCACGACGAGCGCCTGGTCGAACAACTCGCCTCCCGCGCCCTGACCAGCGGGAAGCGCAAGGTGCACGTCCAGCGCGATGAGGACGGCCGGATCATCGGCACCGACGGCGACGGCGAGGAGCACGACGACACCCAGGCCGCCGCCGAATCAGCCCTACTCCACTTCAGCACCCCCCGGGACGCGGCAACGATCGCGGCTTTCCTGCGCACGAGGGTGTACCGGCCGGACTCGCTGGTGTGGCTGGAGGGCTACCAGGCCCTCATCCGCTGGCGCGCGGAGAACGAGATCACCGGCCTGTACGCCGTCCCGTACGACACCGAGACGACAGTGGGCGTCACCAAGGACTTCCCGCTGGGCAGGTGGGTGCACCAGCAGCGCAAGGCGCTGCGCGCCGGGGAGCTCGAGGAGCGGCGCAAGGAGCTGCTCGACTTGCCGGAGGCCGGGATGGTGTGGGAGCCGGGCGAAGAGGCGTGGGAGACCAAGCTCGCCGCGCTCCGGTCCTACCACCGGGCCACCGGGCACCTTGCCCCTCGGCAGGACGCGGTGTGGGGCGAGGGCGACGCGAGGGCACCCATCGGGCAGCACATGGCCAACCTCCGTCGCAAAGGCCAGAAGAACGGCCTGGGCAAAGACCCGGAGCGGGCGGCGGAACGCGCGGCGCAGCTGACAGCGATCGACCCGGACTGGGACTGCCCGTGGCCACTCGACTGGCAGCGGCACTACCGGGTGCTCGCCGACCTGGTCGACGCCGACGGCAGCCTGCCCGACATCGCCCCCGGGGTGCTGATGGACGGCGACGACCTCGGCAAGTGGCTTCAGCGGCAGAAGCAGCCGGGCACCTGGGCGCAGTTGTCGAGCGAACAGCAGGAACGGCTCTCCAAGCTGGGCGTCCAACCGCTTGAGGCCCCGTCTCCCGCCCCGGCGACGGTGCGGTCGAAGGGCTCGGGCAAGACGCAGCAAGCGTTCCAGCGCGGCCTGGCGGCCCTCGCGCAGTGGGTGGAGCGGGAAGGCGCAAACCGTCCGGTGCCGCGCGGGCACAGCGAAGAGATCGTGGTCGATGGCGAGACGGTGGCCGTGAAGCTGGGCGTGTGGGTTTCCAACACCAAATCGAGGCGGGACAAGCTCAGTGCCGAACAGCTCGCCGCCCTCGCCGAACTCGGTGTCGACTGGGCGGGCGCAGCACCCAAGCAGGCCACCCCGGCTGCCCCGGCTCCGACGGACAGCAGCCCGGCACAGCCCATGCCGCCGGAGGTGCCGGCGCAAGGGCAGCACGCCCTCCACGCCGACACGCTGACGGGCGAAGAGCCCGAAGCCGAAGCGGCCCGCGGCCGGACGCGCATGCAGCGCCTCACCGAACTGATGCGGAAGCACACCAAGGCCGAACTGCTGCGCATGGCCTACGCCGGCGGCCTGGTGCGCCACAACTCCCCCGAGCAGTGGCGCAAGGACGAAATCGCCTTCGCCGTCATCGACATCGAGCTCCGGGCCGCCGCCCGGGCCAGCGCCGGCCAGCCTCCCGCCCCGCCCGCGTCGGCCGCCCCGCCGAAACGGCCGCGGGTACGGCACCACCATGACGAGTGCGACAAGGTGCTGTACGAGGGCGGCGCCTGCACCTGCGACCTCATCGAGCAGTACGGGCCGCCCTCCGAACGGGAGGACTCCTACTGAAACGACCTCTCACCGCTTCCCCACCTGACCCCGGGCCTGTCGAGGACCGGGGTCTCGTGTTGTGGCTCGGCAGGCGGCTATCGCCTTACGCGTCCCAACCGGTGAGCTGCTGGCGGTAGTCGGAGTTGAGCCGGTCGATCTGGATGTCCCCGTCAGAGGTCAGGACGTAAGGCTGGTGCGCTCCCATGTCGGCCAACAGATCGGCGACGAGGGCGTAGGCCGCGACCACGGCCTCCCGCTTGTCGGTGACGATGGCGCCAAGATCCACTGTGGTCTGTGCCGGGCTTTCCGGGAACGGTGCAACGTGGCCTTCCCTCGGGTAGGCCTCCTCGGACGCGACCAGGCGCACGGGCCCGTCGCTGCCGTCGAAGCGGTGGAATGCGACGGACAGCACCAGGTCACCGACTGCTCCGGTCTCTGCCGCCCAGGCTGCCGCAGCCTGAACCAGAGCCACGAGATCGAGTTCGAGCCCACGGTGATACAGCCGCTTGGGGCCGTCGTCGTTGTAGTGGTCGCTCTGAAGGTTGATGGGCCGTGCCGCATAGAAGCTGCCGTCTTGGTGGAGCTGACCGGTTGGTGTGCCCTCGAAGCGGGCTTGGCGGCGTCCGACCAGCGCGGTGCCTTCCGGCATCGCGCCGATGGTCACTCCTTCACAGGCGAGCGTGCGGAAGCGGGCGAAGGCTGCGTCTCGGTCCGCCCGTGTGGTCAGGGGGTAGGTGCCCCGGGCGGCCGGGACTGCGGCCAGGCTGACCCAGGCAGGAGAGTAGGTCGCCCTGGGGCTGCCGCCGTGCTCAGTGCTGGTCAGGTAAGCCGACAAGTAGCCAAAGCCTGTGTCGGCGACCTGCTTCAGGCGGTCGACGTCGTCGGAGGCGGCCTGGAAACGGTCACGATAGCGCTGGGCGATCTCGGATTCGGCGAGGGTACGGGTCGTGGTGCCGTGCCGGACGTGGACCCGGAAGTGGTAGTCGTTGCCCGGGGCCGCGACGGCGTGCGGGGCCTGGGTGCTTCGGGGCACGGTGAGCAGCCAGTAGATCTTGCCTTCGTGTGCTGCGGACCTCACGGCCCGTACGCCGACGTTGGGTACGACGGGCTGGATCCAGTTCGCGAGCACCGAGCGGATCCACTCTTCACCGCGGCCCGGGACCGGGTCGAAGGGGGCCAGGTCGTGGGCGTGGTCCTGCTTGCCGTCGTCGACGCCGATGACGACCATGCCGCCAGCGGTGTTGGCCATGGCGGACACGTCCTTGGCGAGTTCCTTCTTGTCCGCGTCGGCGCCCTTGTAGAAGTCCTTCTTCCAGTCGAGGTCGACGCTCTCGGGGATCTGGCTCTTGACCGCGCGCTGCAGATCCTCCTCGGTGAGGTGATCGGGGTGTTGTCCCAGGGCGGCAGTGAGTCGTGCGGGCAGAGCCATCGGTACTCCAGTGTGTTCACCATATGCAGCTGACGATCGCCAGTCAGATCACGCTAAACGGGATCACCAGGCCGTCACCACGCATTTCCGGTACTGCGCTTGCCGCCCGCTGTCGCGGCTTGCCCAGGGCCAGTTGGACGTGCTTCGGGAGCTGCGTTGGGAGTGGGCGTGACGCTCCCACCGACTGGTCGCGTTCCGCCCGGGACCTCTTCTCCATTACTACTTCCCCCACGAGCCCACCGCTGTGTCGCGGCCACGGAGCTCGCCGATGCACACGGTCGGGACGACCCGAACTCCCGGCTGCCTCTGCATCACGCCCACGGCCGGGAGTTCGGTGTGCACCGAGCACCAGGTAAGACGCCCTACAGCATCACTGGGAACGTCATACCGCACACGCGTCAGGAGGTGAGTACGAACCAGTCGTCGGCAGGCGGCCACCTCCGCGGCCGCATCACATCCCGGATCCGCAGGAGGTCAGCGCACCGGCCCTCGATCGCGTCCACGGCCTCCGGCGGCGTGTGATCGGTGAGCCTCAGGACGCGGATCCGGGCGAAGACCCTGCGTTTCGCCGGATTGTTGTCGTGCCTGTCCAGCCGTCCGAGCAGGCCGTCCGCACGGTTGGCCTGCCCCAGCCAGCGGAGACGGTGCTCCGTGTCTGAGATCAGGTAGATCGCGGTGGTGATGTCCAGTTCCTCGTACCGCCACCGCTCGGCCCAGCGCACGGGCCGGAAGAGAACCTCGTCGAGGTACCGGCCGGCTGCTCGGGGCAGGGCACCCAGGCGGCCGTCGGTCAGGACCGGGCCGGTCGGCAGGGCTCCGCTCACAGGGCGTCACCCTCCTCCGTGAACTCCTCCTCGAACTCCGCCAGGTCGTCGTCCTCGTCGGAGTCGCTGGCCTCCGTGAGGAACTTCTCCGACGCGGACTCCTCGATGGTCGGGTTGCCGTACTGCATGTCGATGATGGCCGACTTCAGCATGCCCACGTCGGAGTGCACCACGGACAGAGCGCGGAGAAAAGCGGCGATTTCCTGCTCCACGGCTCCGTGCAGAGGCCGCTGACCGGCCTTCTGCGCGTCGGACAGAAGGGAACGTGCCGTCTTGAGCACCTCGACCAGGGCCGCGGGCAGATCGTCGGTGACGGCGTCGTAGAAGCGGCCACGGGTGTCGTTGAAGATCTCCAGGGGGGTCGGGTCCGGAGGCTGCGGGATTGTCCCATCGGTGCTGCTACCTCGGGGCGTGGACGTCGGCGGGCGCTTGGTCTGGGCCTTCGGGAAGGCCGTGTCGAACCAGGACTTGTCCGCCTTGGTGTCTTCGATGGGAAGGCCCTGGCGGTCCACCTGCCGGGGCGTGGTGTTCTTGGCCGTTGCCCTGGCGAGCTCGTTCATCAGCCCGATCGTCCGGCGGGGCTGGCTGAGCATGGCCTTGCGGGCGTTAATCGTGCTCCGGCGGATCTTCTTGTCGGCGACGGTTTCGCCGTCCTCGAGCTCCCCGCTGCCGCTCTGTGCACCGATCGACCCACGGTCTGCCTCGATGATCTTGTACTCGGCGAGCCAGTGGATTCCGCGGGTCGTCAGGAAGCGGTCGAGCGCATCGAGATCGAGCGGCTGGTTGGTGGCGCTGACGGCGCCGATCACCTTGTCCCACGCGGGTTCCTCGGCGAGGTGCCCATGGGACTTGATGAAGGTGCTGCTCAGCAGGCCGTCCAGGACGCGAGGATTCCAGCGGAAGCTGTACCCCTCGCCGATCACCGAGGAGACCATGCGCAGGCGGTGCCAGACGTGGTCCTTGGTCGTGGCGTAGCGGGCCGGTTCGCCCAGCACCCGGCGCAGGGCCCTAGCCCGGGTGGGGTCCTTGGGGAAGACGACGGCGTACAGGGCTCGGTCGCGCCGGTCGCGGGCGGTGACGATGGCTTCGCCGCGGCGGTGCTCGGGGTCGGGGCCTTCCCCGGCGAGCCAGGCGCGCTCCTCCTCGCTGATCCATCCGCGCTGCTTCGCATCCCGCAGGACGGCACGCAGGTCGGAGGCCGCCTTCTCGACCAGGGTGTAGCTCAGGGGCGGGCGCCGGTGGTCGGCCCGGTTCGGGTCGAAGACGACGTTGTGGAAGTCCTCCGGGGCGGCGGTACCCACGATGATCTGCATCTTGACCGTGGCGACCATGGCGGCCTGCTTCGCCTGGTCGTGCAAGGGGTGCCGTTCGTCGTCAAAGGCCGCGCGCAGCCTCTCCGCGAACGCCGGCACCCACACCGCGGGGTCGGCCACCTTCGCGGGCACGCCGTCGACACCGTCGAGTCCGAGGAGGCCGCGATCGATGCCGAAGATGATGTCCTTCGGCACCAGGCCGTGAAGCGCGAGGCGGGCCCGGCTGCGGTTCGCGCCCTTGATGGCCGTCGCGTCGAGGACCCGGCGCACCTGGGTAGTGGTGCCACCGTCCAGTTCCTTGACCAGTTCCCGTACCTGACGCAGCAGCAGGGCGTGCAGGGTGGTCT
Organism: Streptomyces glaucescens; assembly: GCF_002154375.1. Taxonomy (GTDB): domain Bacteria; phylum Actinomycetota; class Actinomycetes; order Streptomycetales; family Streptomycetaceae; genus Streptomyces; species Streptomyces glaucescens. Next base: position 9,509 of record NZ_MUND01000269.1, on the reverse strand, counting down.
CGTTCTGCCCGTAGACCTGCATGTCGTCGATCAGCTTGTAGCCGCGGTCCCCGTCGGCCTGGTCGAGGGCGTCGGTCATGGTGCCGATCAGCCCGCTCAGCGTCTGACTGTCCACCGGGGCCGCGGTCGTCAGGAATGCCGCCGGCAGCGCGCCCTCGTGTCGGCCGGTGACCAGACGCGGAAGCATCCGAGCCGGGTCAGGGTTGTGGCGCGCGGGAGAGTGGAAGAAGCGGCGGATGCGCTCGTTGTACTCGCCAGGAGTGCCAGCGAAGCCATGGACGGTGACCTCCATGATGTCGAGGCCGGTGCTCGGGTCGCGGTTGATCACTCCGGGCTTGATCCGGTACTCGGCACCGTCTTCGCCGCGCTGCCGGAGGAGATAGTCCTTGGGGCGGACGACGTAGGGGGCGAGACCGTCGGTGATTTCCAGGGGGAGCCCGGTGGTCTCGTGCAGCGCGACGGAGAAGGTGCGCGTCCACGTGACCTTGTCAGCGCCCGGGAACGGATTGCTCTGAGGGTGGTCCTCGTCGGACTCGTAGTCCTCGATGACGTCAACATTCATGGCTGCCTCCCGAGATGGGGGTACGGCGCCCTTTGGGCGCCATGCGGCTGCCTGGGCCGGCCGGTCCGGGCAGAGCACGAAGGCGCCCGGACACCCGCACTTTCTCGGGGGTCATCAGTCTCAGCCGCCGCACGCATACGCGATATGAGCGCCTGAACCCGTCCGCTCGTCGGCCCTCTGCCGCGACGCGGTGGTCGTCACGATCCGAAGATCGTGTCGCGATCCGGGGATCGCGTGACCAGACGGTCATTGCGGACGCCCCCGACCCAGATGGGCCACTGGGGGTTCAGGAAGACTCACGGCATGGAGCCGAATGCTGTCGTCCAGAGTACCGGGGACCACCGACAACGCCGCCCTCTTTCGGTGACGCCGCTTCGTGAAGGCGCCGTAACTACTGCAGCGAGACGCCGTTGGATGAGCGAGCTACAGGCCGACGGCCCGGATCTCATCTCGTCACAGCCGTTCTCTACAGGTCGAACTCAAGGTGCTCGATGTCGGTGAAGCGGACCTCCTCCAGCTGGCCAGCGCGGCGGCCGTTGTCCTGGAAGTACACCTCCTTGAGTGCTTCGGCAGCGATCTGCTGGAACTGCTGGTCGCTGGCGCCCTGCTCCTGGGCGTCGAAGAGGCGGGCGGCGTACTGCGGCGGTAGCGCGACCGTCAGGTGCCGGAGGCGGTCCTCGTCCGTCGTCCCGATCGGCGCTGTGTAGCCGATGCGGGCGCGGGTGTCGATGACGATGCCGCCGGTGGTCGCCGCCTTTTGCCGGGCCTGGGCGCGGATCTGCGGCTGCCACCGCTTTTTCACCTCGGTCTCCAGGCGGGCGGCGAGGTCCGGGCGGGGCTTCTTGATCTGGTCTTTCACGTACCGCTCGACCGTGCGCTGCGAGATCCGCAGCATCTGGGCGACCGCCTTGGTGCCCTTGAGCTGTTTGACCAGGTACCGCATTTGCGCGGGCGCGCTCTTGGGCGCCGGGCGGGTGAACGCCTTCTGCACCGCGGCGTCCAGGCCGTCCCCGAACATGCTCATCGCGGTCTACTCCCCGGTGTCCTGGTCGGTGACGGTGCCGTCCTTGATGTACCGGGCGAGGTTGAGCTCCGGGGCGTTGAACTGCTCGCGCACCCCCTCGCCCCACAGCACGCTCTGGGTGCCCTCCCACTTCACCAGCCCGGGGTTCACGCCGAGCTTGAAGCCGCCGGGCAGCGGTTTGCCGTCCCGGTAGGGCAGGAAGTCCAGCGGTGACGGCCCGTCGGAGGCGTAGACGGCGCAGTCCGAGAGGATTGCCACCGGGTATTGCCCGGTGAAGGCGGCGTGTTTGACGATCTTGCGGTGCATGTTGATCCGGGTGCGGGAGATGACGGCGGCGCGGATGTCCGGGCGCCAGGTCGGCCGGGCAAGGGCCCGCCACGGCTGCCCGGGCTTCCAGCCCTCCCCGCGCGGGCGCTCGCGCAGCTTGCCGATGCCGCCCTTCACGGTCGCCTTGATCGCGGACACCACGATCGCCAGCTGGGGGTCCCGCTGCCGGTAGCCGTCCATCGCCGCGAGGAACTCGGCCGGCGACAGGTCCGCGTGCACACCGAGGTCGGCCATCGTGGCGAGGTAGGCATCTCGCAGCCGGTTGTACCAGGCGTCCAGGTAGCGGCCGTTGTCATGGCGGACATAGGCCTCAACCGGTGCGACGTCGTAGCCGAGCTCCACTGCGTAGGCGACGGTGGGCGTGGCGTACCAGGCCGCACCCGTCGGGCGCTCGCCCTTCGGCGTGAACGGACTGGGCAGCAGCCCGGCGTCCAGATCCGCCCACTTGTCCTTGGCCACCTTCACGCGGGACAGGTCGACGTGGCTCAGGTCGACCAGCCAGGAACCGGGCAGTTTCGGATCGAAGACGGGGTTCTTGACGTGCGTCGGCGCGCCCAGGCCGACGTTAAGGCCGTTCGCGCCGGCGGCGAAGGCCATGTTCACGTCGATGCCCACCAGGTGAGGGCGAAGGCATTCGGCGTCGGTGAGGGGGCGTGCCCAGTCGTACGCCTCCTCCACCAGGACCTCGGCCGGGGTGCGGTGGTGGAAGCGCGGCAGGTGTGCCAGGACCGGGTGCCCGTCGGGTGCCTCGCACGGCGCGCAGTCCACCGGATCCTTGCCCAGCGAGCCGGGGTTGTGCTCGGAGTGCCGCTTGCCCGTCGCGTCCGGTTCGGAGGCCCGGGTCGGCGGGTGCAGCGCGGTCATCAGCTCCAGCCCGGTCACCGCGGTCGATCCGCGCGGCGTCATCACCCGGGCCGCGTAGGTGCCCAGGAGCCGCGCGAGGTCCGCCGGCGGAAGCTGCCCCGCGTCGGCCCAGTGCCGGGCATCGAGCGCGTCCCACGACGGGATGCACAACTGTACGCAGGATCGCTCCGCGCCCTGCGCGGGGCGGTAGATCCTCGCCCACGGCCCGAACCCCCGCTTCGTCAGCTGCCAGTTGGCGCGCACCAGCTGCTTGATGACCTTGTGGCCCTCCGGGATGCGCCCCGCGAGCCGCTCCTCCTTGGTGAGCGTGGCCGGAAGGCCGTAGCGCTCCAGCGCGGCCTCGGTGAGCACGAGCAGCGGGTCGGCGTCCTTGCCCGGGCCGGACAGCTTCGGCGCCCCCAGCTTCGCCTCCTTCAGCGTCCACTCCACCAGGGACGGCAGGGACTTGGCGGGCACGTCCAGGACCAGGCCGCCGACGCAGTACGCCAGCACCTTGCCGTCGTCGACGGCGTCGACGACCGCGAGCGGACCGTTCTCGAACCTCGCATCGGTCCCGCCTGCCGGAGTGCTGGCGGGGCCGGCCTTCTTTGCAGCCGGACCGCGCGATGCCGGCCGGTTCGTGGTCGCCGGACGCGGTACAGCGGCAGGGGCAGCGGAGCGGGGTGCGGTCTTCGCGGGCTCCGCAGCCGGGCCTGTGGGTGCGGTGCAGGCTTGGGCCGGTTCAACCGCCGATAGCGCAGGAGCGGCCGGAACGGCAGGCGTCTCGGGGACCGCCGTGTCCTCAGGGGGCACCGGAGCGTTGGCGGGGTAGAGCTGGGCGAGTTGCTTCAGCATGCGGGCGTATGCGTCGCGCTCCGGCGGCCGCGGCTCGGTCTTGCCGGCCTCCCAGCCGCTGACCGTCGCGCGCCGCACCTGCAGTGCGGCAGCCACCTCGTCCAGCGTCAGGCCGTGCGCCTGGCGCAGCCGCTTGCGTTCCGCCGGGGGCGGCAACGGGGAGCGGGACGCGATGAGCGCATCGACCGCGTCGAACAGCTCGGACATGCAGCACCTCCTGCCCCAACCCTAGCGTGAAGCGCACGTTTCGCGTACGAAACGCGTACGGATACCGTAAACGGCGATTGGCGGCACGGTTACCCCGGACCGGGCGCCCTCGTGCTTGGGCTGCTACAGGCTCTCTATCCGAGGGCCCGCGGTGGTGTCTCGGCTATGCCTGAACTGGCCAGGGAAAGCGGCTTGGTGTGAGAGATCTGGGAAAGCAGACAGCCGCCGTGCACCAGCCATCGCGGTGGCAGAACGCTCGGGGGCGGGCATGGGTGAGATCGTCAATGGACTCGAACGAGCGTTGCTGACCCGCCCCATTCCCACCGGTGACACCGCTGTGCGCTTCCTGCTCAAGACGCAGAAGGGCTCCACGAAGAACGTGGCCATCCTCCTGGGGATCTCCCAGCGCACGGTACAGCGGTGGGTCACCACCCGGCCGGGAATGCGCCGCCGTCCCAGTGCTGTACATGCGGGATTGATCGATGAGGCCGTCAGGGCACGGTGGCAGCCCCTGGTGCGCGCCCGCCGACGGGCCCGGGCCGAGGCCGACGGGTTTGTCTTCCATACCAGGGCGCGGTTCGGTTTCGCTGCTCCGGCAGGCTCGTCGGACGATTCACGAGTAAGGCTGATCACCCAGTACCTGTCGGGAGAAGTGGCCCGCGAGCTGTTCGCCGCCCGGGACACCGGCGAAGGCGAGCAGCAACAGCTGGTGATCCTCGCCCGAGCGCTGGGGCATGCCTACTTCCGGGACGGAGGTCTGCGTGCCCACGGTCTCGGGATCGCCTTCACCGACGTGGAGTTCGCTGATTTCTCCATCGACTGACGTGCGCCTGGTTCGGGCTCAGGAGGAGGGCGGGAGCTGGTGCCGCGTCAGCATCGTGTCGTAGCACTGTGCTTCCTTTCGTTCGCGCCAGTCCCACTGGATACGGCCGACAGGGCCGGTGCGCTGACCGACAGGCGGCTGCGTCGGGCGCATCCTGGCCGCCTCGGCCACGCGCAGCAATTGAGTGCGGTCGTGGGGGCCGGCCAGCAGATGCTGGTCCTGGCCGGGCGCGAGCCGGGCGAAGCACACTGCGGCTTTCAGGAAGACGCACGCCCACGGCGGCACCCGGTGCGAGGCGCAGCCGTCGGTGTAGCGGGCGCGGTCGTGCAGGGCCAGGGTGGCCGCGGCGTCGTCGTAGTCGCCGGGGCGGGCGGTGGCGAGCTGCTGGAAGGAGGCGCCGGTGAAGAGCGCGGCGGCGAGGGCGGCGGCTAGGCGGGGGTGGGCGGTCACGGTGGAGAGGCGCCGGGCGACTTCCCGGGTTGTCTGCTCGGTGAGGGGTGCCGGTGGCGGGCGGTGCCGGAAGATGATCGGCGGCGGTGTGCACGGGGCGGTGCAGGGAGCGGGGCTGTCGTAGGAGACGAGGCGGTCCAGCACGGACAGGGTGAACCACCGGTCTGCCGACCGGGCGGACTCGTCGGCAGGCGAGGGTACGGGGGCGGTCGTGCCGTAGTAGTGGCGGCGGGCTGCCTGGAAGTCGGCGGTGACGGAGTAGTCGGCCGTCTGCAGCGCCTGGTGCAGGGCGGCGGGCAGATGGGGGCGGTGGCAGACCAAGGTCAAGTGGATGCCGGTAAGAGCGCGCAGCTGCAGGAGGCGCATTGTGCGGCGGGCGGTGAGGCGGTGGGCGCGCAGGACGGTCAGCCGGGTGACGGGCAGGGCCGTGATCCAGGCGGTGGCGGCTTCCCAGGCGGGCTGACGGCCAGCGGGGAAACGCCCCGGGAGCAGGGGCGGTTTGCCCAGAGTGGCGAGAAGGTCGTGGGCGAGGCCGGTCTCGCTGGTGGTGCCAGGGCCGGGGTGCAGGGTGATCCGCCCGGAGGACGGGTGGTGGGCGGCCAGGGCGGTGTGCGTGTGGATCGCGTCGTCGCCCGGGTCGATGACCACGGCAACGGGTGTCGGCGACACGGCAGGCGGCGTGGTGGTCAGGCGAGGCGGCTGAAGGCCCAGCGCAGCAGCTCCTGATCGACACGGGAGCGGCCGGTGCGGGTCAGGGCGGTGCGGGTGTGGGCGGTCAACTGGGCCCAGGCGCGGAAATTGCCGTGTGCGGCGTGCTGGTCGGCGAAGGCGATGTCGTCGGGGTCGGCGTCGGCCCACACAGGATGGAACAAGGGGATGACCTCCAGGACCTCGCCGGGGGTGAGGCGGGTGAAGTGCTGCCAGATGAAGATGCGGGAGGACAGCATCGGTTCGCGGCGCAGCACGGTGTGGCAGCCTTCCCCACCGACGAAGATGATCGCGAGCTGGGTTGAGGGTTCGTCCCAGAGGTAGCGGAAGTACTCGAACGCCTCCCCGTTGAGCCACTGGGCCTCGTCGACCAGGAAGGTGCGGGGGCGTTCGGCCAGGGCGGTTTTCAGCAGGCGGTCGAACTCGCTGGGGTGGCGCGGCGGTTCGCCGGCCAAGTCGAGCGCGGTGAACAGTTCATAGCGCACCGCGCGAGCGGTGGGCCGGGCCCGGAAGGTGATCTTGCGGACGTCCTCGCCGGGCTCGAGTGCGCGCAGGCAGGTGTTGACAGCGAGGGTCTTGCCGAAGCCGGCGCCGCCGTGGATGCACATCATGGCGCGGGCGGCGACCGTGTCGGAGATGTTCTCCCGGGCGGTGAGCAGGGCGCGGGTGGTGACCACGGACGCATCGGGCAGGTCGACGTACTGGTAGGTGGCCGCGGTCACGAGGCGTCTCCGTCTTCGTCGGTGGTGGGACGTGCGGCCCGCCTGTCGCGGCCGTACGGGGCGGAAGCGCCGTCACGGCCGGGCGGGTGCGGGACGCGCGGGCCCGGCGTGGTCAGCGCGGCCAGGGAAGCAGGGGTGCGCCAGTCGGCCGGGGGCGCGGCGGGCGGGATGAGGTCCGGCATTGCGAGCTGCGCGAGGTCGGTGTCGGCAGTCTGGGCGAGTTCGGCCTCGGCCTGGGCGGTGGTCAGCGCGCCGAGCCGCTGAGGTGCCTCGGGCTGGACGGCGGCGGCGTAGCGCTCGCGGTGGGAAGCCTCCAGGTCCTTCTTCAGACGGCGAGCACGGGCGGCCCGTGCTCGCCGTACGGCGCTGACCTGTTCCTCGGTGGCCTGGTTGGCCAGGTCCGCGGGACCCAGATAGCGGCCAGTGGCCGCGTGGTACACCTCGATGCGGTGGTCGTGGTGGGGCATGAAGCGGATGCGGACCTGGATCCCGGCCTGGCCGGTCATCCACGGCCCCACGTAGTCGCGTTTCCTGAAGCGGACTCCGCGGGTGGTCAGCGTGCGGGTGCCGGCGTCCTCCAGGGTGAACGTCCACAGATCCGTCGCGGGCACGTCCCGCAGCGGGGTGGGATCCCCCTGCCACGCCTCAAGCGGAGTCTTGCCCCGCAACGGCGCCGGGCGGTGCTCGGTGTTCCACCAGAGCGTCCAGGCCAGCAGCCGGGCGGTGAAGTCCTCGAAGCCGAGCAGCACTTCGTCCTTCGGGCGGGAAGCCCGTTTGCCGGGGCGCGGCTGGCGGGCATAGCCGGGCAGCGCGGCCAGGAACATACTCTCCACCGCACGGTTCAGGCCCTCCACGGTGCCCTTGAGATGGGGGGTGTAGGCGGGCAGGTCCTCCACCGTGACGTCCAGGAGATCAAACGCTGCGGTCACCGTCCGGGACAGGAAGTCCTTGCCGCGGTCCACCCGTACCTTCTCGGGCACGCCGCCGAACGGGCCGTAGGGGTCCTCATGCAGGACCGCGGAGCGCAGCGCGGCCAGCACAGACTCCCGCGACGGATGCACCGGCGTGACCGCGACACCGGTGACCGCGTTCGTCGCACAGTCGGTGAACCACGTGATCCACGGCCTGCGAGCCTTGCCATCGACATCGACCAGCACCGCCGCCTGCATGTGGTCGGTCTCCCACACCTGATTGCGCCAGCCCCGCGGCCGGGCCAGGAACACATCATGCTTGCGCGCCGCCCGCTCCCCTCCCGCAAGTCCGGCCCGCTCCCCCGGCGTCAGATCACGGCGGATCGCCCGGTGCAGCGTCGTCAGCGACGGTGCGTCTGCAGGCGGAGACTGCCTGGCAGCACGCAGGACCAGTTCGCGGTGGACCGCCCGCACGTTCCCCTTCCACAGCGCCAACAGTCCACGGACCTCGGGCGTGACCGTGAACCTTGCATCGACCCGGGAGCGTGCGCCGGGGTTGGCAGCCGCGGTCTCATCGCTCTGAGCGGTGGCCAGCCAGCGCCACACCGTGCGCTCCGACACTCCTAACGCGTCCGCGGCCACCCGTACATGGACTGCTGTCAGCTTCTTCCCTGCCCGCAGTGCGAGCAGCCGCCGCACGGCCGGACCGCGCAGCGCCGTCCTCGACGCCGCAGGCAGTCCGCCGTCTGGGCGGATGGCGTCGCCGCCCTTCATGTCAGCTCCCCTCACGCGGGTGGGACGTCGTGTGCTTGCCGGTGGCCGGGAGCATGCGATCGCCCTCCCGTTGCTTGCAGGAGCGCTCCGTTCACAGTGGCGGCGCGACCCGCTTAAACAGCCGCCTCAGCAAGGCCCGGTCGATGGATGCATCAGCGGTGATGAGCAGCGCGTTCTGCAGGTGCGCAGTCAAAGCGGCCCACGTGCGGAACGTGCCGTGCGCGCACGACCGGTCGATCCACGTCAGGTCCGGGGCCTGGACGGTGCGCCACAGCGGATGGAAGCCGGTCACCACGGTCGCCACTTCCGCTCCGGTCAAGCGTGGAACCTCCTGCCACGCCACCACCCGCGATGCCAGCTGCGGCAGCCGGGACAGCGCCCGCTCACTGCCCGCCCCGACCAGCACCAGCGTGATCCGGGTGCCGGGGTGGTCCCACAGGCTCTGCAGGTACTCCAGGCACGGCACGGGCAGGCGCTGCGCCTCATCGACCACCAGCACCCGCGTCTCACTCAAGGCCCCCGTGACCGCGGCGTCGGCCAGCGCCGACGTGTGCGGGAAGCGGCCCGGCAGCGCCAGCGCGTCGAACACCGCACGCCTCATGCCGGCCACCGACGGGCGCACCGGTACCGGCACCCACGTCACCTTCCAGCCCGGGGGCACTTCGCTGAGCGCCATCCGCACGGCTGCGGTCTTGCCCCGGCCCGGGTCGCCGAACACACACACCGCGCCCTGGGTCGCCATCGCCTGCCCGACCGCCTCGGCCACCGCCCGCACCCACGACGTCCGCACCATCTGCGCTCCCGCCGGCAACGCCACACCCGCCAGCGCACCGCTCTCCCCCACCGGCAAGCCGCTGGTCGCCTCTGGTACGAGACGCGGCAGCCGGCGCGCAGCCACTTTCGCCGCGCCGCCCTCCTGCGGCCCGGCCAGGGCGAGGTCAGCCAGTGCCTGCCGCGTTTGCTGCTCATCCCGCTCCCGCCGCGCCACCGCGCGGTCCGGCAGGGCCCTGCCGGCCTGAAGGTCCCGGCGCACCACCCGGTGCAACGACGCCAGCGAGGGCACCTCACCCCCGGCCGCCTTCAGATGCCGGTGCAGCGCCGCTACATTCCCGCCCGCCTGCGCCAGCACCTCCCACATCTGGTCGGACAACTCCAGCCTGGCCCGCGGCCTGCGCTCGACACGGCCCTCCGTCCGCGCCGCATCCAGCCAGCGCCACACCGTGCGCACATTCACCCCGCCGACCTGAGCGCCCGCCCGCACATGCGCCGTCGTCAACGCCCCGGCCGCATCCAGCTCCAGCAG
>NZ_MUND01000268.1 GCF_002154375.1 Streptomyces glaucescens | reverse complement strand
GCCTCGGACAGCCCGGAGAACGGCTCGATCCACTTCGGATCATCCGTTGAGATCACCCCACCCATGTCCAAGTCAACGCACCACCCGCCACACTGGTTACGGGACAACCTCTAGACTCCGCCGCCATCGGAAACGCTGGCCTGAACAACCTGCTGTCCACCACACACCGTCCAAGGAGCAGCCCTGAACGTCTCCGCCTCCACCCTCTCCCTGACCGTCGCCGACGTCGACGCCTCCCGTGACTTCCTCTGCACCCACCTCGGCTACCAGGTAGCCATGGCCGACGACGGCTTCGCCTCCCTGGCCCGCGAGGATGCCGCCGTCGACATCGTCCTACTCCGCCGGGGCACCGACGTCCTGCCCGCCGAGCAGCGCGACCGGGAGGCGAGCGGTCTGATCCTCGCCTTCACCGTCACCGACCTGGCCGCGGAGGAAGCCAGGCTGCGAGCGGCGGGCGCCCCCATCACCATGCCGCTGCGCGAAGAGCCCTGGGGCGAGCGCCTGTTCCAGATGACCGACCCCAACGGAGTCGTCATCCAGCTCGTCGAGTGGACCGCACCCGAACACCCCACGGACCAGAACGAAGACACCGCCATGCATGTGATCACCCCCACGCCGGAAAACGTCACCGCCTCCCCGAACACCACCATGAACGGCCTGACGGCTCCCAGCCGCGGCAGCGCCGAACTCAGCACCTGGACCGTTGCGGTGGAATCCGGTGGAACGAGCCCTGAGCACTCCATCAGCCGTGAGCAGGTCTGGACGGTCACCGCGGGCGCCCTGGAGGTGACCTGCGACGGCCGTACCGAGAGAGTCTCAGCCGGCCAGACCCTGGTCCTGCCGCCGAACCTGGTCCGTCGGATCCACGCCCCGGAGGCGGCCGAGGCCCACGTCTCGATGCGCGCCGATGGCGTTGCCTCCGTTCCCGGCACCGAGGGCACCCGCGAACTGCCCTGGGCCCGGTAGCTCAGGAAGACCACTCGCCCCCTGCCACGCGCACCGCGCAGCGCATCCGGGGCGAGGCAAGACCCGGGCCGTACCTCTCACAAGGGCCAACCCGGCCATGGATCAATGGAAATCGGAGATATACGAAGTGCGTGTGCTGTTGTCGACGTATGGGTCGCGCGGGGATGTCGAACCGCTCGTGGGCCTCGCGGTGCGGTTGCGGGAACTCGGCGTGGAGGTGCGGGTGTGTGCGCCGCCGGACGAGGTCTTCGCGGAGCGGCTGGCCGGGGTCGGCGTGTCGGTGGTGGGTGTCGGGCCGTCGGCACGCGCACTGATGACCGGGGCTCCGCCGCCCTCCAAGGGCAATCTGCCGCAGCGTGCGGCGGCGTTGATCGCCGGGCAGTTGCAGGTGATGCCCGCAGTGGCCGAGGGGTGTGACGTGCTGGTGGCGACGGGCGCGATGCCGGCTATCGCCGGAGCACGGTCGGTGGCCGAGAAGTTGGGCATCGGCTACGTATCAGCGATCTTCCAGCAGCTGACCCTGCCCTCGCCGCAGCGCCCGCCGCTGGCTTACCCGGGGCGCCCGTTTCCGCCGGAGGTGACCGACAACCGGGCACTGTGGGACCTGGACGCCCAGAGCATCAACGTGCTGTTCGGTGAGGCGCTCAACACCAACCGCGCGACGATCGGCCTGCCCCCGGTGGACAACGTCCGCGACTACGCCTTCGGTGACCGGCCGTGGCTGGCGACGGACCCGGTGCTGGACCCGTGGCTGGAGACGCCGGACCTCGACGTCGTACAGACCGGCGCGTGGGTGCTGCCCGATGAGCGGCCGCTTCCGGCGGAGCTCGCCGCCTTCCTGGACGCCGGCGCGCCGCCCGTGTACGTGGGCTTCGGGAGCATGGCCGTCCGCGCGGGGTCGGACGCGGCCCGGGTGGCCGTCGAGGCAGTTCGCGGATGCGGCCGCCGGGTGCTCGTCGGGCGCGGCTGGGCGGATCTGGGCCTCATCGACGACCGGGACGACTGCTTCGCCGTCGGTGAGGTCAACCACCAGAAGTTGTTCGGGCGGGTGGCTGCCGTCGTGCACCACGGCGGCGCGGGTACGACGACGACGGCCGCCCGGGCCGGCGCTCCTCAGGTGGTGGTGCCCCAGTTGGCGGACCAGCCGTACTGGGCCGGACGGGTGGCCGAGCTGGGGATCGGCGTAGCCCACGACGGTCCTATGCCGACCGTCGAGTCCCTGTCGGCCGCGCTCCAGACGGCCCTGGCCCCCGAAACCGCCGCCCGGGCGAAGGCCGTGGCCGGCACGGTCCGCACCGACGGGGCGATGGTGGCCGCGAAACTACTGCTCGACGCCGTCAGCTGAGAAGGATCGAGGGACGAGCCCACGTGGACCACGCGGGCTCGTCCCGCCAGGGATAGTGCCCAGCGCCGGACGATCCGCAGAAGCTCTACCGCAACGAGTTGACCATCACCCCCGGCCCGTACGGTGCACGTCGCGCCGTACGGCCGGATCCGCGCGGTGCGGGTCGCCGGTTCGAGACAGAGCATCGCCAGACTCGACCAGCGACTGCGGAGTGACTTGTCTGCTCTGCGCCCCACCGGATCAATTGTCAGCCGGGACTTCCCGCCAGTTGCTGGGGCGTCCTGGTCTCCGCCGCTGACATCCTGTTCGCCGTGGTCACCGGCGCCATCAGGGTCACCTGAGCGGCACGCGACGCCGCAGAGGATCCCAGTGCCTGGTGGGCCGTACGGCGTCTCGTTGCGGCCCGCCGGGTGCGGGCCTATCGGTGCGGCCGGCCGGGCGCCGAGACTCGTCATCCCGAGGACGGTCCGGGCGGTGGCCGCAACGACCGCATGAGCGCTCCCCTTGTCCCACTCCTCGTGGAGGTCCCGTGAACCACCCCACCGACGAGCCCTGCTTCGTCTCCTTCCCGCCCGCCGTCCTGCGCCCGGCCGAACTGACCTCCTTCAGTCGCGGCAGTGGCGCCCGCAGCATCCCCCTGGTCACCCGGGCCGTCGGCGCCGAGGTCTTCCTCACCGGGCAGACCCTCTTCGAGGGCGGCGCCGGTATCGCCCTGCACACCCACAACTGCCCCGAGAGCGTGACCATCCTCGAAGGCAAAGCCGTCGTGGAGATCGACGGCACCGAACACCACCTCACCCGGTTCGACACCACCTACGTCCCCGTCGGCACCCCCCACCGCTTCCGCAACGCCTCCGCTACCGAACCCATGCGCATCCTCTGGATCTACGCCTCGGTCGACGCCACCCGCACCCTCGTCGAGTCGGGCATCACCGCGCGCGTCGACGCCGAGCACGGCAAGGCCGCCGCCGAGAGCTACGACTGAGACCGAGACGGCTGACACAGGAGCAGGAACACCGCCGTGATCACCGAGATCGCCCAGATCAAGATCCACCCGGGCCACGAGAAGCAGTTCGAGAGCGCCGTCGCCGAGGCCGTGCCCCTCTTTCCCTCGGCCGATGGCTGCCATGGGATCGACCTGCACCGCAGCGTCGAACACCCCTCGCAGTACCGGCTCATGGTGCGCTGGGAGACGGTCGAGCACCACACCGTCACCTTCCGGGCCTCCGAGGAATTCGCCCGGTGGCGGGCCCTGGCCGGACCGTACTTCACGGCTCCGCCGCAGGTCGAACACGTGCGCTCCGTCCTCGCACAGTGACGCCTCCCGATTGGCCTCGCGGCGTCACCGCACGCTGCGTCCGGTGACGGACTACGAGGACTTCTCACACCTGAGGCGCGCCGACCAAGTCGTGCCCGCGGTGCCTGGTGGAGGGTGGCGGGTGCTTTCCCGAAGGGAGGTGCGTGCCGCCCGCGTGCTTCAAGGGGTGGGTTGTTGGGGTGCGGGGGCTTGGCCGCGGCGGCGCAGGTGTACGTCGGGTGGAGGAGGGCGACTCCGACGCCGTGCCGGCCATGCCGAGATCACGGCTTCGACCTCCGCTTCGAGGCGCGGGTGAGAAAGCGAGGTACCAGGCTGGCATTCCTCGTGCCAGCATGCAGTGCCACTGTGCGGAGGAGAGGGTTCCATGGCGAATGAGATGGTCACTGTCTGTTTGCCGCCGGACGCCCATCAGGACCTGCATGCCGCGATCGAGGCTGCCATGGCTCCCTTCGACATGAACGGTGACCACGAGCCCTACCAAGGCGAATGGGACCAGTGGTGGGTTGGCCGGCCGGGTGAGGAGTTCGACGTGCTCCCCGGCCACGGAGCCGACCCCCGTCTCGTCCGAGCGCCGCGGGACGCCTTCGGGGAGATTCGGCACTGGACACGGGGGCAATGCGACGGAGGCCCTCGCGGCCTGCTCGACTTCGAGGGCATGTGCACCCGTGCGGCGCAGTTGGCCGCGAGCCTCGACCCCGATCGCGCCAGCCAGACCCCGTACCGGCACAGGCAGCCCGAATGGGCAGTCCCCACGGATCACCTGCTCACCCTGGACGGGGCATGGATCCATGGAACGGTCGTTCCCCGGTCCGGGACGAGTTTCTCGGACTTCGCCAACACGTACCTGGACGGCCTGGCACCCGAAACCATGATCGTCCGTCTTCGCATTCGCTGTTGACGGACAGTCCGGTCAGGGGCCCTCCGTCGCCAACCGTTTTGCAGGACAAGCCTCATAGGGGTGTGGGTCCTCGGACCGGAACGCCCCCGCGCGGGCGGGGTGTTCTGCCTGGCTCGTCGTACGTCCCGTGATCGCCGTGTCCTCCCCGCCGACGCGCAAGCGCATGCCGCAAGCCGGCAGCCAGCGGGCGGAGGCCGCAAGCAGGCATGCCGCCTCAGATTCAGGGCAACAGCTCACCAGACAGCTCGGCTCCCCCCCTCCGAGCACGGCGGCCCCGCCACCATCCCCCCGGTGGCGGGGCCGCCCCCTTAACCGTCAGGGCGTGTCACCGGTCCAGTCGAAGCGGGCCGCATCGCCATGGCGCGGGTCGTACATCTCCTCACAGCCGACGCCGAACTGCGCCAGCGGGATGCTCCCGTCCCAGTGATCACGGCAGTCTGCGCCCGCCTCGACCCGGCCTACGCCCCCCTCGGCGCGAGCCCCGCGTACGTGCTGTGGCGGGTGAGGCTCCCCCTGCTGCTGCCCTCGCTCACCGCCGCCGCCGGACTCTGCTTCGCCCTCTCCATGGGTGAGCTGAGTGCCACGATGATGCTCTACCTGCCCGACTGGACCCCGCTCCCCGTCCTGGTCCACACCGCCACCAACCGCGGCGCCCTGTAAGAGAGCGTCTGATCTCACCCAGTGGAGCCGGGCTCGGGTGTGGGCCCGGCTCCACCGGATCATCCTGGACGAACTCGGCGCCCAAGGTGAGCTGGACTGGTCGCGGTGCGCGATCGACTCGGTCAGCGTGCGGGCCACAAAGGGGGGGTGCCCCTATGTGTTTGGTCAAGGTCCAAGGCCAGTAGCGTGCGGTCAAGGGCGGGCCGAGTCGTAGGGGTGTGCATGAGTGATAGCCAGGTGACGATCAAGCTCACGAGTGACGAGGCACTGGTGCTGTCGCACTGGCTGGAGAAGCTCCAGATGACGGACCTCAGCCGCGTTGTCGACGATCCGGCGGTCTGGGCACCGATCCATCGAATCGCCGGAACACTCGACAAGACCCTTCCCGAGCTGTTCGCGCCTGACTATGACCAGCGGCTTGAGGCCGCTCGTCAGCGGCTTCGGCCGGAGGACTGATCGAGCGGTCTGGACTCCTCACCTGGCCGCAGCCGGTTGGGGCTCGTAGAAGGTTCCGTCACGGAGCATCGCGAACAGGACGTCGGCCCGGCGTCTGGCAAGGCAGAGCAGGGCCTGGGTGTGGTGCTTGCCCTGGGCGATCTTCTTGTCGTAGTAGGCCCGCGATGCCGGGTCGGCCAGGGCTGCGAACGCGGAGAGGAAGAAGGCCCGTTTGAGTTGCTTGTTTCCTCGCCGCGACGGCTGTTCGCCGCGGATCGATGAGCCCGAGCTCCGGGTCGCCGGGGCGAGACCGGCGTAGGCGGCGAGGTGGCCGGCGGTCGGGAAGGTGCTGCCGTCGCCGACCTCGATCAGGATGCGGGCTCCGGTCCTGACGCCGACTCCCGGCATCGACGTCAGGACCTTCGAAAGAGGGTGGGCCTCCAGAAGTTCCTCGATCCGCCCGGCCAGCAGTTTCCGCTGGTCAAGCACGGCGGTGAGTGACCCGGCCAGGCTCGGGACGATCAGCGCGGCCGCCTCGGTCCCCGGAACGGTCACGGTCTGCTCGTCCAGCGCGGCGAAGATCTCATCGACGAGCCGCTCGGCCATCCGCGGCGCCTTCGGCCGCAGCAGCGTGACCAGCCGCCGCCGTCCGGCCTTGCGGATCTGGGCCGGTGACCCGAACCGTTCCAGCAGCGTCAGGACGGCCGGGTGCTGCAACCGCGGCCCCAGCACCCGTTCCAGCGACGGGTGGATCTGGGTGAGCAGGCCGTGGAGCCGGTTCGCGACCCGAGTGGCCTCGCCGGCCAGGTCGTCGTCGAAGCCGACGATCATCTCCAGCTCGGCGATCGTCTCGTCCTCGCCGTCGATCGCCCGCAGCGTGTGCGGCATCGTGCGGGGCGCGTCCGCGATGATGAACGCGTCCCTTGCATCGGTCTTGGCCTCACCCGGGTAGAGGTCGGCGATTCGCCGCATCGTCAGCCCCGGCAGATAGGCGACCGGGCAACCCATGTCCCGCGCGACCGCCAGCGGCAGGGCGCCGATCGAGGCCGGCTGGTCGACCACGACCAGCACGGTCCCGTGCTTGGCCTGCAACTTCGCGAACAGCTCGCGGAGCTTGGGTTCGGTGTTGGGCAGGCGCTTGTCGAACGCCTTCTTGCCGGCCGGGGTGACGGCGGTGGCGTGGTGTTCGCCCTTGCCGACGTCCAGGCCGAGGAAGACGTCGATGTCGCCGGTGTCGATCACGCGCAGGCCCCTCCATCACGCTTTCGTCCGGCCTTGCCTCGGCACCGAGCTGCCACATCCACGTTACGGAGAGCTCATCCGGCTCGGGTGAAGCCGGTGCTCAAGCCCCTCATCAGCGGTCCGTCGATGCCTCCGGGCCCGGTGACACCACCCCCCGGATCATCAACAACAAGGGGGGGGAAGTCATGCCGGACCCGAAGGCCGGAGGCCCCATTGCGGAGCCACGAAAAAGGTAACGGGGGGGCGATTGACCGGACCGAATCCGACCGACCGCGGCAAGAACGGATCGAAGATCCACCTCATCACGGACCGCAACGGGCTGCCGCTGTCACTGGGCATCTCCGGCGCCAACCTGCACGACAGCCAGGCCCTGAAGCCGCTGGTTCGCGGTATCCCACCTATCCGTTCCCGGCGCGGTCCACGTCGCCGACGCCCGGCCAGACTCCATGCCGACAAGGGATACGACTACGACCACCTGCGGAAATGGCTCCGCAAACATGGCATCCGCCACCGCATTGCTCGCAAGGGCATCGAGTCCTCCGCCCGGCTGGGCTGGCACCGCTTGGTGGTGGAGCGGACGGTGTCCTGGCTGGCCGGCTGCAGGAGCCTGCACCGCCGCTACGAACGCACGGCCGAGCACTTCCTGGCCTTCGTCGGCCTCGCCGCGGCCCTCATCGGCTACCGCCGTCTGGCCAGGTGAAGCAGGTCCAGGCAGGGCCGGAGCCGGGTCAGGCCAGCATGAGGGCGACGGCGTCGCGTGCTGTGGCGGCAGCGGCGAAGAACCGGGTCAGCTCCTCGTAGCGGTGCCGCAGGGTGTCCAGGTCCGCGGGGACCTCGGCGTCGGATTCCGGCAAGAGGTAGATCTCGGCACGGCGCATGGCGGCCAGGTCGTAGTGCCGGGCGAGTATGTCGAACGGTGTGGCGGCGAGGAAGCCGCCGGCCCGGGCGACGTCCTCGGGACTCAGGTAACGGGCGGGTCCGTAGTCCAGCTCGTCCTCCAGCGGAAGCTCGGCCCCTCCGTGGATGACGTCGACCGGCATGCCGCCGTGGGCAGCAAGGAGGTGGTGCAGCTTGTGCCACGCCTTCTCGATGCTGAAGAACGGTGCCTTCTCGGGTGGCAGCGGCTCTCCTTCGGCCCAAGCATCGCCCAGCTCATCGATGTGCTCCTGTGCCCAGGAAGGATCACTCAACGACCGCCGCAACCCAGCAGGGGACAGACGAACGTACTCGCAGTGGATGCCCATGGGCGCGACGTTAGCCGCAGGCACTGACAAGCCTCCGGCCATGTCTGCCGACTCCTTGCTCGACAGTCATAAGAAACGGCGTCTTAGACCCCATACGGGACAACCTCTAGTGATCGTGGACCAGCTCGCCTCGATCGGCGCCCTCCCGCTCACGGTCGCCCGGGATGCCGGCTGCAGGGTCGCCTACCTGCCCGGCTTGTCCATGCCGGATCGCCGATCTCTATCCGGGTGAGGCGAAGACCGACGCGAAGGACGCCGCGGTCGTCGGCTTACGACCAGGACCTCACCGCCGAGGCCACCCGCACCTCCAACCGGATAGGCGGCCTGCTCACCCAGTTCCACCCCATCCTGAAACGCGTCCTCGGCGCGCGCCTGGACCACCCCGCCGTGACCTGGCTGCTGGAACGCTACGGATCCCCAGCCGCCCTGCGGAAAGCCGGACGCCGCAAGCTGGTCGAGGTGATCCGGCCCAAGGCTCCGCGCATGGCCCAGCGGCTGATCGACGAGGTGTTCGACGCGCTCGACGAGCAGACCGTCGTGGCCCCGGGCACCGGCACCCTCGACCTCGTGATCCCGTCCCTGGCCCGTTCGCTCGCGGCCGTCCACGAACAACGACGAGCCCTGGAAGCGCAGATCGGACAGCTACTGGAGGCTCACCCTCTTTCCGCGGTCCTGACCTCGATTCCAGGGGGCGCGGTCAGGACCGCCGCCACGCTGCTGATCACCGTTGGCGACGGCACCAGCTTCCCCACCGCTGCCCACCTGACCTCCTACGCCAGCCTTGCCCCGGCGACCAAGTCGTCGGGGACCTCGATCCACGGCGAACACGCACCTCGCGGCGGCAACCGGCAACTGAAACGCGCGATGTGCCTATCGGCGTTCGCCGCGCTGCACGATCCCGCCTCCCGCACCTATTACGACCGATGCCGGGCCCGCGGAAAGACGCGCACCCAGGCACTTCTCCGCCTGGCCCGACAACGGATCAACGTGCTGTTCGCGATGCTCCGCGACGGCACTTTCTACCAACCCAGAACCCCACGCCTCGCTTGACGAAAGACATAGAGGCACCCCCCGCGTTCCTCTTCCCGCCGGCCTGCGGCCCCGGGCCGGGTCAGGTGCGCGCAGGGATAGCCATGCGGTGGTATTCGGGTTCGAACAGCATCGTGGTGGTGCCCGCCGCAGCACCGTCGGGCCGGACCACAGCGGGAGTCGCATGAGCACCCCGGAAGAACGCCCCAACCCCGACGACGCCCTCGCATGTGCCCACGCGGCCCGCGCGAAGATGGCCGCCGCGCTCCACGAGGACCAGGAGCCCGAGCCCGATGAGCCCCTGGGATGGCAGCCGATGTGGCAGCGTTCCCGGAAGTCGACGTCCAAGGCCGCGAAGAAGCAGGAGCTGCGCAAGCAGCGGCGGCGGCTTCAGGACGCCGGGAAACGCACGCTGCTGACGCACAACCACGGCCGTGCGCTCAGATCACCAGCGGTGCCTCCGACCAGCGGCGGACCCGGTACGGTGCCCACCACAGATGGTCGCCGAAGCGCAGGACGAGGTGCTCGGAGACGAGGTCGTCCAGGACGGGCCCCGGGATCGCGTCGGCGGGCGCGCCGTCGGCGAGGGCCGCCACGGCCTCGTGGTACTCCGGTTCGTCGATGGTGAAGCGGCGCAGCTCGCCGTAGCGCCGGTCGCGGACCTGGATGAAGCCGGGGCCGTGCCGGAAGATGCATTTGCAGATGTAGTACGTAGTGCGCCAGGCGAGCGCCGTCGCGACCGGGTCCGCGGTGCCGAGGACGGCGGTCGGCGGGTGGAGGTGGCAGAAGTGGCGCCAGGCGTCGGGGTCCGGGCCGGTGCGGAGCTGCCAGTCGACCGAGACGGCCAGGCTGGTCAGGTCGCCCACGAAGCTCAGCGCTCTGACCGTCCATGCCGCGTCGGCGGCATTCGTCAGGTCCACGGGGCGGGGCAGGGTGACGTGCCGGGCCCCGGCGGCGAACAGCCGCCGGGCGGCCTCGCCGCCGGACATGTCGATCTCGTAGCGTCCCAGGGACATGGCGGGCAGAGGGCCCACCTCGGGGTCGTAGTCCCGTGAGGCGGTCACGGTGAAGGGGGCGGTGGCTGTGAGAGCAGGAGTCATCATCGTCCCTCGGTCGGGCGGTGGCGCGGTCGTCAGGCGGTCGTCGGGGCGAGTTCGGCCTCGCGGGCGGCGGTGTGCCGCATGTGGTCGATCCGCAGGAACTCCTCGTTCAGGGCGGGCGGCGCGATCTGCACGAACTGCCCGCTGTCCTCGAACACGACGCCCAGCTCCCGCCACCGCTTCAGGACCCGGAGCAGGTCGGCCTCGCCGACGGGGTGGTCCGCGTCCAGCTTGCGCGCGGCCGCTTTCACCGTGTGCGGCTGGTCGAGCAGCCGGAACAAGGCCAGTTCGCGCGGGGCGGTCAGTTCCAGGCGGGTCCAGTCGAAGGCCCGGCGCCTGCTGACCAGGACGATCCGGTCCTCCAGGTCGCAGTGGGTGAGACGGCTGCCGGCGTAGTTCCGCTTCCAGCGCGCGATGCCAGCGTCGAGCCGTTCGACGACGTCCTCGCCGATCCCGCGGGGCGGTACGTCGAAGACGTACGCCAGGTCGAACATCTCCTCGTCGGGGAGGTCGTAGGTGAGCCGGTACGGTTCGGCGGGGCGCAGCTCGGAGAAGCCGAGCTCGGGGTTGTCGAAGTACGGGCTGAACCGCTCGATCGCGATTCGGGAGGACGGGCCGACGGGCGGGTTCAGGTGTTCCAGCGCGGCCAGTTGGTCCACCACGTCGTCGTAGTCCTCGGCGTCCTCGCCCGGGAAGCCGTGCAGGTAGTTCCAGGCGACCGAGAGGCCCACGGTGGCGGCGTCACGGAGCATCCGCACGTTCTGGCCGCCAGTCACGCCCTTGTCCATCAGGGTCAGCACCCGGCTGTTGAGACTCTCGATGCCGGGCTGGACGAAGATCAGGCCCGCGTCCGCCAGGGTCTGGAGCTGTCCGCGCCGCATGTTGGACTTGATCTCGATGTGCATGCGCAGGTCGTAGCCGCTGTCGATGATGCGGGGCAGCACCGACTTCACGTACCCCATGTCCAGGATGTTGTCCACGACGTACATGTCCAGGACCCGGTGCCTGCGCGCCAGGTCCATGATCTCGTCGTAGAACACGTCGGGGCTCTTGCTGCGGAACTCCATGAACGAGCCGTTCAGCCCGCAGAAGGTGCAGTGGTGCTTCTCGCCCCACCAGCAGCCGCGCGCCCCCTCGACGACCAGCTTGGGCTCGACCCAGTTCCGGGCGTGGGACGAGGCGAGCCGCTCGAAGTACCCCGAGTAGTCCGGCGGCAGGATCGCGGCGGGCGGCAGCGGCTTGGTGCTCATGGCGTTCGCCACGGAGGTGCCGTCCGTGTCGCGCCAGCACAGCCCGGGGATCTCGGACAGGGGCTCGTCCGCGTCCAGGGCCCTGATCAGCTCGGGGAACGACACCTCGCCCTCGCCGCGCAGCACGTGGTCCACGAAGGGGAAGTTGCGGTGGACGGCCTCGCCCTGCTTGCCGTCGCAGTTGGCGCCGCCCATGGCCGTCACGATGTGCGGGGCGAGCCGCTTGACGTATGCGGCGGCGGCCAGGGCGGCGGTGTTCTGCTGGAACGTCGAAGTGAACCCGACCACGTCCGGGGCGAGTTCCACGATGCGTTCCGCTATGTGCCGGACGAAGTCGGGTGCGGTGACGTGCAGGGCCTGTGTCATCTCCATCCGGGCCCCGGGCACCCGGTTGGCCATCGCCGCGGTGAACTCGGCGACGCGCCATTCGGGATCGTCGTAGAGAGCGGAGGAGAAGACCCAGTCGCCGCAGCCCAGGAAATACGATCCGAGTGCGTAGTAGGAGTAGTCCTCCAAAGTGAATTCCGTGTTCCTGGTGATCCAGTCCACGTATTCGATGTTCGCGTGCAGAACGTCCGCTGTGCTGTTCGGTACGCGCTCGTCGACGCTGCGCTTGAGAATTCCGAGAGCCAGCGACGGGAGATCGATCGGGGCCCAAGGCATGTTCACCAGGAGTACGCGCACGGCTCGCCTCTTCTCATGTGATCAGTGCACGGCATGACGGGTCGGCCGGGCGTCGGCCGGGAAGTCGTCAGGCGCCGGGCGGGGCGCCTGACGACCTCCGTGACGGGGCACCGGCCGGGGAGTCCGGCCGGTGTCCTCCGGACGGGGTCGGCCGCGCACGGTGGCGGGACCGGCCCCTCGGCGCTACTGGTCCTCGTCCTCCATCTCCTCCGCGGAGCGGAAGTAGACGACGACGCCGACGCCCGGCTTGCGGCTCTCCTCGTCGCCGTCGAGCGGGTCGCCGTGGATGATGTCCTTCTGCATGGTGTTCACCTCCTCTCCGGGGGTGGTGGCGGCTCGGCCTCATCGGGCCCGGAAGGCAGCCCGCCGCCGAGAAACGCGAGGGACCGTCGTATGACGGCCAGGTGGTCGGCTCCGTCGTAGCCGTCGTGGCCCGAGTCCAGCCACATCACCTCGTGCGGGACACCGCCCGCACGCAGCACGGCCAGGTACGCCTCGATCTGCTCCGGCGGGCACTTGGCGTCCCGGCGCGCGGCGACGACCAGCAGCGGGGAGCGGATGGCGGCGGCGTACGAGGACGGGGAGGCGTGGGCGTAGGCGCCCGGCACCTCGTCGGGAGTGCCGCCGAACAGCGAGGTGTCCAGCGCCTGGAGGGCGGGCGTGGAGTGCCGGAAGGCGGTGGCGCAGTCGGCGAGCGGTTTGACGGCCACCCCGACATCCCACAGGCCGGGGCGGGTGCCCATCGCCAGCAGGGTCAGATAGCCGCCCCACGACGTGCCGCACAGGCCCACGGCGCCCGGGCGGCCGATGCCCCGTTCCAGCAGGTCGGCCCGGACCCGCACCAGGTCGGCGACCTGGGTGTGGCCGACGCCCTCGGAGTACGCGGAGCGCCAGCGCGGCCCGTAGCCGGTCGAGCCCCGGTAGTTGACGCGGGCCACGGCGAGGCCCGAGCCGACCAGGGTCTGCACCATGGGGTCGTAGGCGTCGCGGTCGTGGTCGGCCGGGCCGCCGTGGACGAGGAGGACCAGCGGGTAGGGTCCGGGGCGGTCCGCGGGTGTGGTGACGAAGGTGTGCACGGGGCCGTCGGGTCCCGGCGTCCACAGGTCCCGGCGGTGGCCGAAGCGGGGGACGCGCCACTGGCTCTGCCCGGGCAGCGGCGCCCCCGACAGGGACATCGCGCGGGGCACGGTCACCGCGTCGGTCCAGATGTAGTGCACGTCGCCGCCGGCGGTGGGTGACGCGGCCAGGATGCTTCCCTCGGGGGTGGGCACGGGGGTCAGCTGGCCGCGCTCCAGATCCGCGGTGAACAACCTGCTGCGGCCGTGCCGGTCCTGTCGCAGCAGGACCCGCGCGCTGCCCGGGCCGGGGTACCAGCAGGCGGTCGTCTCGGTGTCGAAGGAGCACCAGGGCAGCAGTTCCAGTCCGGCGCCGGGGCTCCAGACTCCGAGTTGGTAGCGGTCGGCCCGCTCGCGCATGACCAGCAGCAGCGTATGGCCGGACGTGCCTCGGAGGCCCGGGGGCGGGGTGTGCGCGGGCGCGAAGCCGAGCGCCCAGGTGCGTTCCCGGGTGCCGGAGAGCACCGCGGCGGTGCTCCCGTCCGGGGTCAGCAGCGTCACGGCGCGGGCCGAGTGCGCGGGGCCGGTCACCGCCAGCAGGCCGCCGTCCGGCGCCAGATCGCACAGGGTAGCGGAGTCTGTCGTGCGCAGGACGGGTGTGCCCCGGCCGCCGCGCCGCCC
Source organism: Streptomyces glaucescens (assembly GCF_002154375.1). Lineage (GTDB taxonomy): Bacteria > Actinomycetota > Actinomycetes > Streptomycetales > Streptomycetaceae > Streptomyces > Streptomyces glaucescens. The sequence goes on along the minus strand of NZ_MUND01000268.1, from coordinate 3,815 downwards.
CAGGTGCACGCTGAATGCCTCGCTCCCGCGGATGCCGACGGCCACCGTGCCCCGTTCCGTCAGCGCCAGCCCGGCGGGCCGCCCGCAGGGCACGTCGAGCAGCGCCGGGCGGTCCGGGCCGCCGTCGAAGTTCTGGGTGCGCCAGCCGCCGCTGCCGCCGCGGTCCTCGTCGAACCACCACACGGCCTCGTCGCCATCGATGGCGCACAGCAGCGTGCCGTGGGGACGGTCGGTCAACTGCCGTACGCCGCCGCTGGACCGGTCCCAGGTGAAGATCTCGCACCGGCCGTCGGCGTCCCCCGTGTACACCATCCGGTCCGGGTTGCGGGGACTGGTCACCGGCAGCACCGGGCGGTAGACGCCGTAGCCGCGCGTGACCGTCCGCGGGGAGAACGCCGTCACGGCACCTCCCGGACGACGAGAGCGGACCTGGCCGTCGCATACAGGGCCAGCGCGGCGAAGGCCCCGGCGCAGCCCCACGCGACCGTGCGGCCGCCGTACGCGGCCACCAGGACCCCGGCCAGCACCGGGGCGAGCGCGGCGACGCCCTGGCCGGCGGTGCCCAGCACCGTGCCCATCCGGGCCAGCAGACCGTCGGGGGTCACCAGCACCGCCCGGGTCTGGAGCACGACCGCCACCGACGGCACGATCAGCGACACCCCGCTCAGCAGCAGCCCGTAGGCCCAGGTCTGGGAGGCGTACGCGAGCCCGGCCGCCGTCGGCACCATGACCCACGAGGCGCCCGTGACGATCCGGGGAGCCGCCACCCGCCGCACCAGCCAGGGCGCGGCAAGCGCGCCCAGCAGCCCGCCGACGCCCGCGAGGGTGAGGATGAGACCGATCGAGGAGGGGCTGGCGCCCTCGGCGTGCGAGGCGAAGACGGCGTGGAAGTACAGCGCTCCCAGCAAGGCGTTGACCCCGGCCGTCCACACGACCACGAAGCGCAGGAAGGGGTGCGCCCACACGAAGCGCAGGCCGTCCGCCAGCTCACGGGCGAAGGACGGGGCGGTCGTCTCCCGTACGGGCGTCGGGTCCGCGCGGATCGCCCTGCTCAACACGGCCACCAGCAGGAACGACACGGCGTCCGCGAGCAGCGGCACCCACCGCGCCGCCTGGTAGAGGACCCCGCCCAGCGTCGGGCCGACGATCTGGACCGCCTGATCCCGTGCCTGGAGGTACCCGATCGCCCGGGGGTACTCCTCGGGGGGCACGAGCCGCCGGATCGTACCGGAAGCGGCCGCCCCGTAGGTGGCGCTGGCCGCCTGCTCGACGACGGCCGCGACGAGTACGTGGAGGAGGACGACATGGCCGAGTGCCACGGTCACGAACACCGAGCCCATGGCGCCCGCGGCGACCAAGGCCGCCGTGTACATCATCGGCTTGCGCGGCAGCCGGTCGGCGAACACGCCCGCGACCGGCGAGACGACGAGCCCGCTGACCAGTGCCACCGAGGCGACGAGGCCGGCGAGCCCGGACGAGTACCCGGCGCCCAGGAGGATCAGCGGAAGGAAGAGGGCGGACGCACAGGTCCCGAGACCGTCGACGGCGCCCGCCACCCAGAAGAGGGAGTAATCCCGTCTTCGGAAAGGAGAAGAAGGCGAGCCTTTTGATAATCGCTCGCCTTCCGCTAAATCAGGGCTGGAAGGCATTGAATCCCGTTCGGCATCGCCCATCAGTCATCCCGCTCGGGGAGTAATTCTGACGCTGACGCACCCACATCGCCCCCTGCAATGAGCGGACTTACGGCCGGTGAGGGTGCGATCGTAGCGAAGGGATTCACGGCGCACAATACCGTCCCTGAAATGGCATTTTCGATCAAGAAATGGCTCGCCTTGGCACGGCGGACGGTCCGCGTTGGTGCCACGCCACCTCGCACGGCCGTCGATTCCGGAACGGCGGGAAACGCGCAACGCGCGCTGCGGCCCTCTGCGTCGGGCGGAGGACGCGGCCCGTCGCCGCGTCCGCCGTCCGGAGGGTGGTCCTGCCTGGCTGGACGCTCCTCCGCCGCCGCGGCACCGGGGCCGCCGCCGGGCGCGGGGACCGCGGTACTCCCGGGGCGGGCGGACCCGGATCCGCCCGCCCCGGGAGTACCGCGGTCCCCTTCCGGTTGCCTGCCGGGTCCTGACCGCGCACAGCGGGCCCTCATCTCCGGCCGCGGTGCGGCAGCGCGGAGCGCGGGCGGTCGAAGGGCGGGCTGACCGTCGAACGGCAGCAGTGCCGCGAGTAGTTACGGGTGAAGGCGGCAGAGAAGGTCGCTCGGGACGCAGGACGAGGCGGGCTCGTTGGTCGCCCAGACCGCTCGGCGTCCGGTTCGCCGATCGGCGAAGCCGGCGTGCGCCTGGGCGACGGCTTCGGGGTACGCCTCCTGCTTCTCGTGCTCGGCGAGCGCCCGGTAGATGCTCGCGACGCTGGGGGCCTGCCTATCGCGTTTGCCGGTCGGGATGATCAGGCCGGGCTGATCTGCTCGACCGACTCGTCGTTCGCACGGCGGCGGAGCACTGTGTGCAACATGTCCTCGGTGATGACGGGCGGCCGGCCGCCGTGCTTGCCCTTGCGGGCCGCCGCGTCGAGTCCTTCGAGGGGTCGTCTCCCGGATGTTCTCCCGCTCGGTCTCCGTCATCGCCGCGAAGAACGCGAACAGCAGCCGGCCGGGCCCGCTGGGGGCGTACATCCCGGGCAGCGGAGATTCAGGTCCGCAGGCCGCCAGCCGGCCGCGATGGGTGGCAGGCGTTCGTGTCGGGGAAGAAGAAGCAGAACACCATGAAGGCCACCGTCCTCGCCGACGGCCAGGGACGCACGTTATGGGTCGATGCCCTGCGACCTGGACGGATGCATGATGCGACCGCCGCACGCAACGAAGGCATCGCCATCTGCTTCCAACATTTTCCTGAGGTCAGGGTCCTCCTGGACGACGGCTACCTCGGGCTTCGTCGTGATCACCTCGGGCAGGCGGTGACCCCGCGAAGGCAGGGCAACAAGATCAGCCCGTCTGAGGTCCTTGAAGCTCGACGCCGAGCCCGCCACCGTCACTCCTCACAGGGCATAACCGTCGAACACGCCCTCGCCGACCACAAACGCTGGAAGCATCTGACCCGCTGGACACACCGACGTGAGGTCCTGCCCGCCACATACCGAGCTATCGCCGGCCTCGTCTCCGACCGCACCACCACCGGCTGACAACAGCCACGGCCAGGAGAAACACGCCTCAACCGCTATCACGCACCAAAGATGTGAACACCTCTGAACCTGTCGATGAGCAAGCGGCCACAGCCCGCCTGCTCGACCTCGTTCGCTCCTTCGTCACCACCCATGTGGAATGGAAGCCGCTGTTCATCGGTGCGGTCATCACCGCAGACGACCGCATGCGCCTGTAGTTCCGATCACCCGAGCTGGACCGCACGTACGGCGTGGATGTCTTGATCAGCCACACAGGTCCCGGCCTGCTCGGCGCCCTGGTTTCCCCCGCGTTCCTGGCGAACGAATATCTGCACCAGCCCTCCGACGATCCGCACTGCGATGTGGTCGTGGATCTCACCGACTACTGAAGGCCGGATGCGGTATGGACCCTTCCCGCAGCGGTTGGTTGATTCCGTGGTCGCGTGCGTGGGCGAACACCGAGGTGGGCCGGAACCGAGAGGGGAGCCGCTGCCTGAACGCATGGAGCAGCTGCGCTGCGACGTCGACACTCCCAGTGCTCATCCTCGTCCCCTGGCCGGACAGGATGAGCGCCGGGTGGTCGGCCGTGGTGGACCGCGACCAGATCGAAGAACTCGTCGGCGCCTCGCGGCGAGGCAGCTAGGTTCTGTCTCTTTGGT
>NZ_MUND01000267.1 GCF_002154375.1 Streptomyces glaucescens | reverse complement strand
CAGGCCTGCCGCGATCGCGGCGCCGATCAGCGGGCCGACGACCGGGATCCAGGCGTAGCCCCAGTCGGAGCCGCCCTTGTTGGGCAGGGGGAGCAGCGCGTGCACGATGCGCGGGCCGAGGTCGCGCGCCGGGTTGATGGCGTATCCGGTGGGACCGCCCAGCGAGAGACCGATGCCGACCACGACGAGCGCGGTGATCAGCGCGCCGAGGGTGCCGAGACCGTTGCCGTTGTCGTTGAGGCCCTGGGTGAGGACCGCGAGGACGAGCACGAAGGTGCCGATGATCTCCGTCGCGAGGTTCATCGCCACGTTGCGGATCTCGGGGCCGGTGGAGAAGACGCCGAGGACCGGGCCGGCCTGGGCCTCCCTCGCCTCGACGGCCTTGGTGGACTGGGTGCCCGGGCCGCCGACGATCTCGCGGTCCGTGAGGTGGGCGTGGAACTGGCCGTAATAGGCCACCCAGGCGAGGGCGGCGCCGATCATGGCGCCGAGCAGCTGTCCCGCGAAGTAGGTGGGGACGTTGCTCCAGTCGTTGTCCTTGATCGCGATACCGAGCGTGACGGCCGGGTTCAGGTGGGCGCCGGACAGGGGCGCCGAGATGTAGACCGCCGTGAGCACCGCGAAACCCCACCCGAAGGTGATGGCGAGCCAGCCGGCGTTACGGGCCTTGGAGGCCTTGAGCACGACGGCGGCGACAACGCCGGCGCCGAGCAGGATGAGTATGGCGGTACCGATGGTCTCGCCGATGAAGATGTCGGAGCTGGACACCCGCGACTCCTTTGTCCTTCGTCCAGGGGAAGCCGAACCCCGTGTCCCTACGGAGGTTCCGCGCCCTCGGGGGTGAGAGCGATGCCGGCCCTTGGCGTTGTCACACTCTAGCGCGTATTGCCGGTAGGTGTTCGACAATGCCGACCGATGGACGGGAGTCTTGTCGGGCGGTCGCGCATGCGTCAAGGGTTCCGTTATCGAAAACCCGATCGTTATTGATCGCTGTCGCTTATCGATCTCCGATGCCGCACTGGGCAGGGGCGTGCCCGATTTGTCCGCCCCGTTCGGTCTCAGGGTACGGCGATCACCGGAACGCCGTCCGGCGTCCCGGTGAACTGTGCTGTCACCGGCCCGAGGGGCGCCCGCGCCCCGGCCGGGCGCTCAGAAGCGGCCCGCGCCCAGATCCCGCGACACCGCGCGGGCGCAGTCCCGCACCGCGGCGATCAGCTCCGGGCGCAGTTCGCCGTCCCGGCACAGCCGTTCCACCGCGCCGGTGATGCCGACCGCGCCGACCGGCATCCGGCGCCGGTCGTGGATCGGTGCGGCGACCGAGGCCACGCCCTCCCAGGTCTCCTCCACGTCGGCCGCGTAGCCACGCGCGCGTGTGACGTCGAGGATCTGCTCGAAGGGCGCCAGGTCGCAGACGGTGCGGTCGGTGAAGGCCTTGCGGTCGGCCTCGACGGCCTCGCTGTGGGCGACCGGGTCGTACGCCGACAGGACCTTGCCGAGCGCCGTGGAGTGCAGCGGCTGCATGGCGCCGATCTCCAGCACCTGCCGGCTGTCGTCCGGGCGGAAGACGTGGTGGACGATGAGCACGCCCTGCTGGTGCAGCACGCCCAGGTAGACGCTCTCGCCGCTGGAGCGGGCCAGGTCGTCCGTCCAGACCAGGGCGCGGGCCCGCAGCTCGTGCACGTCCAGGTAGGTGGTGCCCAGGCGCAGCAGCTCCGCGCCCAGCTGGTAGCGGCCGGAGGCCTCGTCCTGCTCCACGAAGCCCTCCTGCTGGAGGGTGCGCAGGATGCCGTGCGCGGTGCCCTTGGCGAGCCCCAGGGCCGAGGCGATGTCGGACAGGCCCAGCCGCCGCTCGCCGCCCGCGAGCAGTCGCAGCATCGCGGCCGCCCGCTCGAGCGACTGGATGTTCCGTGCCATCGCCGTCCTGCCTCCGTCCCCTTCGACCGTCGAGCTGCGACGTCGCTGCCGCTGTTCGGCAATGTCGAACACTACCGGTCGATGCCGACCTCCCGCTAATGGTCGGTCGTCGACTGAATGCCCCGCGTCCACCACAGTGGCCGAAACCCGGCGGTCCGGTCATCCGGCCGCCCGCCCGGTCCGTCTCGCTCGTCCGCCTCGTGGACGCCCCTGACCATAGGCCCCCGCCGCCGGTTACCCTGACGGCGTGCGCCCGCCCCGGGACGGCCCTCCGCCGTGCCCGGAGGTGACGCAAAGCCGACAGCCGTCGCATCTCAGGGAGCCCTTACATGGCCTCGTTGCCGCCGACCCCTACCGCCGACAGCCGGACCCGTGCGTCCGCGCTCCGAGAGGCGCTCGCCACCCGTGTGGTGGTGGCCGACGGAGCCATGGGCACCATGCTCCAGGCCCAGGAACCCACCCTCGAGGACTTCCAGAACCTCGAGGGGTGCAACGAGGTCCTGAACGTCACCCGGCCCGACATCGTCCGCTCCGTCCACGACGCCTACTTCGCGGTCGGCGTGGACTGCGTGGAGACCAACACCTTCGGCGCCAACCTCACGGCCGCGGCGGAGTACGACATCGCCGAGCGGGTCCTCGAACTGTCCGAGGCCGGTGCCCGTATCGCCCGCGAGTCCGCCGACGCGCACACCGCCCGCGACGGCCGGCAGCGCTGGGTGCTCGGCTCCATGGGCCCCGGCACCAAGCTGCCCACCCTCGGCCACACCACCTTCCGCGCGATCCGCGACGCCTACCAGCAGAACGCCGAGGGCCTGCTCGCCGGCGGCGCCGACGCGCTGATCGTCGAGACCACCCAGGACCTGCTGCAGACCAAGGCCTCGGTGATCGCCGCCCGGCGCGCCATGGCGGTCGCCGGATACGACGTCCCGCTGATCGTCTCGGTGACGGTGGAGACCACCGGCACCATGCTGCTCGGCTCCGAGATCGGCGCCGCGCTGACCGCGCTGGAGCCGCTGGGCATCGACATGATCGGCCTGAACTGCGCGACCGGCCCCGCCGAGATGAGCGAGCACCTGCGCCACCTCTCCCGGCACGCCCGCGTCCCGCTGTCCTGCATGCCGAACGCCGGCCTGCCCGAGCTGACCAGGGACGGCGCGTACTACCCGCTCACCGCCCCCGAGCTGGCGGACGCCCAGGAGACCTTCGTCCGCGACTACGGCCTCTCCCTGGTCGGCGGCTGCTGCGGCACGACGCCGGAGCACCTGCGCCAGGTGGCCGAGCGCGTCCACGGCCTGCGGCCGGTCGAGCGCGACCCGCGCCCCGAGCCGGGCGCCGCCTCGCTGTACCAGTCGGTGCCGTTCCGCCAGGACACCGCCTACCTGGCGATCGGCGAGCGCACCAACGCCAACGGCTCGAAGAAGTTCCGCGAGGCCATGCTGGCCGGCCGCTGGGACGACTGCGTGGAGATGGCCCGGGAGCAGATCCGCGAGGGCGCGCACATGCTCGACCTGTGCGTGGACTACGTCGGCCGGGACGGCGTCGCCGACATGGAGGAGCTGGCCGGCCGGTTCGCCACCGCCTCCACCCTGCCGATCGTGCTGGACTCCACCGAGGTCGAGGTGATCCGGGCGGGCCTGGAGAAGCTGGGCGGCCGCGCGGTGATCAACTCGGTGAACTACGAGGACGGCGACGGCCCCGAGTCCCGCTTCGCCAAGGTCACCCGGCTGGCGCAGGAGCACGGCGCCGCGCTGATCGCCCTCACCATCGACGAGGAGGGCCAGGCCCGTACGCCGGAGAAGAAGGTCGAGATCGCCGAACGGCTGATCGCCGACCTGACCGGCAACTGGGGCATCCGCGAGGAGGACATCCTCATCGACACCCTGACCTTCACCATCTGCACCGGTCAGGAGGAGTCCCGCAAGGACGGCATCGCCACCATCGAGGCGATCCGCGAGCTCAAGCGCCGCCACCCGGACGTGCAGACCACCCTCGGTCTGTCGAACATCTCCTTCGGCCTGAACCCGGCCGCCCGCATCCTGCTGAACTCCGTCTTCCTCGACGAGTGCGTCAAGGCCGGCCTGGACTCCGCGATCGTGCACGCGTCGAAGATCCTGCCGATCGCCCGCTTCGACGAGGAGCAGGTGCGCACCGCGCTGGACCTGATCTACGACCGCCGCGCCGAGGGCTACGACCCGCTGCAGAAGCTCATGCAGCTCTTCGAGGGGGCCACCGCCAAGTCCCTCAAGGCCGGCAAGGCCGAGGAACTGGCCGCGCTGCCGCTGGACGAGCGTCTCAAGCGCCGCATCATCGACGGCGAGCGCAACGGCCTGGAGAAGGACCTCGACGAGGCCCTGGAGAGCCGCCCGGCGCTGGAGATCGTCAACGAGACGCTGCTGGACGGCATGAAGGTGGTCGGCGAGCTGTTCGGCTCCGGCCAGATGCAGCTGCCGTTCGTGCTCCAGTCCGCGGAGGTCATGAAGACCGCCGTGGCCTACCTGGAGCCGTACATGGAGAAGACCGACGAGGACGGCAAGGGCACCATCGTGCTCGCCACCGTGCGCGGCGACGTCCACGACATCGGCAAGAACCTCGTCGACATCATCCTCTCCAACAACGGCTACAACGTCGTCAACCTCGGCATCAAGCAGCCGGTCTCCGCGATCCTGGACGCCGCCGCCGAGCACAGGGCCGACGTGATCGGCATGTCCGGGCTGCTGGTCAAGTCCACAGTGATCATGAAGGAGAACCTGGAGGAGCTGAACGCCCGCGGCCTGGCCGCCAGCTACCCCGTCATCCTCGGCGGCGCGGCCCTCACCCGGGCCTACGTCGAACAGGACCTGCACGAGATCTACGAGGGCGAGGTCCGCTACGCCCGTGACGCCTTCGAGGGCCTGCGCCTGATGGACGCGCTCATCGGCGTCAAGCGGGGCGTGCCCGGCGCCAAGCTGCCCGAGCTGAAGCAGCGCCGGGTGCGCGCGGCGACCGTGCAGGCCGAGGAGCGCCCGGAGGAGGGCCACGTCCGCTCCGACGTCGCCACCGACAACCCCGTCCCGACCCCGCCCTTCTGGGGCACCCGCGTCGTCAAGGGCATCCAGCTCAAGGAGTACGCGAGCTGGCTCGACGAGGGCGCCCTGTTCAAGGGCCAGTGGGGCCTGAAGCAGGCCCGCACCGGCGCCGGTCCGACGTACGAGGAGCTGGTCGAGACCGAGGGCAGGCCGCGGCTGCGCGGTCTGCTGGACAAGCTCCAGGCGGAGAACCTGCTGGAGGCGGCCGTCGTCTACGGCTACTTCCCGTGCGTGTCCAAGGACGACGACCTGATCATCCTCGACGACGCGGGCAACGAGCGCACCCGGTTCACCTTCCCGCGTCAGCGCCGCGGCCGCCGGCTGTGCCTGGCCGACTTCTTCCGCCCGGAGGAGTCGGGCGAGCGGGACGTGGTCGGCCTCCAGGTGGTCACCGTCGGCTCCCGGATCGGCGAGGAGACGGCGAAGCTCTTCGCCTCCGACGCCTACCGCGACTACCTCGAACTGCACGGCCTGTCCGTGCAGCTGGCCGAGGCGCTGGCCGAGTACTGGCACGCCCGGGTCCGCTCCGAGCTGGGCTTCGCCGGGGAGGACCCGGCCGACATCGAGGACATGTTCGCCCTGAAGTACCGCGGTGCCCGCTTCTCCCTCGGCTACGGCGCCTGCCCCGACCTGGAGGACCGCGCCAAGATCGCGGATCTGCTCCAGCCGGAGCGCATCGGCGTGCACCTCTCGGAGGAGTTCCAGCTGCACCCCGAGCAGTCGACGGACGCCATCGTCATCCACCACCCCGAGGCCAAGTACTTCAACGCGCGCTGACGCCCCGCGGGACGGTGGTCGTCACCGCTGTCCCGCAGTCCGTCGATCAGACGAGACGGATCGTCCGCGTACGTCGTACACTGGTCGGTCCACCGCAGGCCGGTTCCCCGCACGGGAACCGGCCTGATCGTCCCTCAAGGAGGTACGCCGGATGACGACCACCGTCCCCGCGCTCGGCACCCGCACGGCCGAAGGCTCCGCCCTCCAGGCCGTGCTCCTCGACATGGACGGGACCCTGGTGGACACCGAGGGCTTCTGGTGGGACGTCGAGGTCGAGGTCTTCGCCGCCCTCGGACACACCCTCGACGACTCCTGGCGCCATGTCGTGGTCGGCGGCCCCATGAGCCGCAGCGCGGGGTTCCTCATCGAGGCCACGGGGGCCGACATCACCCTCGCCGAACTCAGCGTCCTGCTCAACCAGGGGTTCGAGGACCGGATCGACCGGTCGCTCCCGGTGATGCCCGGGGCCACCCGGCTGCTGGCCGAGCTGGCCGCGCACGAGATCCCCACGGCCCTGGTGTCCGCCTCCCACCGGCGCATCATCGACCGGGTGCTCACCTCGCTGGGCCCCCAGCACTTCGCCCTGACCGTGGCAGGTGACGAGGTGCCGCGCACCAAGCCGCACCCCGACCCGTATCTGCTGGCCGCCGCCGGACTGGGCGCGGATCCGGCCAGATGCGCGGTCGTCGAGGACACGGCGACCGGGGTCGCCGCGGCGGAGGCCGCCGGCTGCCGGGTGGTCGTGGTGCCGTCCGTCGCGCCCATCGCCCCCGCCGCCCGGCGGACCGTGGTGTCCACGCTGGAAGAGGTTGACCTCGCTTTTCTGCGCGGGCTGATGACGGAAATGCGCTAGCTCTTCACCCACTGTGCCGCCCCGATTGGCCTGGAATTCATCGAACGCGTCCGTGGGGCAATTCGAACCCGTTCGGGTGGCCGAATTCAGGCGCCGCAACCCCCCGTCGGTCGTGTGACGTTCACCACGCCGACGAGGCCGGGTGGGCCGTCCATCGTGGGATCGTTGCCCGCTTCCTGCGGGTTGGGCCGTGTCCTTGTGTCCCGATTGATGGAACGCTGGCACGAATCCTTCCGCTGTCGGGTTTTCGGTGCGTCCACGCCCGGTTTCGCTGCGTGATGGCCGTTCAACTCCGGCGCCCGCGAACCCCGCTGCGGGCGCGCACTAATCTCGTCGCGAGAACATCACCCCCTGAACCCGTGTTCCGCGGCGCCACCCCTGCATGCCGGATACACGGACTCGACAGCTCTGGAGAAACTCGAGCATGAACCGCAAGACTTTGGTGCTGCCGGCCGTGGTCGGTCTGCTCGCGCCCGCGCTCGCCGCCTGCGGCGGGTCCGACAGCGGGAGCGGCGGCGGCGACGCGATCGCCGTCGGCACCACGGACCGGTTCATCGCCTCCGAGGACGCCCCGGCCCCCCTCGACCCGGCCTACGCCTACGACGTCGGCACCTGGAACGTGCTGCGCCAGACCGTGCAGACGCTGATGATCCAGCCGCGCGGCGAGGGTGAGCCCGTCCCCGAGGCCGCCGAGAGCTGCGGCTTCACCGACACCGGCAACGAGCGCTACTCCTGCCGGCTGCGCGACGACCTGACCTTCGCGAACGGCGACCCGGTCACCGCGGCCGACGTGAAGTACTCCATCGACCGCGCCCGCTCCCTCAAGGCCGACAGCGGTGTCTTCGCCCTGCTGTCCACCATCGACACCGTCGAGACGCAGGGCGACCGCGAGGTCATCTTCCACCTCAGGACCGCGGACGCCACCTTCCCCTACAAGCTGTCCACCCCGGTCGCCGGCATCGTCAACCCCGACGACTACCCCAAGGACAAGCTGCGCGACGGCTTCGCCGTGGACGGCTCCGGCCCGTACACCCTCGAGGCCGAGGAGAAGAACGGCGAGCTGGTCAAGGCCGTGTTCACCAAGAACCCCAGCTACAAGGGCGCCTTGACGGTGAACAACGACAAGGTCGAACTGGTCTCCTACACGGACGCCGACGCCATGGGTGAGGCCCTCGACAAGGGCGACATCGACCTGATGAGCCGCACCATGACGCCGCAGCAGATCCAGCGGCTGGGCACCGACGCCCCCGAGGGCGTCGACCTCGTCGACATGCCCGGCCTGGAGATCCGCTACCTGGCCTTCAACACCGACGCCCCCGCCGTGCGCAGCAAGGCCGTTCGCCAGGCGATGGCCCAGATCGTCAACCGCGGCGAGCTCGTCTCCAAGGTCTACGGCTCCCAGGCCGAGCCGCTGTACTCGCTGGTCCCGGCCACCGTCACGGGCCACTCCAACTCGTTCTTCAACGAGTACGGCGACCCCAGCGTGGCCAAGGCCCGCGCCATCCTCGCCAAGGCCGACATCACCACCCCGGTCAAGCTGACGCTGCACTACACGACCGACCACTACGGCTCGGCCACCAAGCAGGAGTTCGAGCTGCTGAAGAAGCAGCTCGACGACAGCGGCCTGTTCGACGTCGACATCCAGGGCACCCCCTGGTCGACCTTCCGCCCCGCCGGGCAGAAGGGCTCGTACGAGGTCTACGGCATGGGCTGGTTCCCGGACTTCCCCGACGCCGACAACTTCCTCGCGCCCTTCCTCGACAAGGACAACTTCCTCGGCTCGCCGTACGCCAACAGCCAGGTCCGCAACAGCCTGATCCCGCAGTCCCGTCGCGAGGCGGACCGGATCGGCGCCGCGGACAGCCTGACTCGGATCCAGGACATCGTCGCCGAGGACGTCCCCGTGCTGCCCCTGTGGCAGGGCAAGCAGTACGTGGCCGCGCGGGACGACATCACCGGTGCCGCGTACGCGCTGAACTCCTCCTCCACCCTCCAGCTGTGGGAGCTCGGCCGCGGTGTGAGCGGCTGACACCTCCTCACCCGTGCCCGGGTGCCGGACGGACCCCGGGACTTCGAGAACGACGTAAGGCACACGCACGTGAACATGCGCAAGCAGTGGCCCGTCCTGCCCCTCGTGGCGGGACTGGCCTCCGGCCTGCTGACCGGATGCGGTACGGAGAACGGTGACACGGGGGAGGGCGGCTCCTCCATCGTCATGGGAATGTCCGACGACGTCCTGGCGACGGACCCCGCCTCCGGTTACGACCCCGGATCCTGGCTGTTGTTCAACAACGTCTTCCAGTCCCTGCTCAGCTTCCCCAAGGGCGGCACCGAGCCGGAGCCCGAGGCCGCGCAGCAGTGCTCCTTCACGGACACCGCGACCAAGGTGTACGAGTGCACGCTCAGGGACGGGCTGAAGTTCAGCAACGGTGACCCGCTCACCTCGAAGGACGTGAAGTTCTCCTTCGACCGCATGCTGAAGATCAGCGACCCGGACGGTCCGGCGATCATGTTCCCCATGCTCGACTCGGTCGAGACGCTGGACGACAAGACCGTCGTCTTCAAGCTGAAGGTCCCCGACGCCACCTTCCCCAGCAAGATCGCCTCCGGTGCGGGCTCCATCGTCAACCACCGCGAGTACGACGGCACCAAGCTCCGCGAGGACGGCCAGGCGGTCGGCTCCGGCCCCTACAAGCTCGACTCCTTCGACGAGGACCGGGCCGTCTTCTCGGTCAACGAGCACTACCAGGGCAACGCCGAGCCCGCCAACTCCGGCGTCACCATCAAGTTCTTCCACGGCGACCGCACCGCGCTGAAGCAGGCCCTGCTCGACAGCGAGATCGACATCGCCTACCGAGGCCTGAGCGCCGGTGACATCGCCGACATCGAGAAGGCCGACTCCGACGCCGGCGTCGAGATCATCGAGGGCACCAGCGCCGAGGTCCAGCACCTGGTCTTCAACATGGACGACCCGGTCGCCGGGAAGCTCTCGGTGCGCAAGGCCATCGCCCACCTGATCGACCGGGACGCCCTCATCGAGGACGTCTACCAGGGCACCGCCACGCCGCTCTACTCGATCATCCCGGCCGGTATCGGCGGCCACAACACGGCCTTCTTCGACACCTACGGTGCCAGCCCCTCCAAGGCCAAGGCCGCCGCGGCCCTGAGCGCCGACGACATCACCGGCAAGGTGAAGCTGACCCTCTGGTCCACGCCGTCCCGCTACGGCCCCGCCACCGACCAGGAGTTGCAGGCCATCGCCGGCCAGCTCAACGCCAGCGGCCTGTTCGAGGCCAGGGTCAAGTCGGTCCCCTTCGACCAGTACGAGAAGGACATCGAGGCCGGCAAGTACGGCGTCTACGTCAAGGGCTGGGTGCCCGACTACCCCGACGCCGACAACTTCACCGCGCCGTTCTTCGGCAAGGGCAACGTGCTCGGCAACAACTACGCCAACGACACCATCACCGGCACGCTGATCCCGCGCACGGCCGCCCAGTCCGACCGCGCGGCCACCGACAAGGACTACGGCGTGCTGCAGGACATCGTCGCCGACGAACTGCCCGTCCTGCCCGTCTGGCAGGCCAAGCAGTACGCGGTCGTCCGCGACGGCGTGTACGGCCTGGAGTACTGCCTGGACGCCTCGACGGTGTTCCGGTTCTGGGAGCTCAGCAAGAGCTGAGCCGGGCGTGACCGTGCGAAGGGCGGCCCTTCCTCCTCCGGGAGGAGGGGCCGCCCCTCGTCGTGCCCGCTTTCGTACGGCCTACTGGGCGCCGGGCCGCACCAGCCCGCTCTCGTACGCGTACACCGCGGCCTGCACCCGGTCGCGCAGCCCCAGCTTGGTCAGGACGTGCCCGACGTGCGTCTTCACGGTCGTCTCGCTGACGAACAGGTCCGCGGCGATCTCGGCGTTCGACAGGCCGCGCGCCACCAGCTTCAGCACCTCCACCTCGCGGTCGGTGAGGGTGTTCAGCGCGTCCGGCACGGGCTCGTCCCCGGACGGCAGATGCGTGGCGTACTTGTCCAGCAGCCGGCGGGTGATGCTCGGCGCGAGCATGGCCTCACCGGCGGCCACCACCCGGATCGCCTGGACCAGTTCATGGGCGGGCGCGTCCTTCAGCAGGAAGCCGCTGGCCCCGGCCCGCAGGGCCTCCACCACGTACTCGTCCAGGTCGAAGGTGGTCAGCACCAGCACCTTGGCCGGTCCGTCCCGCCCCGGGCCGGTGATCTGCCGGGTGGCCTCCACACCGTCCATCCGCGGCATGCGGATGTCCATCAGGACCACATCGGGCTGCAGGGCCCGCACCTGGTCGAGGGCCTGGAGGCCGTCCCCGGCCTCGCCGACGACCGCGATGTCCTGCTCGGCCTCCAGGATCATCCGGAAGCCCGTACGCAGCAGCGGCTGGTCGTCGACCAGTAGGACACGGATGGCCACGTAAGTCTCCTTCGCTAGTCCGGCCCCATTCTGCCCTGCTCGGAACCGGCCACGGGGAGCGGGTACGGCGGGGGAGTGCCGCCGAACTCCGGGCAGTGCGCCTGGTGGTCGCACCACCCGCACAGCTTGGTGGGGCGCGGGCGCCAGTCACCGGTCTCGGTGGCCAGCCGGATCGCGTCCCACAGCGCGAGCAGCTTGCGCTCCACCCGCTCCAGGTCCGCCACGACCGGGTCGTACGTCAGCACGTCACCGCTGCCGAGATAGACCAGCTGGAGACGGCGCGGGACGATCCCCTTCAGCCGCCAGACCACCAGGGCGTAGAACTTCATCTGGAACAGCGCGCCCTCGGCGTACTCCGGCCGGGGCGCCTTGCCCGTCTTGTAGTCGACGATCCGCACCTCGCCGGTGGGCGCCACGTCGACCCGGTCGATGATCCCGCGCAGCCGCAGGCCCGACTCCAGCTCCGCCTCGACGAACAGCTCCCGCTCGGCCGGCTCCAGCCGGCTCGGGTCCTCCAGCGTGAACCAGCGCTCCACCAGCCGCTCCGCCTCGCCGAGCCAGCGGGCCAGCCGCTCGCCCTCCGGGTCGTCGGCGAACAGCTCCGCCAGCTCCGGCCGGGCCTCCCGCAGCCGGTCCCACTGACCGGGGATCAGCGACTTGGCGCGCGGCGCGGTGCGCTCCCCGGCGGGCGCGTCGAACAGCCGCTCCAGCACCGCGTGCACCAGCGTGCCCCTGGTCGCCGCCTCGCTGGGCTTCTCGGGCAGCCGGTCGATCACCCGGAACCGGTACAGCAGCGGGCACTGCATGAAGTCACCGGCCCGCGAGGGCGAGAGGGAGGCCGGCGCCATGGCGCGCGGCGCGGGGATCTCCGCGGCGGCCGCCGTCGCCGAGGCCGTGCCGGTCCCGGCCTCCGCCGTACCGTCGCTGTGGGCCTCCGGCATGCCCTCGGTGCTCGTCTCCATGCCCACAGACCTTACGGCCCGCCACTGACAGTGACCCGGTCGCGGTCGTGTTCACCCTCCGGCGACCGGGGAAACAGAGGGGTGCCGAGGCGGAACGCGTCCCGGCGGACGCATACCATCGACCCGAGACCTTCCGCCCGGCAGGTGCGGGACACGCTTCGAACGAGGGGACATCGTGGACGAGAGCGGCGGGAGCGGGCAGCCGCGGTCGGGCAACGACAACTCGACCGATCACGCGTCACCGGCCCTCCACCCCACCCTGTCCCTTATACACATTT
>NZ_MUND01000266.1 GCF_002154375.1 Streptomyces glaucescens | reverse complement strand
GGGCACGCCGTCGAGCGCGGCCCGCCACCGCACCGAACGCGACGGCCCTGCGTGCCGCGCTCGACGGCGTGCCCAACGCCCACGCCACCGCCGCCCTGGTCCGGATCGGCGGCAGCGACGGCGTCTGGCGGAGCAGTGCGGGCGTACACGATCTGGTCAGCGGGCGGCCGGCCGACGCGGACGCTCGCTTCCGCGCGGGCTCCACCACGAAGGTGGTGACCGCGGCCGTCGTCCTGGACCTCGCGGCGGACGGCCACGTCGACCTCGACCGGCCGGTGCAGCACTATCTCCCCGGCCTGCTCGGTCCCGGGTTCCGGCCGATCACCGTACGGCAGCTGCTCAACCACACCAGCGGGATCCAGCCCGGCGACGGCCTAGGGAGCACGGTCGAGGAACAGTTCGAGCACCGCTTCGAGACGCTCTCCCCCGCGCAGGTCGTGGCCTCCGCGGTGGCCAAGGGCCCGGAGTTCCGCCCCGGCAGGCGGCAGCACTACCTGAACATCAACTACACGATCCTCGGCCTGCTCGTCGAGAAGGTGACGGGCCACTCGTACGCCACCGAGGCCACGCGGCGCGTGCTGCTGCCCGCCGGGATGGAGGACACCTACTTCCCCGGCACCGATCCCCGCATCCTCGGCCCGCACAACCGCGGCTACCAGGCGATGCCGCGCCCCGACGGCACCACCCGGCTCGTCGACGTCACCGAGTGGAACCAGGCGGACCGCTGGGCGGCCGGGGACATGATCTCCACCACGGCCGACCTGGAGCGCCTGGTCACCGCGCTCTTCGAGGGCCGGATCGTGCCGAAGCCGCAGCTGCGGGAGATGTTCCGGGTCCCGGCGCACATCAAGGGCGCCACGTACAGCGCCGGGCTCCAGCGGTACGAGCACGAGGGCCGGGTCTACTGGTTCAAGACCGGCGCCCGGTACGGCTACAGCACGGGGGTCGCGGCGACCCGTGATCTGAGCCGTACCGTCGTCTACTCGGTCAACGACACGAACGCCAAGGACGAGTCGGGCAATCCGGTGGTGCAGGGCATCATGCAGGCGGCCCTCAAGTAGCACAGGGGGGCGGTCCCACGGCGGGACCGCCTCCCTGCCGGTGTCTCAGCCCGCGGCCCTGAACCCGCGCAGCCGCAGCGAGTTGCTGACCACGAACACCGAGGAGAACGCCATCGCCGCCCCCGCGATCATCGGGTTCAGCAGCCCCGCCGCGGCCAGCGGCAGCGCCGCCACGTTGTAGGCGAAGGCCCAGAACAGGTTGGACTTGATGGTGCCGAGGGTGCGGCGGGAGAGGCGGATCGCGTCGGCGGCGGCCCGCAGGTCGCCGCGGACCAGGGTCAGGTCCCCCGCCTCGATCGCCGCGTCGGTGCCGGTGCCCATGGCCAGCCCCAGGTCGGCCTGGGCGAGCGCGGCGGCGTCGTTGACGCCGTCGCCGACCATCGCGACCGTACGGCCCTCGGCCTGGAGCCGCCGGACGACCTCGGCCTTGTCCTCGGGCAGCACCTCGGCGATCACCTCGTCGATGCCGACCTCCCGGGCCACCGCCTCGGCGACGGCCCGGTTGTCGCCGGTGAGCAGCACCGGCCGCAGGCCGAGCGCCCGCAGCCGCCGGACGGCCTCCGCGCTGGTGTCCTTCACCGCGTCGGCGACCTCCAGCACGGCGCGGGCCTCGCCGTCCCAGGCCACGGCGATCGCGGTGCGCCCGGCGGCCTCGGCCGCCGCCTTGGCCTCCTTCAGCCGTGCGGGCAGCTCGATCGCCCTCCCCCGCTCTCGGCCTCGCCCGAGCGGGGGGTCCCCCGCGCCCAGCAGCTTCTCCCGGCCGACGAGCACGGCGTGCCCGTCGACGACGCCCCGCACGCCCAGCCCCGGGATGCCGGCGAAGTCCTCCGGGACCGGGAGGGCGCCGGTCCTCTCGGCGGCTCCGGCCGCGACGGCCCGGGCGATGGGGTGCTCGGAGGCGTTCTCCAGCGCCCCGGCCAGCCGCAGTGCCTCACCGCTGTCGGTGCCGTCCGCGGTGTGCACGGCGAGGAGGGTCATCCTGCCGGTGGTGACGGTGCCGGTCTTGTCGAGGACGACGGTGTCGGCCTTGCGGGTGGATTCCAGGACCTCCGGGCCCTTGATGAGGATGCCGAGCTGGGCACCACGTCCGGTGCCGACCAGGAGCGCGGTCGGGGTCGCGAGCCCCAGGGCGCACGGGCAGGCGATGATCAGCACGGCGACGGCGGCGGTGAAAGCGGCGGTCAGTCCGGCGCCGTTGCCCAGCCAGAAGCCGAGGGTGCCGAGGGCGAGCGCGATGACGACCGGTACGAAGACCCCGGAGATCCGGTCGGCGAGGCGCTGGGCGGCGGCCTTGCCGTTCTGCGCGTCCTCGACCAGCTTGGCCATCCGGGCGAGCTGGGTGTCCGCGCCGACCCGGGTGGCCTCGACGACCAGACGGCCCCCGGCGTTCACGGTGGCACCGGTGACGGAGTCGCCGACGCCGACCTCGGCGGGGACGGACTCGCCGGTGAGCATGGAGGCGTCGACGGCGGAGGCGCCCTCGACGACGGTGCCGTCGGTGGCGATCTTCTCGCCGGGCCGGACGAGGAAGCGGTCGCCGGTCTTCAACTCGGCTACCGGGACGCGGACTTCGGTGCCGTCGCGCAGCACGGTGACGTCCTTGGCGCCCAGTTCCATCAGCGCCCGCAGCGCGGCGCCGGCCTTGCGCTTGGAGCGGGCCTCGAAGTAGCGGCCGGCCAGGATGAACGCGGTGACGCCGGCGGCGGCCTCCAGGTAGATGTTGGCGGCGCCGTCGCTGCGCGCGATGGTCAGCTCGAAGGGGTGGGTCATGCCGGGCGTGCCCGCGCTGCCGAGGAAGAGCGCCCACAGCGACCACAGGAACGCCGCGGCGGTGCCGACCGAGATCAGCGTGTCCATGGTGGCGGCGCCGTGCCGGGCGTTGGTCCAGGCGGCGCGGTGGAAGGGCCAGGCGGCGTAGGTGACGACGGGGGCGGCGAGGGTCAGGGACAGCCACTGCCAGTACTCGAACTGGAGGGCGGGGATCATGGCCATGGCGACCACCGGTACGGCGAGCACGACGGCGGTGATCAGGCGTTCCCGCAGCGGCTTCAGCTCGTCGGCGGTCTCGGGCGGCGCCTCCTCCTGGGCGGTGCGCGGTGGCTCGGGCTCCCGCGCGGTGTATCCGGTGGCCTCCACCGTGGCGATCAGATCGGGGACGGTCACCTCCCCGGCGTAGGCCACCTTCGCCTTCTCCGTCGCGTAGTTGACGGTGGCGGTGACGCCGTCCATGTGGTTGAGCTTCCTCTCTATGCGGGCGGCGCAGGAAGCGCAGGTCATCCCGCCGATGGCGAGTTCGACCTCGGTGACACCGGGGGCGGCTGTGCTCATGACTCCTCCTGGGCTTCCTTCTCGCTGCGTCTCTGTTCCCACACTTCACCTCATACCCCCTGGGGGTATAAGCTGCTCACATATATACCCCCAGTGGGTACTCAGATCAAATGGCAGCCCGGCTCGGCCGCCCCGAGAACACAGGAGTCAGAGATGCGTCCCCTGCACAAGATCGGTGCCTTCGGCGCCGCCCTGGCCGCGTTCTTCACCGCCGCGTACGGCATCGGCAACGCCGTCTCCCCGATCTCCACGGACACCGAGGGCGGCGGCCACGAGTCGGCCGCCCACTCCTCCCCCGCACCCGGGCACGCCGCCCCCGGGGACGCCTCGGCCGCGGACACCTCGCCCGGCGGCCTCCAGATCTCGGAGGACGGCTACACGCTGGACCTGAGGACCCCGCGCGTGCGGGCGGACGAGCCGAGCACCCTGCGCTTCGTCATCCGCGACGCGGACGGCCGCCCGGTGACCGACTACCGCCGCGAACACGAGAAGGACCTGCACCTGATCCTCGCCTCACGCGACCTCACCACCTACCGCCACCTGCACCCCACCCGCTCCGCCGACGGCACCTGGACGGCCACCGCCACCCTCCCCGACCCCGGCGGCTACCGCGTCCTCGCCGACTTCACCCCCGCCGCCGAGCCCGAGGGCCTGACCCTCGGCGCCGACCTCGCGGTCTCCGGCACCTACGCCCCGGACCCCCTGCCCGCGCCGTCCGCCACGGCCACCGTGGACGGCTACACCGTCACCCTCGACGGCACCCTGCGGGCCGGCGGCGAGAGCGACCTCACCTTCACCGTCCGCCGCGACGGCAAGCCGGTCACCGGCCTCCAGCCTTACCTCGGCGCCTACGGCCACCTGGTCGCGCTGCGCTCCGGCGACCTCGCCTACCTGCACGTCCACCCGCACGAGGAGGCCCGCGGCAGCACGCCCTCCGGCCCCGAGGTCGCCTTCTCCGCCACCGCCCCCAGCGAGGGCGCCTACCGCCTCTTCCTCGACTTCAAGGCCGGCGGCGAGGTCCGCACGGCGGCCTTCACGGTCCGGGCGGGCGAACGGGCCCCGGCCACGGAGCAGCAGGAGCACGGACATGAGTAGTCGAGGTACCGCGGTCCCGGGCAGGCACCGACACGTCAACGCCCTGGCGCGGGGCCGTTGGGACCGGAGATCGCACCGAGCTGGGACAGACCGTCGAGGACGTCGGTACAGGTCCAGTACTCGACGAACCGGCCGTCCCGGACGCGCAGGATGTCGTTGCCGCTGAAGGAGACCTTCGTGCCGACGGGGGCGGTGGCCCCGGGAATGCCACCGGCGTAGGCGGCGCTCATGGTCCAGCGGGCGGAGATCAGGTCGCCGTCGACGATCGGGCCGAGGTCGACGGTGATGGCGATGTCGCCGAAGGCGGCCATGGTCTGCTCGATCTCGGGCAGCAGGCGCTCGGGGCCGGTGACGGCCTCGGAGTCGCTGCCGTCGGGACGGGCCTGGTGGACGACGAGGCCGGGGTCGAGGATCTCCTCGGCATGGCTGAAGTCACCGCGCCACAGTTCGCTCCAGCGGCCGTAGAGAGCGCGCAACTGCTCGGGGGTGTGACTGGTCATGGGTTCTCCCGGTGAGCGTGCTAGAAAGGTGACTCAAACCTGCGCCACACATTATCTGCGTGACGCAAATATGAGTAGGACACGAGGGCGATCCCATGTCAAACCGAACCCGCGGCGAGCTGGTCGCGGCGGTCACCGCCGCGGCCCGGCGCCACCATGCGGCCTACACACTGTTCAACCAGGCCATGGCCGAGCGCCTCGGCCTGCACCCCACCGATCTGCAGTGCGTGAGCCTGCTCGCCCTGGAACCCGGCCCCCGTACGACCGGGGAGATCGCGGAACTGACCGGGCTCACCTCCGGATCGGCCACCCGTCTGGTCGACCGCCTGCGGAAGGCCGGCCTTGCCGAACGCCATCCGGACACCCATGACCGGCGCAAGATGCTCGTCACTCTCACCGCCGGCCGCAGCCCCGAGATCGAGGCAGCCTGGGAGGCACCCGGCGAAGCCTTCGACCGGGCTCTCGACGACTTCACCGACGACGAGCTCACCGTCATCGAGCGCTACCTGCGACGCACCACCGACGTCGGCACCGAACAGACCGCCCGCCTGCGCGTCGGCTGATCCGGGAACGGACCGGCCGCCTCACCGCCGCCCCGCGCGACGACGGGACGAGCAGCGGGGACAGCGGGAGGGCCGCATGACGAGGGGCCCCGCACGGGCGCTGACGAGAACGGCGCGCCGCGGGAGGCCCCGCACACAAAAACGCGGCCCCGGACGGTCCGTCCTCCGTCCGGGGCCACGAGCTCACGGTTTCACCGCCGCGCGAAGATCACGCGTCCAGCGACGTCATCACGTGCTTGACCCGGGTGTAGTCCTCGAAGCCGTAGCCCGACAGGTCCTTGCCGTAGCCGGACTTCTTGAAGCCGCCGTGCGGCATCTCGGCGACCAGCGGGATGTGGGTGTTGATCCACACGCAGCCGAAGTCGAGCTTCTTGGACATCCGCATGGCGCGGCCGTGGTCCTTGGTCCACACCGAGGAGGCGAGGGCGTACTCGACGCCGTTGGCGTACTCGACCGCCTGGTCCTCGTCGGTGAAGGGCTGGACGGTGATGACCGGGCCGAAGACCTCGTTCTGGATGATCTCGTCGTCCTGCTTCAGCCCCGACACCACGGTCGGCGCGAAGAAGTAGCCCTTGTCACCGACGCGCTCGCCGCCCGCCTCGACCTTGGCGTGGGCGGGCAGCCGCTCGATGAAGCCGGCGACCTGCTTGAGCTGGTTGGGGTTGTTCAGCGGACCGAAGAGCACGTCCTCGTCGTCCGGCAGACCGGTCCTGGTCTCGGAGGCGGCCTTGGCGAGGGCGGCGACGAACTCGTCGTGGATGGACTCCTGGACGAGCACGCGGGTGGCGGCCGTACAGTCCTGGCCGGCGTTGAAGAAGCCGGCGACGGAGATGTCCTCGACGGCCTTGGCGATGTCGGTGTCCTCGAAGACGACGACCGGCGCCTTGCCGCCCAGCTCCAGGTGGACCCGCTTGAGGTCCTTGGAGGCGGACTCGGCGACGGACATGCCCGCGCGCACCGAGCCGGTGATGGAGGCCATCGCCGGGACGGGGTGCTCCACCATCATGCGGCCGGTGTCGCGGTCGCCGCAGATGACGTTGAAGACGCCCTTGGGCAGGATGGAGCCGATGATCTCGGCGATCAGCACGGTGGACGCCGGGGTGGTGTCCGACGGCTTCAGCACGACGGTGTTGCCCGCGGCGATGGCCGGGGCGAACTTCCACACGGCCATCATCATCGGGTAGTTCCACGGCGCGACCTGGGCGCAGACGCCGACCGGCTCGCGGCGGACGATCGAGGTCATCCCGTCCATGTACTCGCCGGCGGAGCGGCCCTCCAGCATCCGCGCGGCGCCCGCGAAGAAGCGGATCTGGTCCACCATCGGCGGGATCTCCTCGGTGCGGGTCAGCCCGATGGGCTTGCCCGTGTTCTCCACCTCGGCCGCGATGAGTTCCTCGGCGCGCTCCTCGAACGCGTCCGCGATCTTCAGGAGGGCCTTCTGCCGCTCTGCGGGCGTGGTGTCGCGCCAGGCCGGGAACGCGGCCTCGGCGGCCGCCATGGCGGCGTCGACGTCGGCCTGCCCGGACAGCGGTGCGGTGGCGTACGCCTCGCCGGTGGCGGGGTTCACCACGTCGGTGGTCCGTCCGTCGGCGGCGTCCCGGAACTCTCCGTCGATGTAGTTGCGCAGGCGACGCAGTTCGGTGGTCACTGCCGGCCCTCCTGTCGATGTCCATTCCTTGAGATGCCCACCCTAGTCGTTCACCCCACCGTTTCAACACCCCCCAAGGGGCCGAATCTGCGAAATCCGCAAGGTCGGATCACGTAAACAACGGATTTCATCGATCTGGCCTTGCAAAACTGTCGAGTCCTCGTGCACAGTGAGGTCGTGGCCAGTCGAAGCGCAGACCAGAGGGACTCCCGCGAGTCCAGGAACGGCACCCCCCAGCTGGATGCCGTCTCCCTCGCCATCATCGAGCAGTTGCAGGAGGACGGCCGCCGGCCGTACGCCGCGATCGGCAAGGCCGTGGGCCTGTCCGAGGCCGCCGTGCGCCAGCGCGTCCAGAAGCTGCTCGACCAGGGCGTGATGCAGATCGTCGCCGTCACGGACCCGCTCACCGTGGGCTTCCGCCGGCAGGCGATGGTCGGGATCAACGTCGAGGGCGATGTGGAGTCCATCGCCGACGCGCTGACTGACATGTCGGAAGTGGAGTACGTGGTGATGACCGCGGGCTCGTTCGACATCCTCGCGGAGATCGTCTGCGAGGACGACGACCACCTGCTGGACGTCATCAACAAGCGCATCCGGTCCCTGCCCGGCGTGCGCTCCACCGAGAGCTTCGTCTACCTGAAGCTCAAGAAGCAGACCTACATGTGGGGAACCCGATAACCCGTGAGGACCCGATAACCGTGAGCACCAAGGACCTCAGCCGAAGCGCGTACGACCACCTGTGGATGCACTTCACCCGCATGTCGTCGTACGAGAACGCCCCCGTCCCGACCATCGTCCGCGGTGAGGGCACCTACATCTACGACGACAAGGGCAAGCGCTACCTCGACGGTCTCGCGGGCCTGTTCGTGGTCCAGGCCGGCCACGGCCGCACGGAACTCGCCGAGGTCGCCGCCAAGCAGGCGAGCGAGCTGGCCTTCTTCCCGGTGTGGTCCTACGCCCACCCGAAGGCCGTCGAGCTGGCCGAGCGCCTCGCGCACGAGGCCCCGGGCGACCTCAACAAGGTCTTCTTCACCACCGGTGGCGGCGAGGCCGTCGAGACCGCCTGGAAGCTCGCCAAGCAGTACTTCAAGCTGCAGGGCAAGCCGACCAAGTACAAGGTCATCTCCCGTGCGGTCGCCTACCACGGCACCCCGCAGGGCGCCCTGTCCATCACCGGCCTGCCGGCCCTGAAGGCCCCCTTCGAGCCGCTCGTCCCGGGCGCGCACAAGGTGCCGAACACCAACATCTACCGCGCCCCGATCCACGGCGAGGACCCCGAGGCCTTCGGCCGCTGGGCCGCCGACCAGATCGAGCAGCAGATCCTCTTCGAGGGCCCGGAGACCGTCGCCGCGGTCTTCCTGGAGCCGGTGCAGAACGCCGGCGGCTGCTTCCCGCCGCCGCCCGGGTACTTCCAGCGGGTCCGCGAGATCTGCGACCAGTACGACGTGCTGCTGGTCTCGGACGAGGTCATCTGCGCGTTCGGCCGCCTCGGCACCACCTTCGCCTGCGACAAGTTCGGCTACGTCCCGGACATGATCACCTGCGCGAAGGGCATGACCTCGGGCTACTCCCCGATCGGCGCGTGCATCGTCTCCGACCGCATCGCCGAGCCGTTCTACAAGGGCGACAACACCTTCCTGCACGGCTACACCTTCGGCGGCCACCCGGTCTCCGCCGCGGTCGGCCTCGCCAACCTCGACCTGTTCGAGAAGGAGGGCCTGAACCAGCACGTCCTCGACAACGAGGGCGCCTTCCTGAAGACGCTGCAGAAGCTGCACGACCTGCCGATCGTCGGCGACGTCCGCGGCAACGGCTTCTTCTACGGCATCGAGCTGGTGAAGGACAAGAACACCAAGGAGTCCTTCAACGACGAGGAGACCGAGCGCGTCCTGTACGGCTTCCTGTCGAAGGCGCTCTTCGACAACGGCCTGTACTGCCGTGCCGACGACCGCGGCGACCCGGTCGTCCAGCTCGCTCCGCCGCTGATCTCCGACCAGGGGACGTTCGACGAGATCGAGCAGATCCTGCGCGCCACCCTGACGGAGGCGTGGACGAAGCTGTGATCGGCTGACGTGATCACCTGACGCTGTGATCATCCCGGCCCCGGTGCCGCCCGTTCGAGTGAGAAACGGGCGCCCGGGGCCGCGTGCTGTCCGGGCTCCCGCGCCGAGCTGCCTAGCGTGCCAGTGACCGATCGGCCCCGGCTTCGTTCCCCCGCACGGGGGACAGGCACGGGAACTACGGATCTGAACCGAGGTGTACGCCCATGGAGGCCCAGCCGGACAACGACGTGCTCTGGGCACGCTCCCTGCACTTCACGCACAAGGACGGCTCCCCCGCGCTGAGCGGCGTCTCGCTCGGCGTCCGGGAGGGCGAGATCCTGGCCGTCAGCGGCCCACGCGGCAGCGGCAAGTCCACCCTGCTCGGCTGCCTGGCCGGACTGGTGCGCGCCCAGCGCGGCGAGATCTGGTTCAACAGCGTCCCCGTGCACACCATGGGCCCCCTCACCCGGGAACGGCTGCGCCGCGACCGGTTCGGCTGGATCGACCCGGCCCCCGCGCTCGTCCCGGAGCTGGACGTGTGGGAGAACGCCGCACTCCCCCTGATGCTGCGCGGCAGCACCCGCCGCCGGGCCAAGGTCGCCGCGCAGGAGTGGCTGGAACGCCTCGACGTCGGCGACACGGCCCGCAGACGCCCCGCCGACCTCACCCAGTCGGAACGGCAGCGCGTCTGCATCGCCCGCGCGCTGGCCCCCGCCCCCACGGTCCTGTTCGCCGACGAGCCCACCGCGCCCCTGCACCGCGCGGACCGCGGCCACGTCCTGCGCACCCTGACCACGGCGGCCCGCTCGCACGGCATCACGGTGGTGCTCGCCACCCACGACGCGGAGACCGCGGCCCTCGCCGACCGCACGGTCTCCCTGCTGGACGGGCGCCGCGTGCGCACCGTCCACCTGCCCCCGGCCACCGAGACGGAAGGCCGGGCGGCGTGCTCGCTCTCCGCCTGACCCGCAACGCGCACCCGGCCGTCCAGCTGCGCCGCCTGCTGGTCGCGGCGGCCTCGGCGGGCACGGGCTTCCTCATGCTGTCCGCCTTCGGCTACGCGCTCGGCCACCCCGAGGAACCGGCCGGCTCCCTCATGCTCCGCCTGGCCTGGTGCGCGACGCCCCTGGCCGCGACGGTCCACCTCGCCGTCGCGGTCGCCCGCACCGACCCGGCGACCGCGACGGCGAGGTG
>NZ_MUND01000265.1 GCF_002154375.1 Streptomyces glaucescens | reverse complement strand
GCGCCAGGCGGGCGGGCCGTAGCGGCGCCAGACTTCGCTCCACCGGCCCAGCCGGCCGACACCGACCAGGATGACCAGGCCGACGATCACGTAGTACGCGTAGACGACCACGACGGCGGCGAAGCTGTGCGGCTCGGCCCAGGAGTCGGGGATCATCGCGTACAGGGGCAGCAGCCACCAGCCCCCGAGGTAGCCGTTCCACAACAGCGACCAGATCAGCCAGCCGACCAGGAACGCGATCACCGCGCCGCTGACCAGTTGCCGCCCGGGCACCCGCTCGGGCTCCTCGTCGGGGCGCGGCCGGTGGCCGAACCGCCACACGCCGGGCGCCGCCTCGGGCCGGGGGGTGCGCAGCCAGGTCAGGAAGGCGGAGCCGTCGGGAAGCGGCGGCACGGGTGGTGCCGCGGGGGGCCGGGGCGGCATCGCCGGCATCTCCGGCGGCCTCGCCGGACGCGGCACCGGATCGGCATGCGTGCCCCGTGCGTCCCGGGTCCCGTCGCTGTCCATCGCCCTTGCCCCCTGAGCAGCCGTTCCGTCCGCGCTCGCGGCCGGTCTGTGCACCATCAGCGAGTCAATCTAACGCGCGCGCAGGGGGAGTTCACCGGTGGCGCGGCGGGCGCACCGACGTCATCTGCCCACCGCGCCGCGGCCGGGCCCGCGCCGCCTATGTCCACGACGGACAACCGGCCTCCCCGACAACGCCCACATGGAGCATGCCCACCACCCTTCACCCGTCTTAACCTGCGAGAAAAGAAGGCAAGCGTCCGGAAACACCCCCAGGAGCCCCCATGACCGCAGTCCCGCAGGAGCGCCGCGTCGTCACCGCCATCCCCGGCCCGAAGTCGCAGGAGCTTCAGGCCCGCCGTACCGCCGCGGTCGCCGCGGGTGTGGGCTCCGTGCTGCCGGTATTCACGGCGCGCGCGGGCGGCGGCATCATCGAGGACGTCGACGGCAACCGTCTGATCGACTTCGGCTCCGGTATCGCCGTGACCTCCGTGGGCGCCTCCGCCGAGGCCGTGGTGCGCCGCGCCTCCGCGCAGCTCGCCGACTTCACCCACACCTGTTTCATGGTCACCCCGTACGAGGGCTACGTGGAGGTCGCCGAGGCCCTCGCCGAGCTGACCCCGGGTGACCACGCCAAGAAGTCCGCGCTGTTCAACTCCGGCGCCGAGGCCGTCGAGAACGCCGTCAAGATCGCCCGTGCGTACACCAAGCGCCAGGCCGTCGTCGTCTTCGACCACGGCTACCACGGCCGGACGAACCTGACGATGGCGCTGACCGCGAAGAACATGCCGTACAAGCACGGCTTCGGCCCGTTCGCGCCCGAGGTCTACCGCGTCCCGGTCGCCTACGGCTACCGCTGGCCCACCGGCCCGGAGAACGCCGGTCCCGAGGCCGCCAAGCAGGCCATCGACCAGATCACCAAGCAGGTCGGCGCGGAGAACGTGGCCGCGATCATCATCGAGCCGGTGCTCGGCGAGGGCGGCTTCATCGAGCCGGCCAAGGGCTTCCTGCCGGCGATCGTGCAGTTCGCCAACGACAACGGCATCGTCTTCGTCGCGGACGAGATCCAGTCCGGCTTCTGCCGCACCGGCCAGTGGTTCGCCTGTGAGGACGAGGGCATCGTCCCGGACCTGATCACCACCGCCAAGGGCATCGCCGGCGGTCTGCCGCTGGCCGCCGTGACCGGTCGCGCCGAGATCATGGACGCCGCGCACGCGGGCGGCCTGGGCGGCACCTACGGCGGCAACCCGGTCGCCTGCGCGGGTGCGCTCGGCGCGATCGAGACGATGAGGGAGCTGGACCTCAACGCCAAGGCGAAGAACATCGAGGCGGTCATGAAGTCGCGTCTCGGTGCCATGGCCGAGAAGTTCGACATCATCGGCGACGTCCGCGGCCGGGGCGCCATGATCGCCATCGAGCTGGTCAAGGACCGCGCCACCAAGGAGCCGAACCCGGAGGCGACCGCCGCGCTCGCCAAGGCCTGCCACGCCGAGGGCCTGCTGGTCCTGACCTGTGGCACCTACGGCAACGTGCTGCGCTTCCTGCCGCCGCTGGTGATCGGCGACGACCTGCTGAACGAGGGCCTCGACATCATCGAGCAGGCGTTCGCGCGCATCTGAGCAGGACCGTCGCGCGTCTGATGGAGCCTGCGGCAACCGTGTGAAGAAGGTGTGCGGGGTGGATGACAGGACGCCGTTCCGGCTGTCCTGTGCGCGGGCCCTGTCGTAGGTTCTAGACAGATGAGAGATACACCCCGCCCACAGGGGACTGTGGGCGACGCCAGGCCGGGGCCTCCCCAGCTTCGACCTGGTCGTGCCCTCGCGCACACCACCGGGGCCTCCGGCTCCGGATCTCCTCACCGATCGGACGGTCGCCCGCCCCATACCCCCCGGGGCGCGCGACGTTCCGGTCCGTTCGGCCGCCCCGGAACCACCCCCCCTGTTCCGGGGCGGCCGACCTTTTTCCTTCTCCTTCTCCTCCCCCTGGTCTGCTTCGCGCTGATCACCTGGCAGGTCGTCGCGGACGGGCCGCTGGTGCGCCTGGACGAGCGGCTGAGCGACGCGCTGGTCCGTCCGGACCGGTCCTCCGAACTCCTCGCCGACCTGGGGAACGTCCCGGTGGCGGTGCCGGTGCTCGCGCTCGCCGCGGGGTACGCCGCCTGGCGGGCCCGCGCCGGCGGTACCGACCGCTGGTGGCGGCCGGCCGCCGCCGCGGCCCTGCTGATGGCGCTCGTCCCCGCGATCGTCGTCCCGCTCAAGGTGCTGACCGACCGCCCGGGCACCCCGGCCGTCCCGCCCGCCACCGGCTACTACCCCTCCGGCCACACCGCCACCGCCGTCGTCGCCTACGGCTGCGCGACCCTGCTCCTGCTGCCGTGGCTGCGCCGCGCCGCCGCCCGCGGCGGCCTGATCGCGCTGTGCGCGGCGCTCGTCCTCGGTGTCGGCTTCGGCCTGGTCCGCCGGGGCTACCACTGGCCGCTGGACGTGCTGGCCAGCTGGTGCCTGGGCGCGGTGTTGCTCACGCTCCACGTCGGGTGCGTCGCCCGCGTCGGCGGTGGCAGCCGTCGAACGGCCGCTCAGCGGAAGTAGCCGTCGAACGTCCGCTGGAACTCCCAGCCGCCGAACCGGTCCCAGTTGACCGACCAGGTCATCAGGCCGCGCAGTGCGGGCCAGGTGCCGTGGGTGGCGTACGAGCCACAGTTCACCTTCTTCGTCAGGCAGTCCAGGGTCTTGACCACCTCGGCCGGGGACACGTACCCGTTGCCCGCGTTGGTCGTGGCCGGCATGCCGATGGCGACCTGGTCGGGGCGCAGCGGCGGGAAGACGTTGCCCGCGTCGCCCGCGACCGGGAAGCCGGTGAGCAGCATGTCGGTCATGGCGATGTGGAAGTCGGCGCCGCCCATGGAGTGGTACTGGTTGTCGAGGCCCATGATCGGGCCCGAGTTGTAGTCCTGGACGTGCAGCAGGGTGAGGTCGTCGCGCAGGGCGTGGATGACCGGGAGGTAGGCGCCGGCCCGCGGATCCTGGCCGCCCCACTTTCCGGTGCCGTAGTACTGGTGGCCGAGCTGGACGAAGAAGGTCTCCGGGGCCATGGTCAGGACGAAGTCGTCGCCGTACTTCGCCTTCAGGGTCCTCAGGGCGGAGATCAGGTTCACGATCACCGGGGTCTTCGGGTTCCTGAAGTCGGTGTCGTCGGCGTCCAGGGAGAGCGAGTGGCCCTCGAAGTCGATGTCCAGGCCGTCCAGGCCGTACTCGTCGATGATCTTCGAGACGGAGGAGACGAAGGTGTCGCGGGCGGCCGTCGTGGTGAGCCGCACCTGGCCGTTCTGGCCGCCGATGGAGATCAGCACCTTCTTGCCCGCCGCCTGCTTGGCCTTGATGGCCGCCTTTAACTCGGCGTCGGACTCGACGTTCGGGCACTCGGTGACCGGGCAGCGGGTGAAGCGGATGTCGCCGGAGGTGACCGAGGTCGGCTCGCCGAAGGCCAGGTCGATGACGTCCCAGCTGTCGGGGACGTCGGCGAGCCGGGTGTAGCCGGAGCCGTTGGCGAAGGTGGCGTGCAGGTAGCCGACCAGGGCGTGCGGCGGGAGGCCCGGGGTGCCGCCGCCGGAGCCGGGCAGCGTCGTCGCGGTGACCGTCGCGGAGCGCGCGGACTCCCCCGCGTCGTTCACCGCGGCGACCTGGAAGGCGTACGCCGTCGAGGGTGCGAGGCCGGTCACGGTGGCCGTGGTGCCGGTGACGGTCCCAACCTTGGCGCCGTCACGGTAGACGGCGTAGCCGGTGGCGCCGGGGACGGCCGTCCAGGACAGGGCGACGGAGGTGGACGTGACGGTGCCGGCGGTAAGGCCGGCCGGGGCAGCGGGCGGCTGGGCGGGACCGGTGCCGGGGCCGGTCAGGGAGAGGTCGTCGGCGTGGTAGGCGCCGGTGCCGTACCAGCCGTGGGTGTACACGGTGACCCGGGTGGTGGACGGGCCGGTGCGGAAGGTCGTGGTGAGCCGCTGCCAGTCGGTGGCCGACTGGGTCCAGGCGGAGACGTCGGTGGTGCCGGTGCCGGACGCGCCGAGGTACACGTAGGAGCCGCGGACATGGCCGGTGAGCGTGTACTGGGAGTCGGGTTGCACGGTCACGGTCTGCGCGCAGCGGGCGTGGTCGGCGCCGGCCGGGGTCGCGCGCAGGGCGGAGGTGCCGCTGCGTACCGGTGAGCCGACGGTCGTGCCGGCCGTGCAGGTCCAGCCGTCGAGGCCGGACTCGAAGCCGCCGTTGCCCAGGAGGTCCGCGCCGGCCGCACGGGCGGCCGGCGAGAGCGCGGTGACGCCGGACAGGGTCAGTGCCGCGGCGGCGAGCAGGGCGAACGGTCTGAAGCGGATGAGGCGTGCGCGGTCCACAAGTGCCTCCGATGACGGGGGAATTGGAGGGGTGGAGCGCTCACAACTTGGTCCAGACCAATCACCGTGTCAAGAGGCTAGGACCGGTCCTCCCCCGTGGCCAGGCCTGCCGCCGCCTCATGCATCGCCAGTTCGAGCAGAGCCGGATCGGTGAGGGTGCCGGACTCGTCCGGCGGCACCAGCCAGCGCACCCCGCCGGTCGCCCGGCCCGGATACGGCACGACGATCCAGGTGCCGGACCCGGCCGTGCGGATCCCCGTGCCGACCCAGCGGGCCGCGGTGCCCGGCGGCACCAAGAACCCCGTCCGGGCGTCACCGAAGTCGGCGAGCACCGGGCCCGTGCGGTCGAGGAGGCGGGTGAGCACCTCGAGCGTCGGCCGGCCCAGCCCGCCCGGCAGGATCAGGACGTCCCAGGCCTTGCCGGCGGGCAGCAGCGCGACCCGCAGGGGGTTGCGCTCCCACTCCCGGCGGCAGGCCTCGGGATCCGGTGCGACGGATGCCAGCCAGTCGACCGCCGTCTTCGCCCCAGTCATGAGGTGGACCTCCTTGTGTCGTCTCGTGGACGCGGGCCGCGTCCACGAGGGAGAGGGAGGTCCTCCGGGGAGCATTACGCGAGTTCGCGCACCTCTTTCAGGTGATCTGGGTCACACGTCAGCTGTCGAAGCCCAGACCCAGCCGGTCCATCGTCCGCAGCCACAGGTTCCGCCGCCCGCCGTGGGCGTCCGCCCGGGCCAGCGACCACTTGGTGAGCGCGATGCCGGTCCAGGCGAACGGCTCCGGCGGGAACGGCAGCGGCTTCTTGCGCACCATCTCCAGCTCGGTGCGCTCGGTGCGCTCCCCCGCCAGCAGGTCCAGCATCACCTCGGCGCCGAAGCGGGTGGCGCCGACACCGAGGCCGGTGTACCCGGCCGCGTACGCCACCCTGCCCTGGTGGGCGGTGCCGAAGAACGCCGAGAAGCGCGAGCAGGTGTCGATCGCGCCGCCCCAGGCGTGGGTGAAGCGGACCCCCTCCAGTTGCGGGAAGCAGGTGAAGAAGTGCCCGGCGAGCCTGGCGTAGGTCTCCGGGCGGTCGTCGTACTCGGCGCGGACCCGGCCGCCGTAGGGATAGACGGCGTCGTAGCCGCCCCACAGGATCCGGTTGTCGGCGGACAGCCGGAAGTAGTGGAACTGGTTGGCGCTGTCACCGAGGCCCTGCCGGCCCCGCCAGCCGACCGCCGCGAGCTGGTCGTCCGTCAGCGGCTCGGTCATCAGGGCGTAGTCGTAGACGGGGACCGTGTAGTGCCGGATCCGCTTCACCAGGCTGGGGAAGACGTTGGTGCCGAGCGCGACCTCGCGGGCGCGGACCCGGCCGTAGGGGGTGCGTACGGCCATGCCCGCGCCGTAGGGCTTCAGGGTGAGGGCCGGCGTGTGCTCGTAGACGCGCACACCGAGGTCCACGCAGGCCCGCTTGAGGCCCCAGGCGAGCTTGGCGGGGTTGAGCATGGCCACGCCCCGCTTGTCCCACAGGCCCGCCTGGAAGGTGGGCGAGTTCACCTGCGCGCGGACCGCGTCGGCGTCCAGGAACTCGACACCCCCGGCCAGGCCCTCGCGCTCCATCTCCTCGTACCAGTCGCGCAGTTCCCACGCCTGGTACGTCTCGGTGGCGACATCGATCTCACCGGTGCGTTCGAAGTCGCAGTCGATGCCGTGCCGGGCGACCGCCCTCTCGATCTCGTCGAGGTTGCGGGCGCCCAGCTCCTGCAGTCGGTGGATCTCGTCCGGCCAGCGGGTGAGCCCGTTGGGCAGCCCGTGGGTGAGGGAGGCGGCGCAGAAGCCGCCGTTGCGGCCGGAGGCGGCCCAGCCCACCTCGCGGCCCTCCAGCAGCACCACGTCCCGCTGCGGGTCGCGCTCCTTGGCGACCAGCGCGGTCCACAGTCCGCTGTAGCCGCCGCCGACGACCAGCAGGTCGCAGGTCTCGGCACCGGTCAGCGCGGGCTCCGGGCGGGGCCTGCCGGGGTCGTCCAGCCAGTACGGGACCGGCTGGGCTTCGGAAAGGGACTTCGTCCAGTTGTTGTCACTGCCACGGCTCATGGCGCTTGGGGCCATGATTTCAACTCCCTACGACTGCGTTCTACGCCTTGTGCTTGGTGCGGCGATTGCTGATGACCATGGAGGTCAGGACGAACAGCACGGCGAGGACGAACATGGCCGTGCCGATGACGTTGATCTGCACGGGCGTGCCGCGCTGGGCCGAACCCCACACGAACATGGGGAAGGTGACGGTGGAGCCCGCGTTGAAATTGGTGATGATGAAATCGTCGAAGGAGAGCGCGAAGGCGAGCAGCGCGCCCGTGGCGATTCCGGGTGCCGCGATCGGCAGGGTGACCCGGAGGAACGTCTGGAACGGGCCGGCGTAGAGGTCCTGCGCGGCCTGCTCCAGCCTCGGGTCCATCGACATGACGCGCGCCTTGACGGCCGTCACGACGAAACTGAGGCAGAACATGATGTGGGCGATGAGGATCGTCCAGAAGCCCAGCTGGACGCCCATGTTGAGGAAGAGGGTGAGCAGCGAGGCCGCCATCACCACCTCGGGCATCGCCATGGGCAGGAAGATCAGCGAGTTGACGGCGCCCCGCGCGCGGAAGCGGTACCGCACCAGCGCGAACGCGATCGCCGTGCCGAGCGCGGTGGCGCCCAGCGTCGCCCAGAGCGCGATCTGGAGGCTGAGCGAGAGCGAGCCGCACAGGTCGGCGACCCCGCACGGGTCCGTCCAGGCGTCCGCGGAGAACTTCTGCCACTCGTAGTTGAAGCGCCCCTTCGGATCGTTGAAGGAGAACACCGTCACGACGACGTTCGGCAGCAGCAGATAGGCGAGCGTGAACAGTCCCGCGATGACGACGAGACGGCGCTTGAGCCAGTCGACGAAGGCCATTTAAACCAGATCCTCCGTCCCGGACCTGCGGATGTAGAGCGTGACCATGATGAGGATCGCGAACATCAGGATGAACGAGAGGGCGGCGGCCGTCGGATAGTCCAGGATCCGCAGGAACTGCGACTGGATGACGTTGCCGATCATGCGGGTGTCGGTGGAGCCGAGCAGGTCCGCGTTGACGTAGTCGCCGGCGGCCGGGATGAAGGTCAGCAGCGTGCCGGAGACGACACCCGGCATCGACAGCGGGAACGTGACCTTGCGGAAGGTGGTGAAGGGCCTGGCGTACAGGTCGCCCGCCGCCTCGTGCAGCCGGCCGTCGATCCGCTCCAGCGAGGTGTACAGCGGCAGGATCATGAACGGCAGGAAGTTGTACGTCAGACCGCACACCACGGCGAGCGGCGTGGCCAGCACCCGGTCGCCCGAGGTCATGCCGAGCCAGCTGGTGACGTCCAGGACGTGCAGCGCGTTCAGCGCGCCGACGACCGGGCCGCCGTCCGCGAGGATGGTCTTCCAGGCGAGGGTGCGGATCAGGAAGCTGGTGAAGAACGGCGCGATCACCAGGATCATGATCAGGTGCTTCCAGCGGCCCGCGCGGAAGGCGATCAGGTACGCCAGCGGGTAGCCGAGCAGCAGGCACAGCACCGTCGCGGCGCCCGCGTACAGCACCGAGCGCAGGAACTGCGGCCAGTACTCGGACAGGGCGTCCCAGTAAGTGGCGAAGTGCCAGGTGACCTCGTAGCCCTCTTCGAGGGAGCCGGTCTGCACGGACGTCGAGGCCTGGTAGACCATCGGCAGCGCGAAGAAGACGATCAGCCACAGGAGGCCGGGGAGCAGCAGCAGATACGGCATCCAGCGGCCCCGCCTGCGTGGCGGCTTCTTCTCCGGCGCGGGCGGCGCGAGGGGCGGTGGCGCCTCGGTGACGGCGGCCATCAGGCGACTACCCCCTCTTGCGGCTCGACCTTCTCCACGCCCGCCTGGATGTCCTGCGCGGCGTCCAGCCCGAAGGTGTGGGCGGGGTTCCAGTGCAGGACGACCTCGGCGCCGGGCACCAGCCGGGTGTCACGGTCGACGTTCTGGACGTAGACCTGGAGGGCGGTGCCGGCGGGGCTGTCCACCACGTACTGGGTGGACACACCGATGAAGCTGGCGTCGGCGATCCGCCCGGTGACCCGGTTGCGGCCGGCCGGGATCGCCCCCGCGTCGCCGGCGTGCGTGAGGGAGATCTTCTCGGGCCGTACGCCGACCAGCACCTTGCCGCCGGTCGCCGTGGGCGCGCCGCACCGCCCGGACGGCAGGGACAGCTTGCCGCCGCCCGCCCTGAGCACGATCTCGTCGCCGCTCGCGGCGTCCACCTCGGCCTCGATCAGGTTGGAGGTGCCGAGGAAGTTGGCGACGAAGGTGGTCCTCGGGTTCTCGTACAGGTCGGCGGGTGCGCCCAGCTGCTCGACGCGGCCCGCGTTCATCACGGCGACCGTGTCGGCCATCGTCATGGCCTCCTCCTGGTCGTGCGTGACGTGCACGAAGGTGATGCCGACCTCGGTCTGGATGCGCTTGAGCTCCAGCTGCATCTGCCGGCGCAGCTTGAGGTCGAGGGCGCCGAGC
Organism: Streptomyces glaucescens; assembly: GCF_002154375.1. Taxonomy (GTDB): domain Bacteria; phylum Actinomycetota; class Actinomycetes; order Streptomycetales; family Streptomycetaceae; genus Streptomyces; species Streptomyces glaucescens. The sequence goes on along the minus strand of NZ_MUND01000265.1, from coordinate 4,925 downwards.
GGCTCGTCGAGCAGCAGCACCCTGGGGTGGTTGATCAGCGCGCGGGCGACCGCGACGCGCTGCTGCTGGCCGCCGGAGAGCTGGTGCGGCTTCTTGCGCGCGTGCTCGCCGAGCTGGACCAGGTCCAGCATCTCGTCGACCTGTTTCTTCACGCCCTTGATGCCGCGCCGGCGCAGGCCGAAGGCGACGTTCTCGAAGATGTCGAGGTGCGGGAAGAGCGCGTAGGACTGGAAGACGGTGTTCACCGGCCGCTTGTAGGGCGGCAGACGGGTCACGTCCTGGTCGCCGAGGTGGACGGTGCCGCCGGTCGGCTCCTCCAGGCCCGCGATCATCCGCAGGGTGGTGGTCTTGCCGCAGCCGGAGGCGCCGAGCAGGGCGAAGAAGGAGCCCTGCGGCACGGTCAGGTCGAGGGGGTGCACGGCGGTGAAGGAGCCGTACGTCTTGCTGATACCGGAGAGGCGGACGTCGCCGCTGTTGTCTGTCGTCGTCATGGTCGTCACGCCCCTGTGAGCTTCGCGAACTTCTCTTCGTAGGCCGTCTCTTCCTTCGCGCTCAGCGAGCGGAAGGCCCGGGACTTGGCGGCCATGGCCTTGTCGGGGAGGATCAGCGGGTTGTTCGCCGCGTCCGGGTCGATCTTCGCCAGCTCGTCCTTCACCCCGTCGACGGGACACACGTAGTTGATGTACGCGGCGAGCTGGGCGGCCGGGCGAGGCTCGTAGTAGTAGTCGATCAGCCGCTCGGCGTTGGTCTTGTGCCGGGCCTTGTTGGGCACGAGCAGGTTGTCCGTCGAGGTCAGGTAGCCGCTGTCGGGGATGAGGAAGTCGACGTCCGGGCTGTCCGCCTTGAGCTGCACCACGTCACCGGCCCACGCGAGACAGGCCGCGAGGTCGCCCTTGGTGAGGTCCGAGGTGTAGTCGTTGCCGGTGAAGCGGCGGATCTGGCCCTTGTCGACGGCCTTCTGGAGGCGGGCGATCGCCGCGTCGAAGTCGTCGTCGGTGAACCTGCCGGGGTCCTTGCCCATGTCGAGCAGGGTCATGCCGACGCTGTCGCGCATCTCGGACAGGAAACCGACCCGGCCCTTGAGCCTGGGGTTGTCGAGCATGTCGGAGACGGACGTGACCTCGACGCCGTCGAGCGCCTTCCTGTTGTAGGCGATGACCGTGGAGATACCGGTCCACGGGTAGGAGTACGCCCGTCCCGGGTCCCAGTCCGGGCTGCGGAACTGCTGGGACAGGCGGGCGTAGGCGGTGGGCAGGTGGGACGGGTCCAGCTTCTGCACCCAGCCGAAGCGGATCAGGCGCGCGGCGAGCCAGTCGGTGACGCAGATCAGGTCGCGGCCGGTGGGCTGGCCGGCCGCCAGCTGCGGCTTGATCTTCCCGAAGAACTCGACGTTGTCGTTGATGTCCTCGGTGTACTTGACCGTGATGCCGGTCCGCCGCCTGAACTCGTCGAGCGTGGGATGGCGTTCCTCGCTGTCGTCGACGTCCATGTACTCGGTCCAGTTGGAGAAGCTGACGGTCTTCTCCTTGGCCGAGTGGTCCTCGGACGACACCCCGGAGGTCTGCGCGGCCGGGGGGATGCCGCAGGCGCTGAGCGCCCCCAGACCGCCGGCCGCGAGCGCGCCGCCGGCGGAGGCGCGCAGCAGGGAACGGCGGCTGAGGGCGGCCCTGCCGTTCCGGAAGCTGCGCCGCATGGCGGCCACTTGGGCCGGGGAGAGGCGGTCGGGCTCGTACTGCTCCATGCGCGTGGTGCCCTTTCGGGAGGTCGGTCGGCCGCGGGTCGGGCGGCCTGGGTGCTATCGGTCCCCGAAGACGGTGCGGTGCCAGTCCTTGCGGGCCACCGCCGTGTTGTCGAACATGACGTGCTTGATCTGCGTGTACTCCTCGAAGGAGTAGGCGGACATGTCCTTGCCGAAGCCGGACGCCTTGTAACCGCCGTGCGGCATCTCGCTGATGATCGGGATGTGGTCGTTGACCCACACACAGCCCGCCTTGATCTCGCGGGTGGCCCGGTTCGCCCGGTACACGTCCCGGCTCCACGCGGAGGCGGCGAGGCCGTACGGCGTGTCGTTCGCGAGCGCGATGCCCTCGTCGTCGCTGTCGAAGGGCAGCACGACCAGGACCGGACCGAAGATCTCGGACTGGACGATCTCGCTGTCCTGGGGCGCGTCGGCGACGAGGGTGGGCCGGTAGTAGGCGCCGTCCTTCAGGTCGCCCTGGGGTGCCTCGCCGCCGGTGACCACGCGCGCGTAGGCCCGCGCCCGGTCGACGAACCCGGCGACGCGGTTTCGCTGCACGTGGGAGATCAGCGGGCCGAGATCCGTCCCCCGCGCGAAGGGGTCGCCCAGCCGCACGGTCTCCATGAGCGCGGCGGTGCGGGTGACGAACTCCTCGTACAGCGGACGCTGCACATACGCGCGCGTGGCGGCCGTGCAGTCCTGCCCGGTGTTGATGAGCGCGCCCGCGACCGCGCCGTGCACGGCCGCCTCCAGGTCCGCGTCGTCGAACACCACGAACGGCGCCTTGCCGCCCAGCTCCAGATGGAGCCGCTTGACGGTGGCGGTGGCGATCTCGGCGACCCGCCTGCCGACCGGGGTGGAACCGGTGAACGAGGTCATGGCGACATCGGGGTGCCCGACGAGGTGCTCGCCCGCCTCCTTGCCGGTGCCGGTGACGACGTTGACGACGCCGTCCGGGATCCCCGCCTGCGTGACCGCCTCCGCGAAGAGCAGGGAGGTGAGCGGGGTGATCTCGGCGGGCTTCAGGACGATCGTGTTGCCCGCGGCGATCGCCGGGAGGATCTTCCAGGCGGCCATCTGGAGGGGGTAGTTCCAGGGCGCGACGGAGCCGACGACCCCGATGGGTTCCCGGCGGACGTACGACGTGTGGTCCCCGGAGTACTCCCCGGCCGACTGCCCCTGCAGATGCCGGGCGGCGCCCGCGAAGAAAGCGGTGTTGTCGATCGTGCCCGGCACGTCGAACTCACGGGTGAGCTTGAGCGGCTTGCCGCACTGGAGCGACTCCGCGCGGGCGAACTCCTCGGCACGGTCGGCGAGCACCGCGGCGAGCCGGTGCAGCGCGTCCGACCGCTCGCCGGGCGTGGCCCCGGCCCAGCCGGGGAAGGCGGCGCGGGCGGCGGCCACGGCGGCGTCCACGTCGTCCGTGCTCGCGAGCTCGTAGACGTACACCTCCTCGCCGGTGGCCGGGTCGACGACGGCGTGCGTACGGCCGGAAGTGCCCTGGGTGAGTCTGCCGCCGATGTACTGCGCGCCGGCCGCGAAGCGGTCCTGTGCGGGGAATCGTTCCGGGGTGGTGGTGCCCGGGTTGTGCATGTCGCTCTCCTCCGCCGAAACCTCGCCGGACGGGGTGTCCAGGGGGGTGGGTGGCGTAGCTCCAGCTCGATTTGAGTGCCGATCCTGACAGAGCAATGGGACTCCAACAAGTGATTCCGTTGTTGCCTTTTGGTTACGCAACGGAATCTGTCGACCAGGTGTCGAGTCGTCGCGAAAAACAGAGGACGGAATGTCAGTGGTGGCTGCGAGACTGCCGTGCATGGAGAAGATCGACTCGAGGGAAGCCCTGGTCAAGGAGGTACGGGCGGGGGCCCGGGTGAAGTATCTGCATTTCTGGGGGCACCGCCCGCTGCCGGACGGACGGATCGGGCCGAGCTGCCTGAGCCAGTGGTGGCCCTCCCCCTTCACGGCCGACGACGTGGAGTACGCGACGGCCGAGCACTGGATGATGGCCGCGAAGGCCCGTCTGTTCGACGACGCGGAGGCGGAGCGGCGGGTCCTGGCCGCCGGGCATCCGGCGGAGGCGAAGAAGGCGGGACGGCTGGTCCGGGGGTTCGACGAGGGCGTCTGGGAGCGGGAGCGGTTCGGCATCGTGGTCGAGGGCAGTGTCCGGAAGTTCGCCGCCCACGCGGAGCTGCGGGAGTTCCTGCTGGGCACGGGAGAGCGGGTGCTGGTCGAAGCCAGTCCGGTGGACCGGGTCTGGGGCATCGGCCTCGCCGCCGGCGACGAGGGGTCGGGGGATCCGCAGCGGTGGCGGGGGCTGAATCTGCTGGGGTTCGCGCTGATGGAGGCGCGGGGGCGGCTGCGGCAGGGGCAAGCCCCGCGCACCCCGGTGGAGCACAGGGGCCCCAGGCCCTCGGACGGGGCACCGGCCCCACCCCTCACGGGGCCACGATCACCAGCACACCCATGACCACGCCCAGGACGATCCCGGCGGCGCCGCAGATGATGCCCGCCAGCGCCTGACCCCCGTTGGTGGCCTGCCCCCGCCTCGCCTTCCCGTGGCCGATCGCGCCGAAGACCACGCCCAGGATGCCGAGGACGATGGCCAGCGGCCACAGGCAGAACACGATCGCCGCGAGGACGCCGAGCACCAGCCCGGCGGTGCCCGTCCCGTTGGCGCCCGCCGGCGGCACACCGGGCCAGCCGTAGTAACCGCCTCCGGCGGCGGGCGGCGGATAGCCGTGACCGGCCGGATAGCCGTGACCGGCCGGATAGCCGTACGGCATCTGCCCGGGACCGTCCGGGGCGATGGGCGGCGGGGGAACCGCACCGCCCTGCGCCTGCGGCCCGGACGGGACCGGCGGCGCGAAGGGATCACCCGCGCCGGCCGGCAAAGGGCCCGGGCTCGGCGGGACGGTCGGGGCGGCCCACCGCGGCGACACCTCGCCGCCGCCCGCGGCGGGCATCGAGGTGATGGTCTGCTGGTCGTGGACCGAGGGAGGCACCGGGCCGCTGCCGGAGGCGACCGTGTCGCCGGGCCCGGCGGGAGCGCCGCCGGCGGGCGGCGCCCACGGATTGCCCTCGCGCCCCGGCTCCCTCGCCGGCCCCGGGTCCTTCCGCAACGGCACCTTCGCCGCGCCCACGGCCTCGCCGTCCGCGCGCGCCGGCTCCGGCGCGCGCGGACGGCGAG
>NZ_MUND01000264.1 GCF_002154375.1 Streptomyces glaucescens | reverse complement strand
TTACGCCGACTACGAGCCGCCGGTGACGGACGCGCTGCGGGCCTGGCGGCTCGTAGTCGGCGTAAAGGGGGCTCAGCTCGCCGTCCAGGAACAGCCCGCGCATCGCCACCCGCTGGATCTTGCCGCTGGTGGTGCGCCGCACCGCACCGCGCCGCAGGAGCGCCACCCCGCCGACGGGCACGCCGAACTCGCGGTCCACCGTCTCCTTGATGCCGTCGGCCAGCCGGCGCAGTACCTCCTCGGCCGGGCGTCCGGTGACCTCGTGGGTGACGACGAGCACCTCCTCGGGCTCGGCGCCGGGCCTGGCGAGCGGCACGGTGAAGGCGGCGCCGACGCTCGCCAGTTCGGGGTGGTGCTCGCGCAGCCGGCGTTCGATGTCCTGGGGGTACAGGTGGAGGCCGTACACGGTCACCGTCTCGGCGAGCCGCCCGGTCACGTACAGCTCGCCGTCGTGGAGCGTGCCGAGATCGCCCGTGCGCAGATAGCCGCCCGGTACGAAGGCCCGTTCCGTCGCGGGCGTGTCCCCCCAGTACGCCGTGCCGACACTGGGGCCGCGCAGCCAGATCTCGCCGATGCCGCCCGGCTCAAGCGGCTCACCGGTGCGCGGGTCGACGATCAGCAGGTCGCAGTCGCGCGGGACGCCGCAGCCGACCAGGTCGGCGCCGCTCTCGGCCGGGACGAAGCGGTTCTCCCGCAGCCGGTTCACGTCGACCGTGGTCACCACGGCCTTGCGGAACGCCGCGCCCGACACGAAGACCGTCGCCTCGGCCATGCCGTAGCAGGGGCACAGCACGTCGTCCCGCAGGCCCGCGGGCGCGAACCGCTTCGCGAAGGCGTCCAGCACGGCGGTGTCGATCGGCTCCGAGCCGTTGACGGCCACCCGCCACCGGGACAGGTCCAGCCCGGCCAGCTGCTCGTCGCTGACCCGGGAACAGCACAGCTCGTAGGCGAAGTTGGGGGCCGCGGTCAGGTGGATGTCGTACTTGTCGATCACCTTGAGCCAGTGGTGCGGCCGCTTCAGGAAGGTGCTGGAGCGCATCAGCACACAGGTGCCGCCGAGCAGCAGCGCGGGCAGGATCTGACCGAGCAGGCCCATGTCGTGGTAGTGCGGTATCCACCCGCCCAGCCGGGTCCCGGCGCTCATCTCGAACGCGCGGCGCTGGCTGTCCACGTTGTGCAGGAGGTTGCCGTGGGTGAGCGTGACGCCCTTCGGATCGCCGGTGGAGCCCGAGGTGTACTGGAGCATCGCGAGGGTCCGCTGGTCCAGGGTCTGCGGTGTCCAGGACGCGCCCGGGTCCGCCAGGCCGGCGCTGTCCGTGGCGAGCACCCGGGTGCCGGTGAGTCCCTCGCCGTCCACCCAGGCCAGGACGTCGGGCAGGTTCTCCGCGTCGGTCAGGGCCGCGGAGACCGCGGCGTTCCTCGCGATGCCGGTCACCCGCGCCTGCTCGTGGCGGTAGCGGCCGGGCAGTGGCGCGGGGACGGCGGCCACGCCGGCGTACAGACAGCCCACGTAGGCGGCGGCGAAGTCGAATCCGGTCGGGTACAGCAGGAGCACCCGGGTGCCCACGGGGTAGCGGGCGCGCAGCCATGAGCCGATCTTTCTGGCCTCGGCGTCCAGTTGAGCGTATGACCACCGGGTGTCGCCGTCGGTCCGCTCCACGTCGTCAACAAGGATCACCGCGGTGCGTTCCGGCGTCGTGAGCGCGTGCTCACGAATCACCGCGGCAGCATCGGTAGCGTGCGGTAGATCGACCATGACTCTGGTTTCCTCTTTCCCGCCGTGTGCACGGCCCGGTACCGCCAAGACGGCCGGCAAGTACCTCGTCAAGGTGGGTTGTGCGGTCATTGGGCGTTGCGTCGACGCCGTCCCTCCCGGCCCCGGAGGGGGAGCCGGGACCGGGAGGGATGGCGGTGGCCGGGCCACCGAGCCCCACGTGATGCGTCGGTCGTCGGTGACCGGCGGTCGGCGACGGTGCCGCCGACGTTCGTGCCGGGACGGCCCCGGGCCGTCCCGTCCGGCGTGCGCCGCGGGCGCTAGGGCCGGGCGACGAACAGCTCGCGGGCCTTGGCCCGCTGGAGCTTCCCACTGGTCGTCTTCGGGATGCTGCGCCGGGGAACGAGGTGGACCTCGGCGGGGGCCACGCCGGTCCGGGAGCTGACCGCGGTCCGCACGGTCTGGCGCAGCGCCTCGTGGTGCTCGGCGTCCAGCTCCGTCTCGACGATCAGGTGCAGTTCCTCGGAGTCGGCGTCCTCGGGCCGGTGCCCGACCGCGATCACGGCGCCCAGCCGGACACCGGGGACGGTCTCCGCCGCCTGCTCGAAGTCCTGGGGGAAGTAGTTGGCGCCGCGGATGATGACGAGGTCCTTCGCCCGGCTGGTGATCCGCAGGGCACCGTCCCGCAGGTAGCCGATGTCTCCGGTCCGCCACCAGTCCGGCGCGTCGACGCACACCGCGGTCTCCTCGGGGAGGTCGAAGTATCCGGCCGTCCGCGAGGGGCTGCGGAACTGGACGTGCCCGATCTCGCTCTCCCCCAGCGGCCGGCCCTCGTCGTCGACGATGCGGACCTCGGTCCCGGCCACCGGCCGGCCGCAGTCGACGATGTGCAGGGCCTCGGTGCTGTCCGGGGCGACGTCGACGGCCCGTCCCCCGCCGACGGCGGTCTGCCGGTCGATGGAGTCGAACCGGAACGGCGCGTCCGGCTGGGTGCTGGTGATGGCCAGGGTGGCCTCGGCCATGCCGTAGCCGGGGATGAAGGCGTCTGCGGGCAGGCCCCAGCGGCGGAAGCGCTCGACGAAGCGCTGCACGGTGGCGGGCTGGATGGGTTCCGCCCCGCAGAGCGCCCCGCGCCAGGACGACAGGTCCACACCCGCCATGTCCTCGTCGCGGACGCGGGAGGTGAGGTAGCCGTAGGCGAAGTTCGGGGCGGCTCCGAAGGCCCCGCGGTAGTGGCTGATGTGCTGGAGCCACTCGACGGGGGCGCGCAGGAACCGCGACGGGGACATCAGCACCGCGTCACCGCCCACGTGGACCGGGCACAGCAGGCCGGTGATCAGGCCCATGTCGTGGTAGAGCGGGGCCCAGCTGACGGTCGTGTCCTCGCGGGTCCAGCGGAGGACGTCGACGATCTGCTCGCAGTTGGCGGCCAGATGGGCGTGCGAGATCATCACGCCCTTGGGCTTGCCCGTGGAGCCGGAGGTGCACTGGATCAGGGCCAGGTCGTCGTCGTCCGGGCGGCGGATCGGGTGCTGGGGCGCGTCGCTCGAGGTGGCGCGGGCGTAGAGCTCCTCGCCGTCGATCAGGGGAGTGTCGAAGAGGCCGTCGAGTGCCTGGATCACCGCGGACGTGGTGACGACGGCGGCGGGGCGCAGATAGCCGACGAGGTCCTTCAGCTGGCCCTCGAACCCGGCGGCGCCTCCGAAGCGCAGTGGTACGGCGATGGCCGTGGGCATGGCGCCGAGCAGCTGGGTGCCGAAGAAGGCGGTGATGAACCGGGAGCCGGTCGGCAGGCAGAGCACCACCCGGTCGCCGTGGCCGACGCCCCGCTCGGCGAGGGCCGCCGCGCACCGGGCGGCGTTCTCGACGAGGGCGTCGTAGCGCAGGGTCTCCTCGTGGCCGGGTTCCTGGATCAGCGTGACCGCGGATCCGTCGGAACCGCGCTCCGCCTCGGCCAGCAACGCGTGCAAGATACTCGGGAATCGCGGACGCAGTGCGGTCATCCGATGTGCTCCTCGATAGTGCTGCTGAACTGATCGACGATCCACGGCTGTACGGACACGTCGTCGGAGACGATGCGCGCGGGGTGGAACCCGTGCCGGGCGGCCAGGTCCCGGGCGGCCAGCACGCCCGCCGAGGCGAGACCGCCGTAGGACGGGCTCGGCGTCTCGGGCTCCAGGCCGAGGAGGATCGTCTCGGCCATGCAGGAGTAGAGGATCCCCGGGGGCAGCGTGATGCCCGGGAAGTGCGGGGTCTGCAGGCCGGGAAGCTGGATACGGCCACCGGACACCAGGGTGACGTTCGACAGGGCCGCGACCGCCGGGTGGACGTCGCCGGGCACCGCGAGGTCGCAGACGAGGACCTTGCGGTCACCGGCGAGGTGGTGCGGCAGGATCACCGGGTCCGCCGAGTTGGTGGCGCTGACCACCGTCGGGCAGTCCTGGAGGGCGTCCATGTCCTCGGCGATCGACACGTCCACCAGGGGGGAGAGCCGGTCGGCGACCGTCCTGAGCCGCCGGGCGGATCCCGGCCGGCCGACCAGCACCATCGAGTCGCAGTGCGGTGCGATGAGTTCGGCCATCACCGAGCCGATGTTGCCGATGCCGCCGACCAGGCCGACCCGGCGGTCCCCGGCGCCGGACTCGGCCAGCGTCAGCCGCAGCAGGTCGTAGGCGCAGGCGGCGGTCAGCGAGTTGCCCGACGTCACCCTGACGTCGTGCTCCACCACGTCCCGCGCGGCGTTGGTGACGATGGAGGTGTGGCCGCCGAGGCCGATGACGCCGGCGCCGAGCGAGACGCCCAGCTCCACCGCCTCCAGCACGGTGCGGCGCAGCCACGCCCCCTGTCCGGCCCGCAGCGCCGCGTTGGCCTGGGCTGCGGTGAACGGCACCGCCACCATGATGACCTCGACCGTGCCCTGGGACTCGGAGGTCACCCGGTGCCGGGCGACCTCGAACGGGTCCATCTCGCCCCACACCCGGTCGAGGGTCGCGGCGCACTGCTCGTCCGACCAGGAGGCCAGTTCCGGCGCCATGGCGCGCAGCTTGCTCGGGCTGTCGAGGTTGGCGAGGAACGCCACCCGCGGCACGCCGGCCCGGTCCGCGCCGGGC
>NZ_MUND01000263.1 GCF_002154375.1 Streptomyces glaucescens | reverse complement strand
CGGGCGGGTACCGCCCGGCGAGTTCCGCGAGCAGCGCCCCGGCCGTCCCGGTACGCCCGGTCAGCTCCCGGAACCGGGTCTCCGCGATCTCCAGCGCCCCGCCGATCCCGTCCGCCAGGTCGCGCAGCCGGTCGAACCCGGCGGCCTCCTCGTCCAGCAGCCGGCCCGCCTCCACGCACCGCCCGACGATCCCGGCGAGCGCCTGCCGCCGCGCCGCCTGATCGCCGGGCACCCCCTCGTCGTACCGCTGCCGCATCCGGAACGCCTCCGTCAGCTCGGCCCGCGCGGCGGCCACCGTCCGGGCGTACGGCGCCACGGCCTCGGTGCCGAGGCGCAGCTCGGCGAAGTCCAGTTCCTCACGGCTGGTGCGCACCCAGTCGTCCGCCGCGACCAGCACCGCCCGCGCCCGCTCGTCCAGGTCGGCGAGCGGCACGCCGGTCACCGGGCCCGGGGGCGGGGCGCCCGGTGCCGTGCGGGCGCGGCGCCGGCGCCGGACGTATCCGTACGCGCCGATCACGACGGCAGCGCCCACCGCGAGCAGCGGCAGCACCAGATCCGCGGTGGTGGTCTCCTCGACCTCCTCCCGCTGCGCGGACGCGCTGGGCCCGGCGGGCGCGAGGACCACCGGGGCCTCGGGGGCGGTCGTCACCCCCGGCAGGGCCAGCCACAGCACCGCGATCACCGCGCCCAGCACGGCGTGTGCCACCCGGGCGGATATGGGCGAGGTCGCGCGCCGGGGACGGCCCCGGGTCGAGGAGGGGGTCACATTCCGGAGCGTATGAGCAGGAACACGGCACCGCGAGCGGGGTGCGTCCGCGGCGGGGCCCGGTGCCCGGTGAACCGCTGACGGCCGGGGCGGGCCGGCTGCGAGAATCCGCGGTTCAGCCCCATACCCCTGGGAGAGCCCCCGTGGCCCGTACGCCCCTGACCCGCGACGACCTCGCCCCCCTCGCCCGGGCGGCCCTCGGCCGCGCCCACCCGCTCACCTCCGTCACCCGGCTGCGCGGCGGCAGCCGGAAAGGCGTCTACCGGCTGACCCGTGACGACGGGTCCACGGCCGTGGCCTACGTGTGGTCCCCGGACGAGGACCACTGGGACGCCGGCCCTTCCGACCCTCGCGACCCCTTCTCGCCCGGCACGGGCCTCGGCCTGTTCACGGCGGCGCACGCCCGGCTCACCGCCGTCGGGGTGCGCACCCCGCGCCTGCTGTACGCCGACGGCACGCACACCCGCCTCGCGGCGGACGCGGCCGTCGTCGAGGACCTGCCGGGCGGCAGCCTGGCCCGGGCGCTGGAGCGGGACCCGCGAGCGGGGCGCGCCGCCCTGGAGCGGCCGGCCGGTGCCCTGGCGCGGCTGCGCGCCCACCACGGCCCGGGCTTCGGCAAGGTCGCCCACGTCGACGGCGGGGGAGAGCCGTCCGCGCTGCCGTGCGAGCGGCTGGTCGCCGACGGCGCCCTGCGCTCCCTCGCGGAGGCCGCCGCCAGGGACGGGCGGATCGCCGCCGCGCGCGGTGAGCTGGACGCCCTGGTGCGGGAGCTGGCGGCGGCGGTCCGGCCGCGCACCCGGCACAGTCCGGTGCACGGCGAACTCGGCCCGGACCACGTCCTCCTGGACGCCGACGGCCACCCGGTCCTGATCGACGTCGAGGGCCTGCTGTACGCCGACGCCGAGTGGGAGCACGCCTTCCTGCGGATCCGCTTCGGCTCCCACTACGGCGTCCTGCGCGCCCCCGGCCTCGACGAGCACCGGCTGTGCCTCTACCGCCTGGCCACGCACCTGTCCCTGGTGTCCGGCCCGCTGCGTCTGGCGGAGGGCGGCTTTCCGCACCCGGAGGGCATGCGGGCCATCGCGGAACACCACATCGGGCAGACGCTCAGCCTGCTGAGGACCGTCTCCTGATCTTGGAGCCCAGCCACACCAGCGGGTCGTACTTGCGGTCCACGGCCCGCTCCTTCAGCGGGATCAGGGCATTGTCGGTGATCTTGATGCCTTCGGGGCACACCTCGGTGCAGCACTTGGTGATGTTGCAGTAGCCGAGGCCGTGCTCGTCCTGGGCGGTCCTCTTGCGGTCGACGCCGCTCTCGGCCGCCGCGTCCAGCGGATGCATGTCCAGCTCGGCGATCCGCATCAGGAAGCGGGGACCGGCGAACGCCGCCTTGTTCTCCTCGTGGTCGCGCACCACATGGCAGGTGTCCTGGCACAGGAAGCACTCGATGCACTTGCGGAACTCCTGCGAGCGGTCCACGTCCTCCTGCATCATCCGGTACTCGCCCGGACCGACCCCGGCGGGCGGCACGAAGGCGGGCACCTCCCGCGCCTTGCGGTAGTTGAAGCCGACGTCCGTCACCAGGTCCCGCACCACCGGGAAGGCCCGCAGCGGAGTGACGGTGACCGTCTCCTCGCGGGTGAACACCGACATCCGGGTCATGCACATCAGCCGCGGCCGCCCGTTGATCTCCGCCGAGCACGAGCCGCACTTGCCGGCCTTGCAGTTCCAGCGCACGGCCAGATCGGGCGCCTGCGTCGCCTGGAGGCGGTGGATGATGTCCAGGACCACCTCGCCCTCGTTCACCTCGACCCGGAAGTCCTCCAGGCCGCCGCCGTGCGCGTCACCCCGCCACACCTTGAACCGGGCCTCGTAGCCGCTCATTCGTACAGCTCCTCTTCGGCGAGGTACTTGACCAGCTCCTCCTTCTCGAACAGAGCGAGCAGGTCCGGGCGGATGGGTGCGGTGGTCTCCCGGGACAGGGCGACGGCGTCCCCGGCGAGCGCGCACAGCAGGTTCACCCGCCGCCACGCCCGGTCCATCCCCGGGAAGTCCTCCCGGGTGTGGCCGCCGCGCGACTCGGTGCGCTCCAGCGCCGCCCGGGCCACGCACTCGCTGACCAGCAGCATGTTCCGCAGGTCCAGGGCCAGGTGCCAGCCCGGATTGAACTGGCGGTGGCCCTCGACACCGGCCCGCGCGGCCCGGACGCGCAGCTCGGCGAGTCTCTGAAGGGCCTGCTCCATCTCGCCCTGGCGGCGGATGATGCCGACCAGGTCGTTCATGGTGCGCTGGAGTTCCTGGTGCAGGGTGTACGGGTTCTCGCCGCTCACCGAGAAGGGTCGCAGCGCCTCCTCGGCCGCCGCGTCCACCTGGGCGTCGTCCACGACCGGGCGGGTGGCCGCCGAACCGCGCGCGTGCTCCGCCGCGTGCCAGCCCGCGCGGCGGCCGAAGACCAGCAGGTCGGAGAGCGAGTTGCCGCCGAGCCGGTTGGAGCCGTGCATCCCGCCCGCCACCTCACCGGCCGCGTACAGTCCGGGCACCCCGCGCGCCGCCGCCGAGTCGGACTCGACGGCGATGCCGCCCATCACGTAGTGGCAGGTCGGCCCGACCTCCATCGCCTCCGCGGTGATGTCGACGTCGGCCAGCTCCTTGAACTGGTGGTACATCGAGGGCAGCCGCCGCTTGATCACCTCGGCGGGCATCCGGGTGGACACGTCCAGGAACACCCCGCCGTGCGGGGAGCCCCGGCCCTCCTTGACCTCGGTGTTGATGGCCCGGGCGACCTCGTCGCGGGGGAGCAGTTCGGGCGGGCGCCGGTTGTGGTCCGGGTCCTCGTACCAGCGGTCGGCCTCGTCCTCGGTCTCGGCGTACTTCTCCTTGAAGACGTCCGGGACGTAGTCGAACATGAACCGCTTGCCGTCGGAGTTCCTGAGCACCCCGCCGTCGCCGCGCACCGACTCGGTGACCAGGATGCCCTTCACCGACGGCGGCCAGACCATGCCGGTCGGATGGAACTGCACGAACTCCATGTTCAGCAGGGGAGCGCCGGCGAGCAGGGCCAGCGCGTGGCCGTCGCCCGTGTACTCCCACGAGTTCGACGTCACCTTGAAGGACTTGCCGATGCCGCCCGTGGCGATCACCACGGCGGGCGCCTCCAGGACGAAGAAACGGCCGCTCTCGCGCTCGTAGCCGAAGACCCCCGAGACCCGGTCGCCGTCCTTCAGCACCCTGGTGACCGTGCACTCCTGGAAGACCCTGAGGCGGGACTCGTAGTCGCCGGTGGCCGCGAAGTCCTCCTGCTGGAGGGCGACGATCCTCTGCTGGAGGGTGCGGATCAGCTCCAGCCCCGTGCGGTCGCCGACGTGGGCGAGGCGCGGGTACTCGTGGCCGCCGAAGTTGCGCTGCGAGATCCGCCCGTCCTTGGTGCGGTCGAACAGGGCGCCCCAGGTCTCCAGCTCCCACACCCGGTCGGGCGCCTCCTGGGCGTGCAGCTCCGCCATCCGCCACTGGTTGAGGAACTTGCCGCCGCGCATGGTGTCCCGGAAGTGGACCTGCCAGGTGTCGTTCTCGTTGGCGTTGGCCATGGCCGCCGCGATGCCGCCCTCGGCCATCACCGTGTGCGCCTTGCCGAACAGCGACTTGCAGATCACCGCCGTACGGGCGCCGCGCTCGCGGGCCTCGATGGCGGCGCGCAGCCCCGCCCCGCCGGCCCCGACCACGACGACGTCCCACCCCTGCCGCTCGACCACGGACATCAGAAGAACCTCGGATCCTCGAAGACACCGGACGCGACCAGATAGACGTAGAGGTCGGCGAGCGCCACGCTCGCCAGTGACGTCCAGGCGAGCAGCATGTGCCGGGCGTTGAGCTTCCCCGCGAACTGCCACATGCGGTAGCGCACGGGGTGCCGGGAGAAGTGCTTGAGCTTGCCGCCGACGATGTGCCGGCAGGAGTGGCAGGACAGGGTGTACGCCCAGATGAGGACGATGTTGACGACGAACACCAGGGTGCCGAGGCCCATGTGGCCCCAGTCGTACCGCTCGTCGCGGAAGGCGAGCACGGTGTCGTAGGTGAGGATGCCCGCGACCGGGATCGCCGCGTAGAAGAAGTAGCGGTGGATGTTCTGGAGGATCAGCGGGAAGCGGGTCTCGCCGGTGTACTTCTTGTGCGGCTCGGCGACCGCGCAGGCCGGCGGGGACGCCCAGAAGCCCCGGTAGTAGGCCTTGCGGTAGTAGTAGCAGGTCAGGCGGAAGCCGAGCGGGAAGACCAGGATGATGATCGCGGGCGAGATGCCCCACCAGCTGCCGAAGATCTCCCAGTTCGGCCCGCCCTTCATCGGCTCGCAGTTCTCCGCCAGGCAGGGGGAGTAGAACGGCGAGACGTACGGCGCCGCGTAGTAGTCCGCGCCCGCGAAGGCCCGCCAGGTCGAGTAGACGACGAAGGCGAGCAGCCCGGCGGCGGTGGCGGCCGGCGCCAGCCACCAGCGGTCGGTCCGCAGATGCGGGGCGGCGATCGCGGCGCGGCCGGCGGCGCGGACGCCGCCGGCGCGGGGATGCCGTTCTGTTGTCGGGGGTTCCGTACCAGTGGCCAAGGTGTGACTCCCGGTCGGCTCGGGTGGCTCAGGGTGCGCGACGGTCGCGGGCGCCGAGACCCTCGTCGTCCGAATCCGTCCACAGGGCGACGTCGTACGGGGTGTCGGAGATGGTGACGAGCTGGTCCTGCCGCCGGTCGGCGAGGCGCCCGGAGGCCGTCTCGCGCAGCAGCGCGGCGCTCGCCCGCAGGTGCTCGCAGTCGGCGCGGACCCGGCGGATGTCGAGTCCGCCGCCCATCTGCTGTTCCAGTCGGCTGACGGCCCGGTTCAGGTCGTCGAGGCACCGCTGGACGGTTGCCAGTTCCTCGTGCACGGACATGACGTGACCTCACTTCCGTCGGCCGGGTGGCCGTGGGCGGCAACGTTCATGCGCCAGAGAGTGTTGCGCGTCACACCTGCCGGTGGGAAGGGATGTGCACCGATTGGCCGAGGGCGTGTGGGTGCATCCCGTGGTGCGTTGCGCCGCACAGGTGGCTTCCCGGCGGTCACCGCCGTGTCGCCGTCCGTTGCCGAACCCTTTCCTCTTCAGTGGCCGCATACATCGCATACATGTGATCAGCTCCATATACCGCCAAAAGTGATCATA
This sequence comes from Streptomyces glaucescens, assembly GCF_002154375.1. Lineage (GTDB taxonomy): Bacteria > Actinomycetota > Actinomycetes > Streptomycetales > Streptomycetaceae > Streptomyces > Streptomyces glaucescens. The sequence continues at coordinate 10,494 of NZ_MUND01000263.1, read as the reverse complement.
ACGCCCGCGGCTCCCGGAGGTAACCAGAGATGTCCCACGACGGCGTCACACCTCGCTCGGTCATGCGCTCGGTCGCCTTCCTCACCGCGGGCGCCCTCGCGGTCCCCGCGCTCGCCGGCTGCGGCTCCGAGGACCCCGCCGGCAAGCCGCTGGCCGGGCAGGACATCGCCCCGGCCGCCCGGGCCCAGGTCGCCGACGGCGGCACCCTGCGGTGGGCCGTGGACGCCGTGCCGGAGACCCTGAACACCTTCCAGGCCGACGCCGACGCCGCCACCACCCGTGTCGCCCAGGCCGTGCTGCCGTCGATGTTCCGGCTGGACCGCACCGGCCGTCCCGAGATCAACCCCGACTACCTGGAATCGGCCGAGGTCGTCGAGACCGAACCCCGGCAGGTCGTCCTCTACAAGCTCAACCAGCAGGCCGTCTGGAGCGACGGCCGGGAGATCGGCGCCCCCGACTTCGCCGCCCAGTGGCGGGCCCTGTCCGGCAAGGACAGCGCCTACTGGACCGCCCGCAACGCCGGCTACGACCGGATCGAGCGGATCGAGCGCGGCGCCAACGACCTGGAGGTCCGGGTCACCTTCGGCCGGCCCTACGCGGACTGGCGGTCGCTGTTCTCGCCGCTGTACCCGAAGGAGGTCATGGGCACCCCGGACTCCTTCAACGACGGCGCCCGCAGGAAGCTGAAGATCACCGCCGGGCCGTTCACCGTGAAGAAGGTCGACCGGAAGGACGACGAGGTCACCCTCGCCCGCAACCCCCGCTGGTGGGGCGCCCCGGCCAAGCTCTCCCGGATCGTGCTCACCGCCGTGTCCCGCGAGGAGCGGGCCGCCGCGCTGGCCGCCGGGACGGTCGACCTCGCCGAGATCGACCCGGCTGCGGCCCGCCGGATCACCGCCGCCGCTGCCGGACCGAGGGGCGCCTCGGCCTCTCCGGACCGGGACAGCTCCGCCTCTCCGGGCGAGGACACCTCGGCCTCGCCGGGCGAGGACGGCTCCGCTTCCCCGGGTGAGGACAGCTCCGCCTCCCCGGACCGGGACACCTCCGCTTCCCCGGACCACGGCGACGACAAGGCCGACGGCGACGAGAGCAGGCACGCGGCGAAGCAGCCCCGCCGCGAGCGGGAGCTGAGCACCTACGAGGTCCGCAAGTCACTGGAACCCGCCTACACCCAGCTCGCCCTCAACGGCTCCGAAGGGCCCCTCGCCGACGAACGGGTCCGCCGCGCCGTCGCCCGCGCCCTCGACCGCGAGGCCCTGGCCGCGGCCGTCCTCGAGCCGCTGGGCCTGCCCGCCGTCCCCGTCGGCAGCCACCTCGCCCTCGCCGGCCAGTTCGCCTACGCCGACAGCAGCGGCGCCCTCGGCGACCAGGACACCGCCGAGGCGCGGGCCCTGCTCGCCGACGCCGGGTGGCTGCCCGGAGGGCCGCTGAAGGAGACCGAGAAGGGCGAGAAGGCGGCCGGCGCGCGGGGCGAGAAGGCCGGCGGCTCCGAGGAGGACGGCAAGGACGACACGGAGGGCCGGTCCGAGGGCGACGACGACGGCGTGTACATCGTCGGCCAGGACGACAAGTCCGGGGACGCGGGCGATTCCGGGGACTCCGGGAAGGGCGGCTCCTCCGGCGGGGAGGGGCACGGGCCGCGCCACCTCGCCCAGGACGGCGCGCAGCACCTGAAGCAGGGCGGCGCCCCGGGCGCGTACGCCCCCAAGGGCACCGCCGCGCCGGCGGGCGCGAAGAGCGGCGTACTGACCAAGGACGGCAAGCCGCTCACCCTCCGCTTCGTGCTCCCGTCCGGTCCCGGCTCGGACAGCCTGCGCACGGTCGCGGACCGGATCAGCCGCATGCTGGACCGGATCGGCATCCGCACCGAGACGACCAAGGTCAGCGACGAGAGCTACTTCAAGGACCACATCGCGTCCGGCCAGTACGACCTCGCCCTGTACTCCTGGCCCGCCTCGGCCTTCCCCGCCACCGACGCCCGCCCGATCTACGCCAAACCCGTCCCGGCCGCCGACGGCTCCCTCTCGGTCGAGCAGAACTGGACCCGGGTCGGCACCGACCAGGTCGACCAGCTCTTCGACCAGGCCATCGGCACCCTGGACGAGTCCGAGTCCCGATCGCTGATCCGCAAGGCCGACGCCCGGATCTGGGCCGCCGCGGCGTCCATCCCCCTCTACCAGCGCCCCCAGCTGATCGCGGCCCGCAAGAACCTCGCCAACGCCGGCGCCTTCGGTTTCGAGACCCCTGTGTACGAAGACATGGGCTTCCTGAAGAAGGGCGTGCGGGTGTCGCCGAGCCCGTCGAAGTAGCCGGTGGTGAGCCACCCCTCAGGCGCCCGGCGAAGCCGCAATGCCGGGGCCCCCGTACCATGGGGGGTAGGCCGAGGCGTCAGCAGCCCGGCGGGCTAGCGCGAGCGACGCGCAGCCGATTCCACACTCCGGGAGTACGCCGCACTATGGCCACGCGCCACGACATCCGTAACGTCGCCATCGTCGCCCACGTCGACCACGGCAAGACCACCATCGTCGACGCCATGCTCAAGCAGGCCGGCGCGTTCGCCGCCCACCAGCTCGACTCCGTCGACGACCGCATGATGGACTCGAACGACCTGGAGCGTGAGAAGGGCATCACGATCCTCGCCAAGAACACGGCGGTGAAGTACCACCCCAAGGACGGCGGGGACCCGATCACCATCAACATCATCGACACCCCGGGCCACGCCGACTTCGGTGGCGAGGTCGAGCGCGGTCTGTCGATGGTCGACGGCGTCGTCCTGCTCGTCGACGCCTCGGAGGGTCCGCTGCCGCAGACCCGCTTCGTGCTGCGCAAGGCGCTCCAGCAGCGGCTGCCCGTCATCCTGTGCATCAACAAGACGGACCGCCCCGACTCCCGGATCGACGAGGTCGTCAACGAGACGTACGACCTGTTCCTGGACCTGGACGCCGATGAGGACCAGATCGAGTTCCCGATCGTCTACGCGTGCGGCCGTGACGGCGTCGCCTCGCTGACGAAGCCGGCGGACGGCACGGTTCCGGCCGACTCCACCAGCCTGGAGCCGTTCTTCTCCACGATCCTGGAGCACATCCCGGCCCCGGTCTACGACGAGACCGCCCCGCTCCAGGCGCACGTCACCAACCTGGACGCCGACAACTTCCTCGGCCGTATCGCGCTGCTGCGCGTCCAGCAGGGCGAGCTGAAGAAGGGCCAGACGGTCGCGTGGATGAAGCGCGACGGGTCCGTGCAGAACGTGCGCATCTCCGAGCTGATGATGACCGAGGCGCTCACCCGCAAGCCCGCCGAGAAGGCCGGCCCCGGTGACATCTGCGCCGTCGCCGGCATCCCGGACATCATGATCGGCGAGACGCTGGCCGACCCGGAGAACCCGGTCGCGCTCCCGCTGATCACGGTCGACGAGCCCGCGATCTCGATGGTCATCGGTACGAACACCTCTCCGCTGGTCGGCCGGGGTGCCACCGGCAAGGGCGCGGACAACAAGGCGGCCGTGAAGGACCGCAAGGTCACCGCCCGCCAGGTGAAGGACCGCCTGGACCGCGAGCTGATCGGTAACGTCTCGCTGCGCGTCCTGGACACCGAGCGCCCGGACGCCTGGGAGGTGCAGGGCCGCGGTGAGCTGGCGCTGGCCATCCTCGTCGAGACCATGCGCCGGGAGGGCTACGAGCTGACCGTCGGCAAGCCCCAGGTGGTCACCAAGGAGGTCGACGGCAAGGTCTACGAGCCGGTCGAGCGCATGACCATCGACGTGCCCGAGGAGCACATGGGCGCCGTCACCCAGCTGATGGGTGTCCGCAAGGGCCGGATGGACAACATGTCCAACCACGGTTCGGGCTGGGTCCGCATGGAGTTCGTGGTGCCGTCCCGCGGCCTGATCGGCTTCCGCACCGAGTTCCTGACCCAGACCCGTGGCACGGGCATCGCCCACTCCATCCACGAGGGCCACGAGCCGTGGTTCGGCACGCTGCAGACCCGTAACAACGGTTCCCTGGTGGCCGACCGCGCCGGCGCCGTCACCGCGTTCGCGATGACGAACCTCCAGGAGCGCGGCGTGCTCTTCGTGGAGCCGGGCACCGAGGTGTACGAGGGCATGATCGTCGGTGAGAACTCCCGCTCCGACGACATGGACGTCAACATCACCAAGGAGAAGAAGCTCACCAACATGCGGTCGTCCACGGCCGATGTGACCGAGTCGATCGTTCCGCCGCGCAAGCTGTCGCTGGAGCAGTCGCTGGAGTTCTGCCGTGACGACGAGTGCGTCGAGGTGACTCCGGAGGCCGTTCGCATCCGCAAGGTCAACCTCGACCAGCGGGAGCGGGCGCGCGCCGCGAGCCGTGCCAAGCACGGCTGACCGCTGACCCACGAAGGCCCGGGCGTCCCCATCATGGGGGCGCCCGGGCCTTTTTCAACCCATTTTTTCGCGCCGTCGCGCCCGTCGTTGTCCGAAAGGCGGAGACCGTCGCCCGATAGCCATGTAACACGTCCGTTTCGCGCCCTTCTTCGCCCGAACAGTTTGTCCAGATTTTGGAAGATCTTCGCTTGAGCTGTGACTGAATTGAGATTTAAGAACGGTGGTCGGTAGTTGGCTCATGGCAGATAGTTAGCCGCGTAGCGCTCGGGTCAATGGGTCTCGCGCTGTGGGGACAGCGCCCGACTCACGAGCACCAGGGGGTGTCTGACCCTCCGTCAGGGGTGTCGGAGGTTCGGACGAGCGCCCCCTCCTGTTGGTGAACACGTGGAGTCATGAGGAGGAGTCCCATGCGCGGTGTCACAAGCGCGAGGTGGGCCACACCGTCGTCGGCCGTCGTACACAGTCCCTCGCCCTGCGCCGATCCGCACTGAGCCCCGGACCGGGGGCCGCCGCTGCCGCGTGCCTACGCGCGTCAGGCTGCGCGTTCTCCCCCTGGTTCAGGGCGCCCTGACGCCTCTTCATGCACCGGACCGCGCTCGCACATCCCCGCGAGCCGGCGGTTCGGCACACCCACACCTGTGAAATGGGCGAACTGTGACAAGTCCTATCGACCTTGAGGGCGGCGGAACAGCGGCCGTCACCGACGGCGGACCCGGAGCGGAGAAGAAGAAGTCCGAGGACCCGGGGCTCGTCGGCCGCTCACCCGGCCAGTTGATGTGGCTGCGCTTCCGGCGCGACCGCACCGGCGTGATCGCCGCCTGCGTCGTCGGGTTCTACTTCCTGATCGCCCTGCTCGCACCGGTGATCGCGAAGCTGTACGGCAAGAACCCGTACACCGTCTACGCCGACGAGCGGCCCGAGCTGTTCGACAGCGCGGGCGTGCCGGTACAGCCCAACGGCGGCATCAGCGCCGAGTTCTGGTTCGGCCTCGAACCCGGCAACGGCTACGACGTCTTCACCAAGCTCCTCTACGGCATCCGCACCTCGCTGATGATTTCCGTCGCGGTGACGATCACGGTGGTGCTGACCGGCATCCTGCTCGGCGTCACCGCCGGCTACCTGGGCGGGAAGGCCGACTACTGGATCAGCCGGGTCATCGATTTCCTGCTCGCCTTCCCGGCCCAGCTGTTCTTCATCGCCAGTATGCCGGTGGTGGTCGCCCTCTTCGTCCACCCCCGGGACGAGACCCCGACCTACGTGCGGGTGCTGGCCCTGATCATCGTGCAGTGGTTCCTGGGCTGGATGAGCCTCGCCCGCATCCTCAGAGGCACCACACTCGCCCTGCGGGAACGGGAGTTCATCGAGGCGGCGAAGGTCAGCGGGGCCCCGCCGTGGCGGATCATCCGCAAGGAGATCCTGCCGAACGTGGTCACCCCGCTGCTCGTGCAGTCCACGTATCTGCTGCCCAACTTCGTGACAGCCGAGGCCGGTCTGTCCTTCCTCGGAGTGGGCATCGTCGAACCGACGCCGGACTGGGGACAGATGTTCTCCAAGGCGTCCACCGAACTCGTGATGCAGAACGACATCACCTACATGTTCTTCCCCGGCGTCTCGATGATCATCTTCATCGTGGCTTTCAACCTGCTCGGGGACTCGGTCAGGGACGCCTTCGATCCCAAGACAGCGCGCTGACCATTCCGTGTGCGACTGGTGCAACACAGATGGGTGGAATCTGAGTGATGAGTAGGGGCGGACGCCACATATACGCCGCAGTCTCAGTGCTCGCGGCCGGAGCTCTCGTGCTCACCGGTTGCAGCGAGGGCGGCAGCAAGGCCGGGAACGACAAGAACGACAAGGAACAGCAGGAGAACGCCGCGCGGCAGCAGAGCTCCATCCCGTTCGGCGACGACAAGGACTCCCAGGGCCCCGCGCCCGAAGTGCCGGGCGCGAAGAGCGGCGGCGCCATCTCGGTGCTGGCCCGCGACAGTTACGCCCACCTCGACCCGGGCCAGATCTACGTCCAGGACGAGATGGCGGTCTCCCAGCTGATCCACAGAGGTCTCACCGGCTACAAGGCCACCAGCGACGACGGCAGGAAGCACGAAGTCGTCGGCGACCTCGCCACCGACCCGGGGACCACCACGGACGGCGGCAAGACCTGGAAGTTCACGCTGAAGGACGGCATCAAGTGGGAGGACGGCTCCCCGATCACGTCCAAGGACGTCCGGCACAGCGTCGAGCGCCTGTTCGCACCGTTCATCAACCAGGGCCCGCCGTACCTCCAGCAGTGGCTGGCCGACACCCCGGGCGCCGACTACCGCAAGCTCCTGCCGGACGGCCCCTACAAGGGCAAGCACCTCCCGGACACCCTGCTGGAGACCCCGGACGACAAGACGGTCGTCTTCAAGTTCAAGACGGCCCGCCCCGACCTGCCGTACGCCCTGGCCATGGCCGGTTACGCCATCGTCTCCCAGAAGGGTGACACCAAGACCAAGTACGACAGGGACCCGGTGGCGGCCGGACCGTACAAGATCCAGGAGTTCAAGTCCGGCAAGTCGATGACGCTGGTGCGCAACGAGAACTGGGACCCGAAGACGGACCCGCTGCGCCACCAGTACGCCGACCGGTTCGACATCAGCTTCAACCACCAGTACGAGCAGTCCACCAAGGCGCTGCTCGCCGACAACGGCAAGGACAAGACCGCCGTCAGCTTCAGCAACAGCGTCGACGCGGGCAACCTCTCCAAGGTCCTGAACGACCCGAAGCTGAAGAACCGCACGGTCACCGGCTACCAGCCGTACGTCGGCCAGATGAACATCAACCTCAGCCACCCGGAGCTGAAGGACATCAAGATCCGCCAGGCCATCGCCCACGCCCTGCCGGTCACGCCGTTCGTCCGCGCCTACGGCGGCACCGACGCGATGGAGGTCGCCGGCGGCATCCTCTCCCCGACGGTCAGCGGCTACGACCCCGCCTTCGACCCGTGGGGCAAGAAGAAGAAGCCCGCCGGTGACCCGGCGAAGGCGAAGAAGCTCCTGGAGGAGGCCGGCAAGGTCGGCATGAAGCTGACCTTCGGCTACATCAACACCCCCGAGGGCCAGCAGTACTCCACCGCCATGGCGGCGGGCCTGGAGAAGGCCGGCTTCGACGTGCAGCGCCAGGAGATCCCGGCCGAGACCTTCTACGACCAGGTCAGCCAGCTCGACAACAACTACGACATCTTCCACACCGCGTGGGGTGCCGACTGGCCGTCCGCCTCGACCGTGATCCCGCCGCTGTACGACGGCCGCGCGATCGCCGAGGGCGCGCAGAACTACTCGCAGGTCAACGACCCGAAGATCAACAGCGAGATCGACCGGATCAGCAAGATCACCGACCCGGCGAAGGCCGCGGCCGAGTGGGGCAAGCTCAACGAGTACATCGTCAAGGACGTCGTCAACGTCGTCCCGACCGGCTACTACAAGCAGGTCCAGATCGCCGGCTCCAAGATCGGCGGTCTCGTCTACGACGACGTGATCAGCGGTGTCGACCCGCGCCGCCTGTACGTCAAGTAACCCACGCCCGACCGGTACCCGGTGCCCCCGTCCGCGACCCGGCGGCGGGCACCGGGCACCCCCCGGCCACTGACGTCTGAGAGCTGCCCCTGCCATGCTGCGCTTCCTCGTCCGCCGCGCCCTCGGCGCCGCCGTCATCCTCTTCCTGCTGAGCATCGTGACGTTCCTGATCTTCTTCGGAATGCCACGCGACCCGGCCCTGCTGATCTGCGGCAAGTCGTGCACGCCGGCCAACCTGGAGAACATCCGGCACGTGCTCGGTCTCGACCAGTCGATCCCCGAGCAGTACTGGCTGTTCCTGCAGAACCTGGTCCTGGGCAGCAACGACTACCTGCAAGGCCCCTGCCCTGCGCCCTGCTTCGGCTACTCCTTCCACACCGGCGAAGCCGTCTGGGACACCCTCATCGACCGGCTGCCCACCACCGTCTCCCTCACCATCGGCGGAGCCGTCTGCTTCCTGATCTTCGGCCTGGGCACCGGCCTGCTCGCCGCGTGGCGGCGCGGCACCCTCATCGACAAGGCGGCCACCGCCACCGCGATGGTCGTCAGCTCGATGCAGATCTACTTCCTCGGCCCGCTGGCCCTGGCGATCCTCGTCTACCAGATGCAGCTGTTCGACAAGCCGGCGTACAACGAGTTCACCAAGGACCCCGTCGCCTGGTTCGGCGGGCTGGTCATCCCCTGGGTGATCCTGTCGACGATCTTCGCCGCGCAGTACACGCGTATGGCCCGCTCGGCGATGATCGAACAGCTCCAGGAGGACCATGTGCGCACCGCCCGCGCCAAGGGCATGTCCCGGCGGTACGTCTTCTTCCGCTACGCCTGGCGCGGCTCGCTCATCCCCATCGTCACCATCTTCGGCATCGACATGGGCTCCCTGCTCGGCGGGGCCATCATCACCGAGTACACCTTCGGCCTGCCCGGGCTCGGCCGGCTCGCGGTGGACGCCGTCTCCTTCAGCGACCTGCCGCTGCTGCTCGGCGTGATGCTCTTCTCCGCCGCCATGATCCTGCTGTTCAACATCGTCGTCGACGCCGCCTACGCCTTCATCGACCCCCGCGTCCGGCTGTCCTAGGAGCACTGTCGTGACCACTCTGACCAAGGAAGCCGGTGCCCCGCGCCCGGCCGCCGGGGACGCCTTCCTCTCGGTGCGCGACCTGCACGTCAGCTTCAAGACCGAGGACGGGATCGTCCGCGCCGTCGACGGGCTCTCGTTCGACCTGGACCGCGGCCGGACCCTCGGCATCGTCGGCGAGTCCGGCTCCGGCAAGTCCGTCACCAACCTGACCGTCCTCGGCCTGCACAACCCGATGTTCACCACCGTCGAGGGCGAGATCCTGCTCGACGGCAAGGAGCTGACCACCGCCCGCGAGCCGGAGCTGGAGAAGCTGCGCGGCAACAAGGCCGCCATGATCTTCCAGGACCCGCTCACCGCGCTCTCCCCGTACTACACGGTGGGCCGGCAGATCGCCGAGCCGTTCCGCAAGCACACCGGCGCCTCCAAGCGGGAGGCCTGGGACCGCGCGGTGGAGATGCTGGGCAAGGTCGGCATCCCCAACCCCGGGCAGCGGGCCAAGGACTATCCGCACCAGTTCTCGGGCGGCATGCGCCAGCGCGCGATGATCGCCATGGCGCTGGTCTGCGACCCCGACCTGCTGATCGCCGACGAGCCGACCACCGCCCTCGACGTGACGGTGCAGGCGCAGATCCTCGACCTGCTCAAGGACCTCCAGCGGGAGTTCGGCTCGGCGATCATCTTCATCACCCACGACCTCGGCGTCATCGCCGACATGGCCGACGACATCATGGTGATGTACGCGGGCAACGCGGTGGAGCGCGGAACGGTGGACGAGGTGCTGAGGGCACCCCAGCACCCGTACACCTGGGGCCTGCTGAACTCCATGCCCCGTCTCGACTCGGACGTCTCCGTGCCCCTGGCCCCCATCCCCGGCACACCGCCCTCGCTGCTCACCCCGCCGTCCGGGTGCCGTTTCCATCCGCGCTGCACCTTCCAGGACCGGGTGGCCGGCGCGCGGTGTGTCACCGAGCGCCCGCTGCTGGCCCCGGACCGGGACTCGGCCTGCCATCTGACGGCGGAGCAGAAGCGGACCATCTTCATCGAAGAGATCAAGCCCCGGCTGGGCTGACAGTGGAGAAAGAGGAGTCATGAAGGAAGACCTCGTCCTCCCCGCCCCGCGCGAGGCGGCTGCCGGACCGGAAGGGGAACCCCTGCTGGTGGTGGAGGGCCTGACCAAGCATTTCCCGGTCAAGGGCGGCTTTCCCGTCCGGCGCACCGTCGGCCAGGTGCAGGCGGTTGACGGCATCGATCTGACCGTGCGGGCCGGGGAGAGCTTCGGACTGGTGGGGGAGTCGGGCTGCGGCAAGTCGACCACGGGCCGGCTGATCACGCGGCTCATGGAGCCGACCGCGGGCACGATCTCGTACCGGGGCCAGGACATCACCCACGCCGGCCGCAAGCAACTGGCGCCGGTCCGTTCCGAGATCCAGATGATCTTCCAGGATCCGTACTCCTCGCTGAACCCGCGCCAGACCGTAGGCAAGATCATCTCTGGTCCG
>NZ_MUND01000262.1 GCF_002154375.1 Streptomyces glaucescens | reverse complement strand
CGCGGCGCAGCGTCTCACCGACCTCGCACGACTGCGCCGCGGCGCGTGCGCGGCCCCACGAGGGGTGGCACATGGGGGAACTCCTCTGTGTGGGCTGGGGAGCGGCTTCGGCGTGGTCCGGAGCACCGGCGGCTCAGCGGAGCTCCTGGATGCGGACCAGGTTGCCCGCGGGATCACGGAACGCGCAGTCGCGGATGCCGTACGGCTGCTCGGTCGGTTCCTGGACGACCTCGACGTCATGGGCCTGCACCTTCTCGAAGGTGCCGTCGAGGTCCGGGGTGGCCAGCAGGATCCAGCCGTAGGTTCCCTTGGCCATCATCTCGACGATGGTGCGGCGCTCGGCCTCGGTGATCCCGGGGTCGGCGGCCGGCGGCGCCAGCAGGATGGAGGTGTCGGGCCGGCCGGGGGGACCGACCGTGATCCAGCGCATCTTGCCCTGTCCGACGTCGCTGCGGACCTCGAAGCCGAGGGCGTCGCGGTAGAAGGCCAGGGACGCGTCCGGGTCGTCGTGCGGGAGGGAGGTCGTGTGAATGGTGATGTCCATGAAGATCAGGCTAGGGGTGCGGCCCTGCCCGGCGCTTCTCCGTTCCTGACCGGACGTCCGCGCCGCGGGCCGCAGCCGCCCGCACCCGCTCGCGGGTCGCCCGGCTGGGCACGTCCGGTCGCGGTCCGGGCCCCGGGCGGTGACGCTGGAGGGACAGGGGCACGGGCGAGAGGGAGTTCCGCCATGAGGAAGTCGTCATGGGCGCCGGCCGCGGTGCCGGCCACAGCCCAGCTGTGGGCCGCTCCCGCGCAGGCCGACACAGGGCTTTCTCCGCCACGGCCGGCGGGGGGCCGCCCCTGGCGCCGGTCGACGTCGCCGCGAGCGACCGCGTCGCGGGCCGTGGGTGCTCGTCATCTCCGTGGCCGGCACGGCACCGAACGGCGTCTCCCAGCGCTGTGAGGGCGGTGCGCACGACGGCGAGACGGTCGTCCGACCGGCCGACGGGGCGAAGCCGTCCCGCCGGCCCTCGTGCGCCCGTCACGCACCGGCGGTGTCCTGATCCCCCTGCACCCGGCCACGGCACTGAAGTGAGCCGCTCGGACGGGGGTACCCGCTATCCGCGCCCCCTGGGGCGGTACGCAACGACATGAGCCCAAGGAGCAGGACGTATGAGCGAGGCCAACCCCCTGAAGCGGGTCGCCCACAAGGTCGCCGACAGCTTGCAGGGCGACGGCGGACCGGCGGAGGGGATCCCCGGCAAGCCGGGTGCCGAGTCGCCGTCGGTCGCCGAACCCACCGAGCCGAGGGAGCCGCTGCCGCCCAAGCCGGACCAGAGCGGCCCGGAGACCGTGTCGCCGACCGGGCAGCCGACCGGCGCGGACCAGGCCCGGATGGCTCAGTCCGGCGCCTATCTGACGACCGCTCAGGGCACGCGGCTCCATGACACCGACCACTCGCTCAAGGCGGGGCCGCGCGGGCCGGTGCTCCTGCAGGACCACCATCTGCGCGAGAAGATCATGCACTTCGACCACGAGCGCATTCCGGAGCGAGTGGTGCACGCCCGGGGCGCGGCGGCGCACGGGATCTTCCAGGGCTACGGCACGGCGGCCTCAGTGACCAAGGCCGCGTTCCTCGCCAAGGACGTGGAGACGCCGGTGTTCGTGCGCTTCTCCACGGTCCTGGGCTCCCGCGGGTCGGCGGACACCGTGCGCGACACCCGCGGCTTCGCGACCAAGTTCTACACCAGCGAGGGCGTCTTCGACCTGGTCGGCAACAACATCCCGGTCTTCTTCATCCAGGACGCGATCAAGTTCCCGGACGTCATCCACGCCGGCAAACCGCACCCGGACCGGGAGATCCCGCAGGCGCAGAGCGCTCACGACACCTTCTGGGACTTCGTCAGCCTGCACACCGAGGCCGCCCACCACACGCTGTGGAACATGTCCGACCGGGGCATCCCGCGCTCGTACCGGATGATGGAGGGCTTCGGCGTCCACACCTTCCGGCTGGTGAACGCCGAGGGCGGGACGACGCTGGTGAAGTTCCACTGGAAGCCGAAGCTCGGTGTGCACTCCCAGGTGTGGGAGGAGGCGCAGATCACGAGCGGGGTGGACCCCGACTTCCACCGCCGGGACCTCGCCGACGCCATCGAGGCGGGCGCGTACCCGCAGTGGGAGCTGGGCATCCAGACCTTCCCCGACACCCCGGAGCAGACCTTCGAGGGCATCGACCTGCTGGATCCGACCAACATCGTCCCCGAGGAACTGGCGCCGGTGCAGCCGATCGGGCTGCTCACCCTGAACCGCAACCCGTCGAACTTCTTCGCCGAGACCGAGCAGGTCGCGTTCCACGTCGGCCATCTGGTCCCGGGCATCGACATCACCGACGACCCGCTGCTGGCGGGCCGCCTGTTCTCCTACCTCGACACGCAGATCACCCGGCTCGGCGGCCCCAACTTCCCGCAGCTGCCCATCAACCGGTCGCACGCGCCGGTCAACGACATGCAGCGCGACGGCATGCACCAGACGGCGGTCCACCGGGGCGCCGCCCCGTACCGGCCGAACTCGCTCGACGGGGGCTGCCCGTTCACGGCGGGCGCGGACATGGGGGCGTACGTCGAGACACCGGTGCGCGTCCCGGAGTCGACGAAGGTGCGCGAGGCCCCGGAGTCCTTCGCGGACCACTTCAGCCAGCCCCGCCGGTTCTGGCTGAGCATGACCCCGGTGGAACGCGAGCACATCATCGGCGCGTATGTCTTCGAACTCGGCAAGTGCTACGAACAGGCCATCAAGGAACGGCAGTTGCAGGTGCTCGCCAACATCGACCCGGAGCTGTGCGAGCAGGTCGCCCAAGGGCTGGGGCTGCCCGCTCCGGCGCCGACCGTGCCGCTCGCCGAGGTCGAGCCGAGCCCGGCGCTGTCCCAGGTGGGCCGGACCTGGCCGGCCGACGGGCGGATCGTCGGCATCGTCACCGGCGCGGACGGCGACCTGGAGAGCGTCCGCGCGGTGCGTGAGGCGGTGCTGAACGCGGGCATGGTCCCGCTGGTCGTGGCGCCGGCCGGCGGCACGCTCGGGTCCGGCGACGGCGGGGTGACCGTGCAGCGCACGTATGTCACCGCGCGGTCGGTCGAGTTCGACGCCCTCCTGCTGGCCGGGATCCCCGGTGTGGGCAGCGACGCCTACACCGCCCGGGACGCCAAGTCCACGCCGTCCTCCGTGGAGCCGACGACCTGCGACCCGCGGGTCCGGCTGCTGCTGACCGAGGCGTTCCGGCACGGCAAGGCCATCGGCGCCTGGGCGGGCGGCAAGGTCGCTCTGGAGGCGGCCGGCGTACCCGTGGACGCCCCCGGCGTGGTCCTCACCGACTCCCCCACCGCTGCGCTGGACGAGATCGTCCGCCTGCTGGGGAAGCACCGCGTGTGGGAGCGGTTCGCCACGCCGGTCTGACAGGCGGCGGTCCGAGAGGTGGCGGTCTCACAGGTGCCCGTACGACGGGTACCGGTCTGACCGGCGAGAGGGCGCGGCGCGGTGTCCGGCGGATTGCCGGGCGCCGCGCCCGTCCTGTGCCGCACGAGCGGCGAGCCCCACGGCTGCGCCCGCGCGCGGGCCCGGCACTGCGGCGCAGCCCCGCGCGCGGGCCCGGCCACGGACGCGGACTCGGGCCGCCGGCCGTGGGTTCACGGAAACTCCTGCTCCGCCCAGATGATCTTGCCGTCGGGGGTGTACCGGGCGCCCCAGCGGTGGGTGAGCTGGGCCACCAGGAACAGGCCCCGGCCGCCCTCGTCCGTGCTGCGGGGGTGCCTCAGGCGCGGGGCGGTGCTGCTGCCGTCGGCGACCTCGCAGGTCAGCAGGGAGTCGCGGAGGAGGCGCAGGCGGACCGGGGCTTCGGCGTAGCGGATGGCGTTGGTGACCAGTTCGCTGACGATGAGTTCCGTCGTCATCGCCAGCTCCTCGAAGCCCCAGGCCGCCACCTGGCGCGCCGCGCGGGCCCGCGCCTCGCTGACGGCGGCCGGGTCCGCGGGCACGTCCCACGAGACGACCTGTTCGGCATCCAGGACGCGGGTGCGCGCCAGCAGGAGGGCGATGTCGTCGCGTTGCGGCAGGGGCATCAGCCGCTGCACCGCGGAGCGGCACAGTCCGTCCAGGTCCTGGCCCTGCCGGGCGAGGAGGTCCGCGAGCCGGGCCATCCCGGCCTCGAGGTCGCCGTCGGGCCCTTCGATGAGGCCGTCGGTGTACAGACCGAGCAGGCTGTTGGCGGGCAGCTCGATCTCACCGGCCTCGAACGCGATCCCGCCCAGCCCGAGCGGCGGCCCGGCGGGGAGTTCGGGGAAGGAGACCTGCCCGTCCGGGGTGACCACGACCGGGGGCGGGTGTCCGGCTCGGGCCATGGAGCAACGCCGGGTGACGGGGTCGTACACGGCGTACAGGCAGGTCGCCCCCAGGAAGGCGGCGGCGCTCTGGGCGGCGGCCTCGTCCCCCGTCCGCTCGTCGCTCAGCCGGAGCACGAGGTCGTCGAGATGGGCCAGCAGCTCGTCGGGCGGCAGCTCCATGTCGGCCAGGGTCTGCACCGCGGTGCGCAGTCGGCCCATGGCCGCCGCCGCCCCGATGCCGTGGCCGACCACGTCACCGACGACGAGGCCCACCCGGGCGCCGGACAGCGGGATCACGTCGAACCAGTCGCCGCCGACCCCGCCGACCGGGTCCGCCGGCAGATAGTGGGAGGCCACCTCCAGGGCCTCGCCGCCGGTCAGCGCCTGGGGCAGCAGGCTGCGTTGCAGAGTGACCGCCGCCGTGTGCTCCCGGGTGTAGCGGCGGGCGTTGTCGACGCACAGGGCCGCTCGCGCGACCAGTTCCCGGGCCAGCAGGACGTCGTCGGGCTGGAAGGCGGTGGGGTTGAGCGACCGTATGAACGTGGCGACCCCGAGGACGGTGTTGCGGGCGAGCATCGGCACGGCGATGAGCGAGTGCAGACCGAACTCGCGGATGTGGGCCACCCGCTCGGGGTGTGCGGCGGCCCACAGCGCGTCGGAGGGATCGAGGACCGGGACGAGCATCGGTTCGCCCTTGATCAGCATCTCGATGTCGTTCGGCGGGGGCAGGAACTCCACCCGGTCGCCGATCCTCGCCACGGCCTCCGGGCAGCCCTCCCGCACGGACCCCAGGCCGGCGCGGCGCATCACCGGCCGCGCGGCCGCCGGGCCCGCGTCGGTGAGCCAGGTCCCGTGCCCGGCCGAGCTGAGGACGCTCTCCAGCAGGTCGACGGCGACGAAGTCCGCGAAGCGGGGCACGGCGAAGTCGGCGAGTTCCTGTGCCGTGCGCATCACGTCCAGGGTCCGGCCGATGCTCGTTCCCGCTTCGTTGACCAGGGACAGGAGCCGGCGGGCGGTCCAGCGTTCGGTGACGTCCAGCACCATGTAACAGACGCCGGTGATGGAGTCGTCCGCGGCCACCAGCGGGAAGAAGGAGGTGGAGTAGGCGTGCTGACGGTGCGGGTCGGCCCAGCTCCAGCCGACGTACTCGTAGTCGGTGACGGGGACGCCGGTCTCCAGGACCTTGCGCATCAGTCCTTCGATGGTCTCGGCCTGCAGGCCGGGCAGCAGCTCGCTCAGCCGGCGTCCCAGCCGCTGCTCACGGGGGACACCGCCGAAGCGTTCGAGGGTGTCGTTCAGCCACACGTACCGCAGATCGAGGTCCAGCACCGCCATGCCGACCGGCGAGCGGACCAGGAATCCGTCGAGGACGGACCGGCCCACGGCCCACGGCTGCCGCTGCCCGCGCGCCGAGAGCAGAAAGCACTCGCGGTCGCCGATGCGGAAGGACGCGGAGACCCTCAGGTCGACGTCGAGCCGGCGTCCGTCGCGGTGTCGCAGGGTGACCAGACCGTTCCATCCCATTCCGGCGCGGCACCGTTCGACGAGCCCGGCGACCCGCATCGGGTCGGCGGGCATGGCCACCAGTCGCGCCGCGGAGCCACCGACGACGTCGGCGGCCCGGTGGCCGAGGAGTTCCTCGGCGCCGCGGGTCCAGCCGATCACGGCGCCGTCGGCGGACACCACCGCCGCCGCGTCGGTGGACGCGTCGAAGAAATCACGCGATGCGTCGGACGTGGGCGGGTCGGAGCCCCTGCGCGTGGAATCCATGAGTCCACCATCCTTTACAACGACTATGTTCCCTTTTGTCCGCCCGATGTGCATGGCTCCGGGCCCTTACCTGCGGGCCGCGTACGGATGTGCCGGACTGTGCCCGTCACCGCAGGTCAGCGCCACCGCCGGCACCGGCGTGCGCGCTGTGACTGGGCAAGGCGCCGGGCCGGAGGGAGCATGGAAGGGCCGACGGTCAGCAGCAGCGCGGCTGCCGGCGGAGGCCGGCCCGGTACGCCCTGCCGGCCGGCAGAGGAGGCTCAGGGATGACAGCCCAATCGTTCTCGTCCGACGGTGCCCTCTTCGGTCCCGGCCCGCAGGGGCAGACGAGCCTGCTGGACGTGCTCAGCGTGGCCGCTCTGGTCCTCGACACGGACGGGCGCATCGTCTTCTGGACCCCGCAGGCCGAGGAGCTCTTCGGCTACTCCGCGGAGGAGGCCCTCGGCACCCCCGCGGCACGGCTGATCATCCATCCCGAGCATCTGCAGGCGGTCGTCAAGCTGTTCGCGGAGGTCCTGGAGACGGGCCGCAGCTGGGCCGGCGCCTTCCCCGTGCGGCACAAGGACGGCAGCACCCGCCTGATGGAGTTCCGCAACATGCGGCTGCTCGACGACCTCGGCGACGTCTACGCCCTAGGGCTCGCCGCCGACCACACCCTGCTGCAACGCGTCGAGACCGACCTGGCGCTGTGCGAGCGGCTGATCAACCAGTCCCCGATCGGTCTCGCCCTCCTCGACCCCGACCTGCGCTATCTGCTGGTCAACCCGGCGCTCGAGCGGATCGACGGCATCCCGGCCGAGGACCACATCGGCCGCCATCTGAGGGAGACCCTGCCCTTCCCCGACGTCGACACCGTGGAGTCCGCGCTGCGTCAGGTGCTCACCACGGGCACTCCGCTGCTCGACCAGTACCACGTGGGCCGGCCCCGGTCCGACCCCGAGCACGAGCGGGCCTGGTCACTGTCGTTCTACCGCCTGGAGGATCCCGGCGGCCGGGTGCTGGGCGCGGCCACCTCGGTCGTCGACGTCACGGAGCGGCACCGGGCCGCGGCCGAGGCCGACCGGGCCCGGCGCCGCCTCGCCCTGATCGCGGACGCCTCCACCCGGGTCGGCACCACGCTGGAGGTGGAGCGGACGGCCCATGAGCTGGCCGAGATCGCCAGCCCGGAACTGGCCGACGTGGTCGCCGTCGACGTCCTCGACTCGGCCCTGGCCTGCCGCCGTATGCGCGCCCCGGACAACGGTCCGGAGCTGTTCCGCGCCCTCGCCCTCAAAGCGGCCCACCCCACGGTGGCGCTGAACGCCGCCGATCCGCCCGGCGACCTCGCCTCCTACGAGGGCGACCGGCTGGTCACCCTCTGTGTGCACACCGGTCGGCCGATCCTGGTGCGGCACGTCGGCGAACGGGACCTGCCGCGCATCGCCCGCGACGCGGACGCGTCCGCGCTGCTGGCGCGCGCGGGAGTCCACTCGTACCTGGCGGTGCCGCTGATCGCCCACGGCGAGGTGCTGGGCGCCCTCGACCTCAAGCGCACCCGCAACCCGGCCCCGTTCGACGAGGACGATGTCATCCTGGCCAGTGAGCTGGCCAGCCGGGCGGCGGTGGCCATCGACAACGCGCGCTGGTTCCAGAGCGTGCGCAACACCGCCCTGACCCTCCAGCGCAGTCTGCTGCCCGACCACCCCCCGCACCACACCGGTCTGGATGTCGCCTCCCGCTACCAGCCCGCGCAGGCCACCAGCGAGGTGGGCGGCGACTGGTACGACGTCATACCGCTGAACGGCGACAGGACCGCGCTGGTCGTCGGCGACGTCATGGGCAACGGCATCGACGCCGCCGCCACGATGGGCCGGCTGCGCACCGCGACCTGCGCGTACGCCGATCTGGACCTGGACCCGGGCGAGGTGCTCCAGCACCTTGACAAGATCACCTGCGATCTGGAGCACTACATCGTCACGTGCATCTACGCCGTGTTCGACCCCCACACGCGGCAGTGCTGCATAGCCAACGCGGGACACCTGCCGCCCGCGCTGGCCCGGCCCGGCCGTGCCCCCTCGCTCCTCGAGCTGCCCACGGGAGCCCCGCTCGGCGTCGGCGGCGTCACGTTCGAGACCACCACGGTCGAGCTGGACCCCGGGGACCTGCTCGTGCTCTACACCGACGGCCTCGTCGAGACCCGGCAGCACGCCATCGACGACCGGCTGAACACGCTTCTGACGTTCCTCGACAAGCCCGAGCGGCCCCTGGAGGAGACCTGCGACCTGCTGCTGTACGGCCTGCGCCACCCCGACGACCACGACGACGTCGCCCTGCTCGTCGCGCGAGCGATGTAGCGGGCCGGAGAGGTGGGGAAACCGGGGAGCGGTGGTCAGCGCAGGGCGAAGAAGCGCAGCGGCGAGTTCGGCCGGAAGCCGATGCGCGGGTAGACGGGCGCTCCGGCGACCGTCGCGTGCAGGGTGGCGCGGGTCAGCCCGGTGGCCCGGGCGCCTTCGTGGAGCGCCTTGCGGGTCACCGCCTCGCCGTAGCCCCGGCGTTCCCAACGGGGATCCGTGGCGACGAGCGCGACGAAGAGCCGGCCCTCCGCCTCGACGGTGGCCGCGCAGGTCACCGGTTCGTCGCCGCGCATCCCCAGGTAGGCGTGCACGTCGTTCTTCCACAGCGTCGATCCGACGAGACCGTCGCGGCCGTGTTCCAGGGGGAAGCCGTAGGCGCGCGAGTTGAGGTCCGCGTAGGCACACAAGTGCTCGTCGGTGCGTACGCGGACGAAGGTGAGGTCGGGGTGGGCCGGTTCGGGCAGGGGGAGCATGTCCCCGGCCATGCCGGTGCCGGGGAAGGCGTAGGCGAGCCCGGCGCGTTCGGCCGCGGCCGTCAGTCCGGCGCGGGCCTCGCTGTCGAGGAGGTCCTCGAAGACCCACAGAAAACCCGGCTGCCGCTTCGCACGCATGATGTCCGCGGCCTGCGTCAGCCGCCGCTCCGCGAGCACCGGGTCCGCCCCCACGTCGGTCAGCGTGACGCAGTTCCAGAACGCGAAGCGGCTGTCGGCCCAGCGAACGGCGATGCCGGGAAGGTCCCGTACGTCCGCGTCGGCGTCACGGTCGAGCACCATGGCCCGCCATACCGTGGCGAGTTGCTCCATCGATTCGATCGAGTCCGCGAGATCGGTCACCATGACTCCCCTGAGTGTCGCTTCCCGGAATGCCCGTCGCCGACCCAACGATCCGGGCCGCTCGGAAGTTCACCTTCGCCCGGACCGCGCCGTGCGAGTCACCGCCCCAACTCCGCTGCCGATGAGGTACGTTGCGACGCCATGCGGATCACGAAATACACCCACGCGTGTGTGCGGCTCGAACAGGACGGCCGGGTACTGGTCGTCGACCCCGGGACATGGAGCGAGCCGGACGCCCTGGACGGCGCCGACGCCGTCCTGGTGACCCATGAGCACGCCGATCACCTCGACGTCCTGCGGCTCGCCGGGCTGGGCGTGCCGGTCTACGCCCCCGCCGAGGCGGACATACCGCGGCTGGACGAGGTCATCCGGGTGTCCTCCGGCACGGAGTTCGAGGCCGCCGGGTTCCGGGTCCGCGCGATGGGCGGCCGTCACGCGTTCATCTACGGCGGCCGGCCGGACTGCGCCAACCTCGGCTACCTCGTGGACGACGCCGTCTACCATCCCGGAGACTCCCTGCACGTCCCCGAGCAGCCGGTCGAGACGCTGCTGGTGCCGGTCCACGGGTCGTGGGTGAAGACGGCGGAGGTGATCGACTTCGTCAAGGCGGTCGCACCGCGACGGGCGTGCGCGATCCACGACGCCCAGATCAACGAGCGCGGCCTCGCGAGCGTCAACGGCTGGCTCGCGCAGGAGACCGACAGCGGCTACCGCTATCTGGCCCCCGGCGAATCGTTCTGACGGGCGCCACCCGCGCGGGCCCGCCCGAGCAGCGGCCCGCACCGGCCGGCACATCGACGGGCCCGCTCCCGAACCGGGCCACTCCGCAGGGGTGAAGCATGCCCAGAAGTGCCCTCGGGCGGCCTCCCTGCGATCTCCAGCTCCCGACATCGGAGGTTGTGATGAGCGATCGGCCCGTCCGGACGCTCGAGGTGCCCCTGGGCGACGGCAGCGGCGAAGCGATCCAGGTGCAGATCCGGGAAGTGGACGAGACCCTGGTCCGGGTGGGCCGCGGGGGCCGGACCAGGGCTTCTACGCGATCTCAGCGGACGGAAAGACGCTGCCGCGGCGAGAGGAGGGCGGCGGGATGGACCTGTTCCGGCCCGACCCGGCGCTGTGGCGGCGCCACCTGTGCGACGTCCTCGGCCGTGACCTGACCGGGGACGAGCGCCGCAGCATGCCGTCGGAGCTGCCGGAGCGGATCTGCCCGGCACGCTCGTGACGCCTCCGGATGCCGGGGCGGTCAGTGCCGGAGTGCGACGACGTCGAACTCCAGCGTCACCTTGTCACCGATCAGGGCGCCGCGCGGGCCGACGCCCCAGTCCTTGCGGTGCACGGTCGCCGTTGCGCGGAAGCCGGCCCGGAAGCCGCCCCGCGGTTCGGCCCGGGCGTCGGTCAGCCGGACGTCCACGCGGACCGGCCTGGTCACGCCGTGGACGGTCAGGTCGCCGGTGACCGTGAAGCGGGACCCGCCGGCCGGGGTGACCCCGGTCGAGGTGAAGGTGATGACGGGGTGACTGCCGACGTCCAGGAAGTCGCCGCCGCGCAGGTGGCCGTCCCGTTTCCGGTTGCCGGTCCGCAGGCTGTCCGCCCGGACGGTGAGGCGGACGGCGGAGGCCGCCGGGTCGTCACCGTCCAGCCGCGCGCTCCCCTCGAACTCCTCGAACCGCCCGCGCACCGTGGTCACCAGCGCGGCCCGGGCGCCGAAGCCGATCCGTGTGCGAGCGGTGTCGAGGACGTAGTCTCCGGTCAGTTCACCGAGATCGGTCGTGGTGGTCATGGCGGTCGCTCCTTGTCGCGTCGGTCTCAGCGGTATGACGCGACACCCCCTCGGAATGTGAGGCTGGGAAGAGATGCGGGGAGCCGGCCTCACATTCGGGAGCGCTGTGTCGTCGTCACTGCGTGAGGACAGATCCGACCCAGGGAGCCATCGACACCATGACCACCCGATCCGAACCGGCCGCCGACCGGACCGATCCGAGCCTGGGCGCGATCATGAGCGAGCGGCGCAGGCTGATCAATCTCGCCTACCGGCTGCTCGGCTCGCTGGCCGACGCGGAGGACGTGGTCCAGGAGACGTACGTCCGCTGGTACACCCTGTCGCGGGAGCAGCAGGAGGCCATCGTCTCCCCCGGCGCCTGGCTCACCCGGGTCGCCGGCCGGATCTGTCTCGATCTGCTCGGCTCGGCGCGGGCGCGGCGGGAGAGCTATGTGGGCGCCTGGATCCCCGAGCCGCTGCCCGACCGTACGGAGTGGCTCGCCGGGCGGCCGGACGGGGGCGGCCCGGCCGACCCGGCCGACCGCGTCACCCTCGACGAATCGGTCAACATGGCATTCCTCGTCGTGCTGGAGTCGATGACCCCGGCCGAGCGGGTCGCGTTCGTCCTGCACGACGTCTTCCGCTGTCCCTTCGCGGAGGTGGCCGAGATCGTCGGCCGTTCCCAGGCCGCCTGCCGCCAGCTCGCCTCCTCGGCCCGCCGCCGCCTGCGCGCGTCGCGCCGTACGGTGACGCCGGCGGCCCGGCGCGCCGGGATCATCCGGGAGTTCAAGGAGGCGTGGGAGGCGAAGGACCTGCCCGCCCTCATCGGGCTGCTCGATCCCGGCGCCACGGCGATCGGCGACGGCGGCGGCCGGGTGGAGGCCATGGCCCGTCCCGTCGCGGGCCGGGACGAGGTCGCGCGGTACGTCGTCGACCTCGCCGAGCGGGCACCCGGCCTGTGCCTCCTGGAGCGCAGTGTCAACGGACAGCCCGGTCTGGTCCTTCAGCTGGGCGGAGTCACGGTGGCGGTGATGGCGTTCGACGTCGAAGGCGACCGGATCAGCCGGATCTGGGGGGTGCGCAACCCGGACAAGCTGCGGGCCTGGGCCAGCGGCTGAGTCTCCCCGGCCGGCGGTGCCGTGGAATCCCCGGGCCGGGGCCGGGGAGATCGGGTGGCGGGCCGGCCGGCGGCCGCTTTCCGGGAGCGCGAGTCCGGTAGCCTCGGCATCCCCGTGCTCGGGCGGGGCGACGGCGATCCAGCGAGGGCGGGTCAGGATGGACGACGACGAGATACGTTCACGCTTCGACGGCCGGGGAGACTCAGCCGC
>NZ_MUND01000261.1:21853-22035 GCF_002154375.1 Streptomyces glaucescens | reverse complement strand
CTGCGCTCGGCCCGGGTCGGCTTGCGCTCCACCCCGACGCCGCCCCAGAAGGCGAACCCGGAGACGACCACCCGGGGAGCGCCCGGTTCGCCCGGCACCCCCTCCTCGCGCTGGTCGAAGCCGCCCATGATCCCGATGCCGCGCACCACGACCTCGACGCCGGGCGGCACGATGACGTTCAC
>NZ_MUND01000261.1:0-21828 GCF_002154375.1 Streptomyces glaucescens | reverse complement strand
CGCCGCGGCACCGTCCAGCGCCCCGTGCGCTGGAACCCCGACATCACGGCCACGGCCCGCGCCGACGAGCCCTCGCCGCCGACGATCCGCCCCGCCCAACTCGTACCCGCGGCCGGGTCCTTCGTCATCGACACGGCGGGCACGGCGACGCCCGAGACCGGCAGGTCACGGGTGATCGGCGCGAGTTCCCCGTACGTCCGCGCCTGGTACGTCGCGTCGAGCCGCTCCTCGAACTCCGCCATGTCCAGCCGCCCTTCCGCGAGGGCGTCCCGCAGGACCTCGGCGACTCGTTCACGATCGGCGTCGGAGGCGCGCAGCTCCGGAGCATCGTCGGTCATACCAGCAGCCTACGGACTCCCCGCGCCGCGCACTACGCGGTCGCCCGCTCCTCGTACATCTTGGCGATCACGGCCTCGATGTCGGGTTCCCGCACCGACAGGTCGACCAGCGGATACTCCGCCGCGATCCGCGCCACCAGCGGCGCCGCCGACTGCGCGGCCGGGAAGGCGAGCCACTGCCGGGGCCCCTCCACCCGCACCACGCGGGCCGGGGCCGGGGCGTCGATCGGCGGCAGCTCCCGCTCCAGGTCCACGACCAGGGTGCGCTCGCTCTCCCCCGCCTCGTGCAGCCCGGCCAGCGGGCCGTCGTACATCAGCCGCCCCTGGTCGATGACCATCACCCGGGAGCACAGCTGCTCGATGTCCTGGAGGTCATGGGTGGTCAGCAGCACGGTGGTGCCGCGCTCGGCGTTCAAGTCCCGCAGGAACGCGCGCACTCGAGCCTTGGACACCACGTCGAGACCGATGGTCGGCTCGTCCAGGTACAGCACCTCGGGGTCGTGCAGCAGCGCCGCCGCGATGTCGCCGCGCATCCGCTGGCCGAGGGAGAGCTGGCGCACGGGCACGTCCAGCAGGGCGCCCAGTTCCAGGAGTTCGACGCACCGGTCGAGGTTGGCGCGGTAACGGGCGTCGGGAATGCGGTACATGCGGTGGGTCAGCCGGTACGAGTCGATCAGCGGCAGGTCCCACCACAGGGTCGTCCGCTGCCCGAACACCACCCCGATCCGGTGCGCGAGCCGCGACCGTTCGCGGGACGGGTCGATGCCCGCGACCCGCAGCCGGCCGCCGCTCGGCGTGAGGATGCCGGTCAGCATCTTGATCGTCGTCGACTTGCCGGCGCCGTTCGGGCCGATGTACCCGACCATCTCGCCGCGCGGCACGGTGAACGAGATCGAGTCGACGGCCCGCACCTGCCGCCGCTCCCGCTTGAGAAAGCCGGTCTTCCGGCGCACGTCGAAGACCTTCTCGACGCGGTCCACCTCGATGAAGGCACCGTCCCCGAAGGCACTGTCCCCGGCACTGTCCATTGGGCCCCTCAGCTCCTCAGCTCCCCGTGCTCCGATACGTCCGCAGGCCCGCCCGCCACGCGAGCCCCGCCAGCGCCCCGCACGCCACCGCCACCACCGGCGGCGTGAACGCCACCCACCCGGGCAGCCCCAGCGGATACGGCCGGTCCAGGACGTACGCGGCGGGCAGCCAGTTCACGAAGGCCAGCGGCAGGACGAAGGTCACCCCGCGCACCAGCTCCTTGCCGAAGATCGTCGGCGGGTACTGGAGCAGCGTCGTACCCCCGTACGTGAACGCGTTCTGCGCCTCCGACGCGTCCTGCGCCACGAACTGGAACGCCGCCCCCGCCACGAACACCGCACCGAAGATCCCCGCCCCGCTGACCAGCGCCACCGGCATCAGCAGCAGCTTCGGCACCGTCCAGTCGATGTCCACCGTCCACAGGGCGTACGCCAGCACCAGCGCGCCCTGGGTGACCCGGCCCAGGCGGCGCAGCGCGAACCGGTCGGCGGCGACCTGGGCGAGCACCGGCGCGGGCCGCACGAGCAGGGTGTCCAGGGTGCCGTCGCGCAGCCGGCGGCCCAGCCGGTCCATCGAGCCGATCGCCAGGTCGGCCAGGCCGAAGGAGACGCTGGACAGGCCGTAGAGGAAGGCGACCTCGGGCAGCGCGTAGCCGCCGAGCGCGTCGACCCGGGAGAACATCAGCAGGATCGCCACGAAGTCCAGCGCCGTCGCCGCGAAGTTGCCCAAGGTGGTCATGGCGAAGGAGGCGCGGTACGCCATCGTGGAGCGGATCCACATGGCGGCGATCATCCGGTAGGCGCGCACCCCGTCGACCAGCCGGTTCTCGCCCACCCGGCGTCCGGCCGCACTGCTCTCGGCCACCCCGCTCCGAGCCACTCCGTGCTCACCCACCCTGCACCACCACCCGCCGTGTCGCCGCCGACTGCACCAGCCGCCCGGCCGCCAGCAGCGCCACCGCCCACGCCGCCTGGAAGGCGAACGTCCCCAGCGCGTCCGCCTTCCCCAGCAGCACGTCCGCGGGTGCCTGGAGCAACGACGACCAGGGCAGCGCCCGTACGGCCTCCCCCAGCCCGCCCGGGAAGACGTTCAGCGGCAGCAGCATCCCCGAGCAGAAGAACCCGGCCAGCCACGCCATCTGGGCCACGCCCGTGCCGTCGATCAGCCAGAACGCGCTCAGCGCCACCAGATAGCGGATGCCGAAGCTGACCACCATGCCCAGTACCACGGCCACCAGGAACGCCGCCCACACCCCCGGCCGGGACGGCAGCTCCACGTCGAAGAACAGCGCCCCGAACGCGAACGGCACCACCCCGCGCCCCAGCAGCTGGAACGCGGCCCGGCCCAGGTCCGCGGCGAGCCACCACAGCTGGAGGTCGGCCGGCCGGTACAGGTCGATCGCGACATCACCCGTACGGATGCGCTCCATCAGCTCGTCCTCGAAGCCACCGCCGCCGATCGCGGCAGCCGCCAGCAGCGCCTGCCCCAGCCACACATAGGTGACCGCCTGCGCCTGGTCGTACCCGCCGAGCTGCGGTCTCTCGTCCCACAGCGCGAGGTAGGTGTGGACGAGAATCAGACCGAAGACGGTGTTCGCGAACACCCCCGCGGCCGTGGCCGCCCGATACGTCGCGTACCGTCGGAAACCCCCCGCAGCGACGGCCGCGTACAACCGTCCCGCACCCACACCAACCGCCTCCCGGGCCCGCCGACACGAAGCGCAGGAGCCTAGCGGGCGGCCCACCGTGCCTGCCACGCAATTTCCGGCAGAACCGTGCGGTGATCCGGGAACGGAACGCGCGGCGCGAGAGTCTTCATCCGGGGGGCGCTTAAACGTACGAGGCGTACGGGAACGTACGCGGCGAAAACAGGAGTCCGTGCACGACATGAGCGACGAGCCGCAGCCGCAGGCGCACCAGCCGAACGAGGGCGGGCCGGGAGGCGGGCCGGGGGGCGGTAAGGCCAAGCGGCCCAAGCGCACCGGCTGGCGCCGCGTCATCCCCACCTGGCGGATGGTGCTCGGCACCTTCGTGACCGGCCTGCTGCTGCTCGGCGGTCTGTTCTTCCTCGGCTACTCGCTGGTGAAGATCCCGCCCGCCAACGCCCTCGCGATCAAGCAGAGCAACGTCTTCCTCTACGCCGACGGCACCCAGCTCGCCCGCGACGGCGAGGTCAACCGGGAGAACGTCACCCTCGCGCAGATCTCCAAGGACGCCCAGCACGCCGTGCTCGCCGCCGAGGACCGCGACTTCTACTCGGAGTCCGCCGTCGACCCCAAGGCGATGGTCCGCGCCGCCTGGAACACCGCCACCGGCAAGGGCAAGCAGTCCGGCTCCACCATCACCCAGCAGTACGTGAAGAACTACTACCTCGCCCAGGAGCAGACGCTCACCCGCAAGGCGAAGGAGTTCTTCATCGCGATCAAACTGGACCGCGAGACGTCCAAGGACGAGATCCTCCAGGGCTACCTCAACACCAGCTACTTCGGCCGCAACGCCTACGGCATCCAGGCCGCCGCCCAGGCCTACTACGGCGTCGACGCCACCGAACTCGACGCCGCCAAGGGCGCCTACCTCGCCGCGCTGCTGAACGCGCCCAGCGAGTACGACGTCGTCGCCCACCCGGAGAACCGCAAGTTCGCCGAGGCCCGCTGGAACTACGTCCTGGACGGCATGGTCAAGGAGAACTGGCTGAGCGAGTCCGAGCGGGCCGGCATGAAGTTCCCCATGCCGAAGGAGACCACCGTCTCCACCGGCCTGTCCGGGCAGCGCGGCTACATCGTCCGGATCGTCAAGGACTACCTGATCAAGAACGACATCGTCGACGAGGCGTCCCTCGACGCGGGCGGCTACCGCATCACCACCACCCTGGAGAAGCCCAAGCAGGACGCCTTCGTGAAGGCCGTCGACGACCAGCTGATGAGCAAGCTGGACCCGGAGAACAACAAGGTCGACACCTACGTCCGCGCGGGCGGCGCCGCCGTCGACCCGCAGACCGGCAAGGTCGTGGCGATGTACAACGGCATCGACTACGTGAAGCAGTACACGCCGAACGCCACCCGCCGCGACTTCCAGGTCGGCTCCACCTTCAAGCCGTTCGTCTTCACCTCGGCCGTCGAGAACGGCTCCACCACCCAGGACGGCCGCCCCATCACCCCCAACACCATCTACGACGGCACCAGCGAACGCCCCGTGCACGGCTGGGACGGCGGCTACTACGCCCCCGAGAACGAGGACCACTACGACTACGGCCCCATCACCGTCCGCGAGGCCACCGACAAGTCCGTGAACTCCGTGTACGCGCAGATGGCCGTCGACGTCGGCTCCGACAAGGTCAAGCAGACCGCGATCGACCTCGGCCTGCCCGCCGACACCCCCGAACTGCACACCGGCCCGTCCATCGCGCTCGGCACGGCCACGGCCAGCGTCCTCGACATGGCCGAGGCGTACGCCACCCTCGCCAACCACGGCGAGCACGGCACGTACACCATGATCGAGGAGCTGACCAAGGACGGCGTCGAGATCCAGCTCCCGCAGCGCACCACCCGCCAGGCGATCAGCCGCGCCGCCGCCGACACCACCACCTCGGTCCTGCAGAGCGTCGTCGAGAACGGCACCGCCACCGCCGCGCAGGCCGCGGGCCGCCCCGCCGCCGGCAAGACCGGCACCGCCGAGGAGGACACCGCCGCCTGGTTCGCGGGCTACACCCCCGACCTGGCCACCGTCGTCGCCGTCATGGGCCAGGACCCGGTCACCGCCGACCACAAGCCGCTCTACGGCGCGCTGGGCCTCGACCGGATCAACGGCGGCGGCGCGCCCGCCGACATCTGGGCCCAGTTCACCAAGGACGCCCTGGAGGGCACCCCGGCCACCGAGTTCAACCTGGAGCTCCAGGACGGCGCCGAGGACTGGGTGTACCCCGAGGTCCCGCCGGCCACCGAAAGCCCCGAGACCGACGCGCCCACCGACGGCGCCACCCCCGGCGAGACCGGCGACACCGACGAGGGCCGGACCGAGGGCCAGACCGAGGGCGGCACGACCGACGGCGGCACCACCGGCGACACCGGCACCCCGGACGACGGCACCACGGGCGGGACGACCGGCGGCACCACCACCGACGGAGGGACCACCGGCGACGGCGGCACGACCACCGACGGCGGGACCACGGGTGACACGACCACCGGCGGCGCCGACGGCGGCACCACCGGTGGCACACCGGGCGGTCCCGGCGGACCCGCCGGGACGACGACGGGCATCACGCCGACCAGCCGGCGGGAATGAGCCCGTCCCCGTCCGTGGGGCTCAGTGACCGGAGGTCGCCTTGAGCCCCACCACGGCCACCAGCAGCAGACAGACGAAGAAGATCCGGGCGGCGGTCGCCGGCTCACCCAGCACGACCATGCCGAGCACCGCCGAACCGGCCGCGCCGATCCCCACCCAGACGCCGTAGGCGGTACCGATGGGCAGGGAACGGGCCGCGTAGGACAGCAGCAGCATGCTGGCGACGATGCCGGCGCCGGTGAACAGGCTCGGGACGAGACGGGTGAAACCGTCGGTGAACTTCATCCCGATCGACCAGCCGACCTCCAGCAGACCGGCGACGATCAGCAGAACCCAGGCCATGGGGGCACCTCCGAGAGACGTATGTCGCGGCAACGGGGTGCGTCGTCTTTGCCTTGACCCGGTACGGCGCGTCTCGTCGGGTGCCGTTCCAACGTAGCAAAAGGCAGCGCAGAGGGCCGGTGACGATCGTCACCGGCCCTCTGCCGTGCGCATGGCCGTCCTACAGGTACAGGCCCGTCGAGTCCTCCGACCCCTCGAACCGGTCCGCGGCCACCGCGTGCAGGTCGCGCTCCCGCATCAGCACGTACGGCACACCGCGCACCTCGACCTCGGCACGGTCCTCCGGGTCGTAGAGCACCCGGTCGCCCGGCTCCACGGTCCGTACGTTCTGGCCCACCGCGACGACCTCCGCCCAGGCCAGCCGACGGCCCACGGCCGCCGTCGCGGGAATCAGGATGCCGCCGCCCGAACGCCGCTCGCCCTCGCTGGTGTCCTGCCGCACGAGCACACGGTCGTGCAGCATCCGGATGGGCAGCTTGTCGTGCGGGATGTTCTGGTCGTCTCTCTTGGCACTCACGCTGTCGAACCTACCTGTCCGGCCTCAGCCCTTGCGCCGCCGGGTGCCGAGGACGAGCAGCCCCACCACGCCCACGGCGACCAGCGCGACGGGCACGACCCGCTCCAGCCGCGGCGCCCCCTCGTCATCGACGAACGACGCCCTCACCTCACTCACCACCCGATTGACCTGCACATACGCCCGGCCGACCGTGTGATCGATATTGCTGACCACCTTCGCCTTGGCGTCCCCGACGATGGTCTTCGGATGCACCCGCACCCCGATCTCGTCGAGCGTCTCGGCCAGCATTTCGCGGCGTCGCTTGATGTCCGCCTCGATCTGCGCCGGGGTTCTGGTGTCCGACGTGTCCGCCACCGTACGGCCTCCGAAGTCTGCGTTTGCCTGTTGCGGACAGTCTGTCAGCTCAGCGTCCCGCCGCACTGTCAGCACCCCCGGTTACGCTAGCCGGATGAGCGAGCGACTTCAGCCCGGGGACACCGCCCCCGCCTTCACCCTCCCCGACGCCGACGGCCGCGAGGTCTCCCTCTCGGACCACAAGGGCCGCAAGGTCATCGTCTACTTCTACCCCGCCGCCCTCACCCCCGGCTGCACCAAGCAGGCCTGCGACTTCACCGACAACCTGGACCTGCTGGCCGGCGCGGGCTACGACGTGATCGGCGTCTCCCCCGACAAGCCCGAGAAGCTCGCCAAGTTCCGCGAGAAGGAATCCCTCGGCGTCACCCTCCTCGCCGACCCCGACAAACAGGTCCTCGAGGCCTACGGCGCCTACGGCGAGAAGAAGCTCTACGGCAAGACGGTCGTCGGCGTCATCCGCTCCACGGTGATCGTCGACGAGGAGGGCAAGGTCGAACGCGCCCTCTACAACGTCAAGGCCACCGGCCACGTCGCCAAGATCATCAAGGACCTGGGCATCTGACCCGCCCCCCTTCCCCCGACGGGCCGGGCGTGACCCCTTCCACCGCGGCTCGTTGATCCGTACGAGACGGGAACGCCTGACCGATCCGGGGGTGGGCATGGGCGCCAGGTACACCCGCGAGCTGCTGGAAGAGGCAGCTCGCGAGACACGGCACATCGACGACGCGGTCCGGTGGTGCGGAGGACGCCCGACACCGGGCACGCGCAGGTATCTGCGCCAGAAGATGGCCGAGGCCGGCATAGACATCGCCCATCTCGCGACGAACCAGGTCCGCCACACCGAAGAGCGCCTGCGTGCCGCCGTCGCCGCGTCGAACAGCATGCGGGACGTCGTACGGCACCTGGGCCTCGACCAGGTCGGCGGCAATCAGGCCCACATCGCCCGCAGGATCAGAGCGCTCGGCATCGAGATCTCCCACTTCGCGGCAGCCCGTAGGCTCCCCGCGGCGAAGGCCGGCCCCCGCGGTGCCCTGCTCTGCCTGGGCGAGCGCGAGGACGGGCGGGTCTCCGGCGAGCGGCTGCGGCGCGAGTTGCTGCGCATCGGACGCGCCGAGCGATGCGTTCTGTGCGGCACCGGCCCGGAATGGAACGGCAGGCCTCTCAGGCTAGAAGTCGATCACATCAACGGGAAGTGGTGGGACAACCGCCAGGAGAACCTGCGCCTGTTGTGCCCCAACTGCCACGCGGTGACCGACACCTATCGTGGCCGCAAGCGGGGGCGCGCATGAGCCGGGCCCGCTTCCCCCAAGAAACCCTCGCAGCCACGGCGGCCGTCTCCACCAGCCTGGTGGACCTGCTGCGCCGTCTGGACGCGCCGCTGTGCAGCCAGACGCTTCGCTACGTGCGCAAAAGACTGGAGCACTACGGGATCGAAACCTCTCACTTCGTCCACGAGCCGCTGCCCGTGCGGGAGAGGGTGGTGTACACCCGCGAGGCCCTCGCGGAAGCGGCGGCACGCTCCACCGGCATCCGTGAGATGTTCGACCACCTGGGCGTTCCCCCCGGGGACAGCCTGTACGGGCACCTCCGGAAGAAGCTCGCCGAGTGGGACATCGACACCACGCACTTCACCACAGGGCGGGGACAGGGCACGCGGCTCGTACCTGCCGAACCGCTCAGGACAGCCGTCGCCGACTCCAGCAGTCTCGCCGGACTCCTCCAGGCACTCGGTCTGTCGGACAACGGGAGCAACCGGCAACGCGTGAAACGGAGTCTGGAAGCGCATCACATCTCCACGGCCCACTTCACCGGCCAGGGACACCGCAAGGGAGTTCCCTCGCCTCGTCGCAGATCGGCCGATGAAATCCTCCGGCAGCAGCCGACGGGCACGCCCCGGACTAAGACGGAGGTCCTGCGCCGTGCGCTCGACGACCTGGGCGAGCCCCGCGTCTGCGCCAAGTGCGGCCTGGGTGACACCTGGCAGGGCAGGCGGCTGGTGCTCGAGATCGATCACGTCAACGGCGACCGATGGGACAACCGGCGGGAGAATCTACGGTACCTGTGTCCTTCCTGTCACAGTCAGACGAGGACCCACTCCCGACCGGGTCGCGTGCGAGCCGCTCGCGCCCAGTAGAGTAACGGCGTTGGGCCCGTACCCCAGCTGGCTAGAGGGCGCCGGTTTAGGTCCGGTGTGTCGTGGGTTCGAGTCCCACCGGGCCCACCCAACGCCCCCTTTCACCCAGCTCAGACCCCGAGCAGTTCCCGCACCACCGGGACCAGCGCGCGGAACGCCTTGCCGCGGTGGCTGATGGCGTTCTTCTCCTCCGGGGTCAGTTCCGCGCAGGTACGGGTTTCGCCCTCGGGCTGGAGGATCGGGTCGTAGCCGAAGCCGCCGGTGCCGGCGGGCTCGTGGCGCAGGACGCCCCGCAGGCGGCCTTCGACGACGCGCTCCGTGCCGTCCGGCAGCGCCAGGGCCGCCGCGCAGGCGAAGTGGGCGCCGCGGTGTTCGTCGGCGATGTCGGAGAGCTGGGCGAGCAGCAGGTCGAGGTTGGCCTTGTCGTCGCCGTGGCGGCCGGCCCAGCGGGCGGAGAAGATGCCGGGGGCGCCGCCCAGGACGTCCACGCAGAGGCCGGAGTCGTCGGCGACCGCGGGGAGGCCCGTGGCCTGGGCGAGGGCGTGGGCCTTCAGCAGGGCGTTCTCGGCGAAGGTGACGCCGGTCTCCCGGACGTCGGGGACGTCGGGGTAGGCGTCGGCGCCGACGAGTTCGTGGGGCAGGCCTGCGTCGGCGAGGATCGCCCTCAGCTCGGTGATCTTTCCGGCGTTGCGGGTGGCGAGGATCAAGCGGGTCATGCCGTTCAGTATCCCTGCCGGTGTCCGGGCCGCCCGCGGGGCGTTACGAGGTGCAGACCTTGGTCAGTTCGCCGGCCGCGTCGGTGACGCCGGCGATGTCGGGGGTCTGGTCGCCGTTCTCGATGGCGGTGGTGACCTCGATGAGGGCGCGGCGCAGGTCCTCGGTGGCCTTGTCGAGGTCGGCGTCGCCGGTCTCGCTGTCGATCTTGTCGAGGCTCTTCCCGATGGAGTCGATGGCCTCCTGGGTCTGCGTCGGGTCGTTGGCGGCGCTGTCGACGGCCTGCTGGAGGTCGGTCACGGCGTCGGCGACGGCGTCGGCGGTCTCGACGCAGTCGAGCGCCTTGTTGACGGCGTCGCAGCCGGTGGTGAGACCGAGGGTGAGGCCGACGGCGGCCACGGTGGCGGCGATGGCGGTGCGGGTTCGGCGGCGGCGGCTCACGGCCATGGTTCTGGTTCCCTCCCTGACGCAGGCCCTCGGGCCCCCGGACTGGCCGGGCGCACGGTGGTGAAGCCGTGCGCCCGTACTTCTCAAGACGCGGTGATGCTCGGCGCGGTTGCCCGTGCCGAGCATCGGTTTTGGTGCGCTCTTTACTTTCCGTCGGCCGTTTCGAGCGCCGCGCGCTGTGCCGCGGCCAGGTCGGTGCAGCCGGCGACCGCGAGGTCGAGCAGGGCGTTGAGTTCGTCGCGGGCGAAGGGCTCGGCCTCCGCGGTGCCCTGGACCTCGACGAAGCGGCCGTCGCCGGTGCAGACGACGTTCATGTCGGTCTCGGCGCGGACGTCCTCCTCGTAGCAGAGGTCGAGCAGCGGGACGCCGGCGACGATGCCGACGGAGACGGCGGAGACGGTGCCGGTCAGGGGCTTGCGGCCGGGCTTGATCAGCTTCTTGCCCTGGGCCCAGGAGACGGCGTCGGCGAGGGCCACGTAGGCGCCGGTGATGGCGGCGGTGCGGGTGCCGCCGTCGGCCTGGAGGACGTCGCAGTCGAGGACGATGGTGTTCTCGCCGAGTGCCTTGTAGTCGATGACGGCGCGCAGGGAGCGGCCGATGAGGCGGGAGATCTCGTGCGTACGGCCGCCGATCTTGCCCTTGACGGATTCCCGGTCGCCGCGGGTGTTGGTGGCGCGGGGAAGCATGGAGTACTCGGCGGTGACCCAGCCTTCTCCGCTGCCCTTGCGCCAGCGCGGGACGCCTTCGGTGAAGGAGGCGGTGCACAGCACCTTGGTGTCGCCGAAGGAGACGAGGACGGAGCCCTCGGCGTGCTTGCTCCAGCCGCGTTCGATGGTGACCGGGCGGAGTTGTTCGGGGGTGCGGCCGTCGATTCGAGACATGGGCTGAGCCTAGCCGTATATGGAAGGGGCCCTTCCCGGGCGTGTGGCGCGGGAAGGGCCCCTTTCGGGGTGGGCCGAGGGCTCACATGAGGTCTTCGATCTCCGCGGCGATCGGGTCGGCGTCGGTGCCGATGACGACCTGGATGGCGGTGCCCATCTTGACCACGCCGTGGGCGCCGGCGCCCTTGAGGGCGGCGTCGTCGACCAGCGAGGCGTCGCTGACCTCGACCCGCAGGCGGGTGATGCAGCCCTCGATCTCTTCGATGTTGTCGATGCCGCCGAGCCCGGCAACGATCTTCTCAGCCTTGCTGGCCATGTTCTTTCTCCCTGATCCGGCAGGATGTGTGCCGTTTGTGCTGCTTTGTCGCAGTAACCCACAGTCGGCGCAACTTCGCGAGCATATCGGCCGTGTGAACCGCAGGATGACGTCACGGCAACACAATCGTCCATGACTGGTCTACACCACCTGACAGACGGTCGCCAAACCGCTCGGAAGGACCCTCATGAGTGCCGACGCCGTCAGTCCGGCCCGCGCCCGCTGGAACTCCCTGTTCCAGGGCTTGCAGAAGATGGGCCGCAGCCTTCAGCTCCCGATCGCCGTGCTGCCGGCCGCGGGCATCCTCAACCGGCTGGGGCAGCCGGACGTCTTCGGCGACGAGGGACTGGGCTGGACCGATGTGGCCAAGGTGATGAACGGCGCGGGCGGTGCCCTGCTGGACAGTTCGCTCGGGCTGCCGCTGCTGTTCTGCATCGGTGTGGCCATCGGCATGGCGAAGAAGGCGGACGGTTCGACGGCGCTCGCCGCCGTGGCGGGTTTCCTCGTCTACTACAACGTGCTGCGGCAGTTTCCCGAGGACTGTCCGGCCGGGACGAAGCCCGTCGTCAACATCGGCTGCCAGGGGACGGTCGACGGGACGGTGAGCGCGTTCACCTACCAGAACCCCGGGGTGTTCGGCGGCATCGTGATGGGTCTGCTGGCGGCGTTCTTCTGGCAGCGCTACCACCGGACCCGGCTGGTCGACTGGCTGGGGTTCTTCAACGGGCGCCGGCTGGTGCCGATCATCATGGCGTTCGTGGCGATCGTGTTCGCCGCGCTGTGCCTGTGGGTGTGGCCGCCGATCGGTGACGCGCTGGAGAGCTTCAGCGACTGGATGAGCGACCTGGGCGCCTGGGGCGCGGGTGTGTTCGGCGTCGCCAACCGCGCGCTGCTGGTGATCGGGCTGCACCAGTTCCTGAACGTGCCCATCTGGTTCCAGTTCGGGACGTACACCAAGCCCGACGGCCAGCAGGTGCACGGGGACATCAACATGTTCCTGGCGGGCGACCCGGACGCCGGTCAGTTCACCTCGGGTTTCTTCCCGATCATGATGTTCGCGCTGCCGGCCGCGGCCCTGGCGATCACGCACTGCGCGCGGCCGAACCGCCGCAAGGAGGTCGGCGGCCTGATGCTGTCGGTGGCGCTGACGTCGTTCGTGACCGGCATCACCGAGCCCATCGAGTACTCGTTCCTGTTCATCGCGCCGGCGCTGTACGCGATCCACGCCCTGCTCACCGGGGTGTCGATGGCGGTGACGTGGGGGCTCGGGGTGCACGACGGATTCAGCTTCTCGGCCGGTCTGATCGACTACGTCATCAACTGGAATCTCGCGACGAGACCGTGGCTGATCATTCCGATCGGGTTGGTATTCGCCGCCGTCTATTACGCGGTCTTCCGATTCGCGATCACGAAATTCGATCTGAAGACGCCGGGGCGGGAGCCGGAGGAAGAGGTCGAGGACGTCGCGAAGGTCTGATCCAACGCGGGAAACGCCCTAGGTCACAGGCACGCGGCGTAGCGGCTCGGTAGCTGGAATCGTGGGTTCCTTATCCATCCTTCATCGTGCTAAAACAGGTCTACACCACTGAGTGGTGTAGACCACCACCCGATGGAGGAAGTCTATGAGCACCGCCACCTCGACGGCGGCCCCCACGAAGAAGTGGGGATCCGGTCTTTTCCAGGGCCTTCAGAAGGTCGGCCGCAGCCTTCAGCTCCCGATCGCCGTCCTGCCGGCCGCGGGCATCCTGCTGCGGCTCGGCCAGCCGGACGTCTTCGGTGCGGACGGCCTGGGCTGGGGCAAGGTGGCGGCTGTGTTCGCCACCGCGGGCGACGCGGTCTTCGCGAACCTGCCCCTGCTGTTCTGCGTCGGCATCGCCATCGGGTTCGCCAAGAAGGCCGACGGCTCCACCGCTCTCGCCGCGCTGGTCGGCTTCCTCGTCTACAAGAACGTTCTGACCGCGTTCCCCATCACCGAAGCCAAGGTCACCAAGGGGGCGGACGTAGCCGCCACCTACAACGACCCGAAGGTCTTCGGCGGCATCATCATGGGCCTGATAGCCGCGGTCGTCTGGCAGCGCTTCCACCGGACCAAGCTCCCCGACTGGCTGGGCTTCTTCAACGGCCGTCGCCTCGTGCCGATCCTGATGGCCTTCATCGGCACCGCCGTAGGTGTCGTCTTCGGCCTGGTCTGGGAGCCCATCGGCGGCGTCATCACCGACTTCGGCGAGTGGATGACCGGGCTCGGCGCGGCCGGCGCGGGCATCTTCGGCGCGATCAACCGAGCGCTCCTCCCGGTGGGCATGCACCAGTTCGTCAACACGGTGGCCTGGCAGGAGATCGGCTCCTTCACGGACTCCGCCGGTGCCGTCTGGCACGGTGACCTGCCGCGCTTCTTCCACGGCGACCCGACCGCCGGTCAGTTCATGACGGGCTTCTTCCCGATCATGATGTTCGCCCTGCCGGCCGCCGCCCTGGCCATCACGCACTGCGCCCGTCCCGAGCGCCGCAAGGCGGTCGGCGGCATGATGGTGTCCCTCGCGCTGACCTCGTTCGTCACCGGCATCACCGAGCCGATCGAGTTCGCGTTCATGTTCATCGCGCCGGTGCTGTACGTCATCCACGCGATCCTGACCGCCATCTCGATGGCCGTCACCTGGGCGCTGGGCGTGCACCACGGCTTCAGCTTCTCGGCCGGCGCGATCGACTACTTCCTCAACTGGAACCTGGCCACCAAGCCATGGATGATCATTCCGATCGGCCTGGTCTTCGCCGCGATCTACTACGTGACCTTCCGGTTCGCGATCGTCAAGTTCAACCTCACCACGCCGGGCCGCGAGCCCGAGGAGGAGGTCGAGGACCTCACGAAGGCGTGAGTCCCGCCCGACAGCCGAAGGCCCCGGAACCGACGCGGTTCCGGGGCCTTCCCGCATGCGGGTGCTAGGTCGTGTCCGCAAAGTCCCGTCGTCCGCCCGAAGGGCGGGCCCCGCGGCGTCTGGTGCGTGCTCTCGGCGCGCCGGGCGGAGTCCCTCGTACTGGATGTACTTGGGGCTTCGCCCGGCGCGGCGAGAGTGCGTGCCAGGCGTCGCGGGGCAGACGGGACTTTGCGGACACGGCCTAGATCTCGTACGACCTCCTGGGCACCGCCAGTTCCACCGGGCCCTCGTACACCGCCCGGGCGTCGGTCAGGTTGACCTGGGGGTCGGTCCACGGGGGGATGTGGGTGAGGACCAGGCGGCGGGCGCCTGCCCGGGTTGCCGTCTCGCCCGCCTCGCGGCCGTTGAGGTGCAGGTCGGGGATGCTCTCCTTGCCGTGCGTGAAGGCGGCCTCGCACAGGAACAGGTCCGCGTCGCGGGCGAGTTCGTCGAGGGCCGGGGTCACGCCGGTGTCACCGGAGTAGGTCAGGATGCGGCCGCCGTGCTCGATGCGGATGCCGTACGCCTCCACGGGGTGCGCCACGCGTTCGGTGTGCACGGTGAAGGGGCCGATCTCGAAGGTCGACGGCTTGACCGTGTGGAAGTCGAACACCTCGCTCATCGAGGAGGCGGACGGGGTGTCGGCGTAGGCCGTGGTCAGCCGGTGTTCGGTGCCTTCGGGGCCGTAGACGGGGATCGGGTCACAGCGTCCGCCGTCGTGCCGGTAGTAGCGCGCCACGAAGTACGCGCACATGTCGATGCAGTGGTCGGCGTGCAGATGGCTGAGGAAGATCGCGTCGAGGTCGTAGAGACCGCAGTGGCGCTGCAACTCGCCCAGGGCGCCATTGCCCATGTCGAGGAGCAGCCGGAAGCCGTCGGCCTCGACGAGGTAGCTCGAGCAGGCCGATTCCGCGGACGGGAACGACCCCGAGCAGCCGACGACGGTGAGCTTCATGAAGCAGAAACCTCCGCTGGCGGGTGGTGAGTAACGGGGGTCGTGCGGTCCGTCGAGCGTAAGGCGCAAAACGTCCGGTCGCTCCTCCGGCAGTCGCCGTTGTGGGCGAACTCACCTGTGCTGTCACCGGTTCGGCTGGGCGCGCGGCTCATACGGCGCACGCGCAGGCGCGCGGTGGTGGGCGCACGCCGGTACCGTCGTCGGTATGGACACGTCCTGGTGGCCGGCGCTCGCGGCGGTGGTGCTCCTCGCGCTGGCCGCCGCGCTCGTGAGCGGCCGGGGCCGGCGGGTCCGGCGGGAGCGGGCGGAGGCGGTCCGGCCGCGGCCGGCGGAGATCTGGTGGGCGGACGGGCCTGGTGCTGTCGGTGCACCGGCGCCGGATCACGGTCGTGAAGATCACCAGCCGGTACCGCGACGAGCGCGCCGGGGTGATTCCGCTTCCGCCGGGGTCCGTGGGGGACACGCGGGGGCGGGCGAGCTTCCTGGAGACGGACGAGCCGTGCGTGGTCCCTGTCGGGGACTTCCGCAGGAGGGTGGGGGTGGTGGACCCGGTCCTCTGGGACCAGGTCCGTCACCTGACCGGGTAGCGGGCGTCTCCCGGGTGCGGGCCGTGGGGCTCCACCGCGCCCAGGCGGCAGAGCCGTATGCCGGTACAGCCCCGCGCCCCTCTTGGGGCGCTTCTCATGCCCAGAGCTGGCCCTGCAGGGTTTCGATCGCTTCTTCCGTCGTCGCCGCCGTGTAGACGCCTGTCGACAGGTACTTCCAGCCGCCGTCGGCCACGACGAAGACGATGTCCGCGCTCTCGCCGGCCTTCAGGGCCTTCTTGCCGACGCCGATCGCGGCATGCAGGGCGGCGCCGGTGGAGACGCCCGCGAAGATGCCCTCCTGCTGGAGGAGTTCCCGGGTGCGGGTGACCGCGTCGGCGGAGCCGACCGAGAAGCGGGTGGTCAGCACGGACGCGTCGTACAGCTCGGGGACGAAGCCCTCGTCGAGGTTGCGCAGGCCGTAGACCAGGTCGTCGTAGCGCGGTTCCGCCGCGACGATCTTGACGTCCGGCTTGTGCTCGCGCAGGTAGCGGCCGACGCCCATGAGGGTGCCCGTGGTGCCGAGGCCCGCGACGAAGTGGGTGATCGAGGGGAGGTCCGTGAGGATCTCGGGGCCGGTGGTGGCGTAGTGGGCGCCCGCGTTGTCCGGGTTGCCGTACTGGTAGAGCATCACCCAGTCGGGGTGCTCGGCGGCGAGTTCCTTGGCGACGCGGACGGCGGTGTTGGAGCCGCCCGCGGCGGGCGAGGAGATGATCTCGGCGCCCCACATGCCGAGCAGGTCCCGGCGTTCCTGCGAGGTGTTCTCGGGCATCACGCACACCATGCGGTAGCCCTTGAGCTTGGCCGCCATGGCGAGGGAGATGCCGGTGTTGCCGGAGGTGGGCTCCAGGATGGTGCAGCCCGGGGTCAGCCGGCCGTCCTTCTCCGCCTGCTCGATCATGTGCAGGGCGGGGCGGTCCTTGACCGAGCCGGTGGGGTTGCGGTCCTCCAGCTTGGCCCAGATGCGGACGTCGGCGGACGGCGACAGCCGCGGCAGGCGCACCAGGGGGGTGTTGCCGACCGCGGCCAGCGGGGAGTCGTACCGCATCGCCGGTCAGGCCATGCCGCCGGCCACGGCCGGCAGGATCGTGACGTTGTCGCCGTCGGACAGCTTGGTGTTGATGCCGTCGAGGAAGCGGACGTCCTCGTCGTTCAGGTAGACGTTGACGAACCGGCGGAGCTGGTCGCCGTCCACGATCCGGGCCTGGATGCCCGCGTGCCGGGTCTCGAGGTCGGCGAACAGGTCGGCGAGGGTGTCACCGTTGCCCTCCACCGCCTTCTGGCCGTCGGTGTACTGGCGGAGGATGGTGGGGATGCGGACCTCGATGGCCATGGCAAGGGGCTCCTGTCGGAAAAAAAGGGGTCTCGGTCGGTGGGCGCGCGATGAGGTTTCCCCCAGGCCTTCGGCTCCGGGGGAGCGCCGCGGCACACGGCCGTACGGCGGCAGCGCGGTGTCAACAGATGGCGCTGTTCAGCCTGCACAGATCGACGTGCAGACGCGCCACGAGCAGCGTGCCCGGCGCCTTGTCACTCACGTCGAGGAGAACCATGGGCTCATCGTATCGATTCCCGGTCCGGTTTCTGGAATGTGATCTCAGATGGTGGATGAATTCTGACCGAAGTGCGGTCAGTAGGCCTCCACGACGTTCACTTCCTCCTCGGTGACCTGGCCTTCGACGATTCGGTACGAGCGGAACTGGAACGCGCCCATCCCGTCGGTGTCGGCGGTGGAGACCAGGACGTAGTGGGCGCCGGGCTCGTTGGCGTACGAGATGTCGGTGCGCGAGGGGTAGGCCTCGGTGGCGGTGTGGGAGTGGTAGATGACCACCGGCTCCTCGTCGCGGTCGTCCATCTCGCGGTAGAGCTTGAGCAGGTCGCCGGAGTCGAACTCGTAGAAGGTGGGCGACATGGCCGCGTTCAGCATGGGGATGAAGCGCTCGGGGCGGTCCGAGCCCGCCGGGCCCGCGATGACGCCGCACGCCTCGTCGGGGTGGTCCTTGCGGGCGTGCGCGACGATCTGGTCGTAGAGGGCCTGGGTGATGGTCAGCATGTTCGTCAGGATAAGCAAAAGGGCCGTTCCGTACCGAGGGTTGGTACGGAACGGCCCATATGCCGGACGCCCTGAGCGGCGGCCGCCGGGAGTGCCACGAGTACTCCCCGCGGCCGGGCGTCCTCGGGGAGGGTCAGCCGCGCTTCTTGAAGGCCGCCGCTTCCGGGTTGCGGCTCTTCAGGACGAGGTAGGCGACGCCGAGGATCAGGGCCCACAGCGGCGCGCAGTACAGCGAGATCCGGGCGTCCTTGTCGATGCCCATCAGCACGATCACCATGCCGATGAAGGCGAGCGCGAACCAGCTGGTGAACGGCGCGCCCGGGGCGCGGAACTCCGAGCGGGGCAGCTCGCCGCGGTCGGCCTTGGCCCGGTAGCGGATCTGGCTGACCAGGATCATGATCCAGGCCCACATGCCGGAGATCGTGGCGAAGGAGACGACGTAGTCGAACGCCTTGCCGGGCCACTGGTAGTTGATCCACACGCCGACCATCATCAGCGCGGCGGAGAAGGTGGTGCCGACCAGCGGGAGGCCGTTGGAGGTCAGCTTGGTGAAGAGCTTCGGGCCCTGGTTGTTCAGTGCCAGGTCGCGCAGCATGCGGCCGGTGGAGTACATGCCGGAGTTGCAGGACGACAGGGCGGCGGTGAGGACGACGAAGTTGACGATGCCCGCGCCCGCGGCCAGGCCCATCTTCTCGAAGGCGGCCACGAAGGGGCTCACACCGGGCTGGAAGTGGGTCCACGGCACGACCGACAGGATCATGATCAGCGCGCCGACGTAGAAGACGGCGATACGCCACGGCACGGTGTTGATCGCCTTGGGAAGCACGGTCTTCGGGTCCTTGGACTCGCCCGCGGTCACGCCGACCAGCTCGACGGCGAGGAACGCGAACATGACCATCTGGAGGGTCATCAGGGACTCGCCGACACCGTGCGGGAAGAAGCCGCCGTCGCTCCACAGGTGGGTCACGGAGGCGGTGTCGCCGGCGTCCGAGAAGCCGATCGTCAGGATGCCGGCGCAGATCAGGATCATGCCGATGATCGCGGTGACCTTGACCATCGAGAACCAGAACTCCAGCTCACCGAAGAGCTTCACGGAGATGAGGTTGGCGGCGTAGAGGATGATCGTGAAGATCAGGGCCGACACCCATTGGGGGATGTCGAACCAGTACGTCATGTAGGCCGCGGCGGCGGTGACCTCGGTGATGCCGGTGACGACCCAGAAGAGCCAGTACGTCCATCCCGTCACGAAGCCCGCGAAGGGCCCGATGAACTCGCGTGCGTACTCCGAGAAGGAGCCGGATACGGGGCGGTACATCAGCAGCTCGCCGAGCGCGCGCATGATGAAGAAGATGACGAGGCCCGCGACGGCGTACGCCAGGATGAGGCTGGGCCCGGCCTTGGAGATGCCCTTGCCCGCCCCGAGGAAGAGACCGGTGCCGATGGCGCCGCCGATGGCGATCATCTGGATCTGCCGGCTGCCGAGGCCCCGCTCGTACCCCTCTTCGGAGGTGTTCTCCTTGTCGACCTGCACAGAGGTCATGTGTGGTGCGCCTTTCTCCATACCGACCCGGGCCTGTCGTCGGCCTCGGATCGGGTCACGATCCCCCCGGACTGCTGGAGCTGAGCGTTTCCGCTCCTGCCTGGCCGACGGTCGTCGGCTCGGTGGCGCACCCGGCGCGACATGGGTGGTGTGCGCCGGGCGATCGTGAAGGTCTATCACGGGCGCGACAGTGATCACCGGGGCGCAGTGTGGTGTACACCACAAGAGAAAGCGGACAAAGAGCACTCAGGCGGCGCATTCGGCGCACCACTGGTGACAGGATCGTTATCCGGATTTGAGCGTCCGCTGAGCGAACGTTTTCGCGCGTGCCCTTGGGGGCATATCAGGGCAAGCGTGCCGATCAGGGCAGCAGTGTCGAGACCAGCGTCTCCTGGAGCCCGCCCAGCCACAGATACGCCATCACCATCGGCTTGCGCGGATCCTCGTCCGGCAGCCGGTAGAGCAGATCGGTGTCGTCCTCGTCGGTGATCTCCAGCCGGGAGCCGATGGCGAGGCGCAGATCGTTGAGGGCGCCGAGCCACTGCCGGGACTGGTCGGGCGACAGCTTCAGCACTGCCCCGCCGTCACCGGCGGACGACAGCGCGTCCAGGGAACGGATCACCGCGAGGGCGTTCTCCCGCTTGCCGGCCCTCAGGTCGTTCTCGGTGTAGCGGCGGAACTCGGCGGAGTACGCCTTCTGCTCCTCGGCCGCCTTCGGGTCCGCGACGCCCTCCGGGTCGCCGTAGGCGTCCGGGAAGAGGCGGCGCAGCACCGGGTCGGCGGGCGGCTCGCTCGGGCCGTCGGCGAACAGCTCGGCGAACGGGTCGCCGGAGGCGTCCTCGGCGGGGCCGGGCCCGATGAGTTCCAGCAGCTGGACGGCCAGCGAGCGGATGATGGAGATCTCGACGTCGTCGAGGGCGACGGCCGCGCCGCCGCCGGGGAGCGGTTCGAAGGTTCCTGGCATGGAGGGATTCGCTGCTTCCGACCGGCTACTTGCGGTCCTGCTGGAGGGTGGCCCACAGACCGTAGCCGTGCATGGCCTGCACGTCGCGTTCCATCTCCTCGCGGGAACCGCTGGAGACGACCGCCCGGCCCTTGTGGTGGACGTCGAGCATGAGCTTGGTGGCCTTGTCCTTGGAGTAGCCGAAGTACGTCTGGAAGACATACGCCACATAGCTCATGAGGTTGACCGGGTCGTTGTGCACGATCGTGACCCAGGGGACGTCCGGCTCGGGGACGGCGGAGACCTCTTCCGCCGATTCGGTGCGTTCGATCTCGAGGGGAGCGGCTGACGTCACATGACCATGCTGCCACGCGCACCAGAAATCGTCACACTGACGAAATAGGAGTAGCATCCGTTGCCATGAACACAGCGGACCTTGGGCTGCCGGTGGATGTTCCCTCGACGGCGCTCTTCACGGACCAGTACGAGCTGACGATGCTGCAGGCCGCGCTGCGGGCGGGCACCGCCGAACGGCGGAGCGTGTTCGAGGTCTTCACCCGGCGGCTGCCGAACGGGCGCCGGTACGGCGTGGTCGCGGGCACCGGGCGGGTGCTGGACGCCGTCGAGAACTTCCGCTTCGACGAGGGCGTCCTCGGCTTCCTGCGCGAGCGCGGCATCGTCGGCGAGGAGACCCTGGACTGGCTCGCCGGGTACCGGTTCAGCGGCGACATCTGGGGCTACCCCGAGGGCGAGGTGTACTTCCCGGGCTCGCCGATCCTGCGGGTCGAGGGCAGCTTCGCCGAGTGCGTGCTGCTGGAGACGGTGGTCCTCTCCATCCTCAACCACGACTCGGCCATCGCCGCGGCGGCCTCCCGGATGTCCTCGGCCGCCGGGGACCGCCCGCTGATCGAGATGGGGGCCCGGCGCACCCACGAGCTGTCCGCGGTCGCCGCCGCCCGCGCCGCGTACGTCGGCGGCTTCGCCTCCACCTCGGACCTCGCGGCCGGCTTCCGCTACGGCATCCCGACCGTCGGCACCTCCGCGCACGCCTTCACCCTGCTGCACGACCGCGAGCGGGACGCCTTCCGGGCCCAGGTGGACTCCATGGGCCGCGGCACGACCCTGCTGGTGGACACCTACGACGTGACCGAGGCGGTCCGTACGGCCGTGGAGGTCGCCGGGCCGGAACTGGGCGCGGTGCGGATCGACTCCGGCGACCTGCTGCTGGTCGCGCACCGGGTGCGGCAGCAGCTGGACGAGCTGGGCGCCGTGAACACGAAGATCATCGTGACCTCGGACCTCGACGAGTACGCCATCGCGTCGCTGGCGGCGGCCCCGGTGGACGCGTACGGCGTCGGCACCCAGCTGGTCACCGGGTCCGGCTATCCGACGGCCTCCATGGTCTACAAGCTGGTCGCCCGCGCCGAGTCCGCCGACCCGGCGGCGCCGCTGGTGCCGGTGGCGAAGAAGTCCAG
Source organism: Streptomyces glaucescens (assembly GCF_002154375.1). Lineage (GTDB taxonomy): Bacteria > Actinomycetota > Actinomycetes > Streptomycetales > Streptomycetaceae > Streptomyces > Streptomyces glaucescens. The sequence continues at coordinate 17 of NZ_MUND01000261.1, read as the reverse complement.
CGGCGGCAAGATGTCCG
>NZ_MUND01000260.1 GCF_002154375.1 Streptomyces glaucescens | reverse complement strand
GGGGCCGGGGCGGGCTTGGACACCGGCGTGGTCCGGCGTGCCGCCCGCCCCGCCCGCCAGCGGGCGACCGTGCCCAGCACGAACACGGTCAGCACGACCAGCACCATCAACTGCCCGATGAACAGCCCCCAGAACAGCCCGTACCCCGAGAGCTGCCCGGGCGGGGTCTGCGGCCAGGCGCCCGGGATGTCGTGCGGCTGGGCGATGAGCCTGCGCATGGCCGACGGCGTGTGGGTGAACGTGACCCCGTCCGGCCAGGAACCGTGGGCGAACCAGGCGGCCATGCCCGTGGCCGACCAGACCAGCAGGGTCATGCCGAGCAGGAACGCGAGTATGCCCACGAGCAGGCCGTCGGGGATGCCGCCCTGGGCGTTCTGGCGGTGGCCTCGGTCGTCCGGTCTCATCTAGGCCACCGTGGACTCGGAGTCGCCGAGGTGCTGTTCGACGAAGGCCGCGGCCCGCTGCTCTGCCTCCAGTTCGGCGGCGCGCAGGGGGTCGTGGTCGAGGAAGTCGGCGGAGGACTCGGTCATGGCGCGGTCGGTGAAGACGAGCGGGCGTTCGGTCTCGGTGACCAGGTGTTTCACGACCTGGACGTTGCCGTTGACGTCCCAGACGGCGATGCCGGGGGTGAGGGTGGGGATGATCTCGACGGCCCAGCGGGGCAGGCCGAGGACCCGGCCGGTGGCGCGGGCCTCGTCGGCCTTCTGGGCGTAGATCGTCCTTGTGGACGCCATCTTCAGGATCGCTGCCGCCTCCTTCGCCGCCGCGCCGTCCACCACGTCGGACAGGTGGTGGACGACGGCGACGAAGGACAGGCCGAGCCGGCGGCCGAACTTCAGCAGCCGCTGGAACAGCTGTGCGACGAACGGACTGTTGATGATGTGCCAGGCCTCCTCGACCAGGAAGATGCGCTTCCTCCGGTCGGGGCGGATCCAGGTGTGCTCCAGCCACACGCCGACGATCGCCATGAGGATGGGCATGGCGATGGAGTTGCGGTCGATGTGGGACAGGTCGAAGACGGTCAGCGGGGCGTCCAGGTCGATGCCGACCGTGGTCGGGCCGTCGAACATGCCGCGCAGGTCACCGTCGACGAGCCGGTCCAGCACCAGCGCCACGTCCAGGCCCCAGGCCCGTACGTCGTCTATGTCGACGTTCATCGCCTCCGCCGACTCCGGCTCCGGGTGGCGCAGCTGGTCGACGATGTCGGACAGGACGGGCTGGCGCTCGACGATGGTCTCGTTGACGTAGGCGTGCGCGACCTTGAGCGCGAAGCCGGAGCGCTCGTCGAGGCCGTGGCCCATCGCGACCTCGATGATCGTGCGCAGCAGGGCGAGCTGGCCGGTCGTGGTGATCGCAGGGTCGAGCGGGTTGAGCCGGATGCCGTGGTCCAGGGCGGCCATCGGGTCCAGCCGGATGGGAGTTATCCCCAGCTCCTGCGCGATCAGGTTCCACTCGCCGACACCGTCCTCGCCCTGCGCGTCCAGGACGACGACCTGGCGGTCCTTGAAGCGCAGCTGGCGCAGGACGTACGTCTTCTCCAGGGCCGACTTGCCGTTGCCGGACTCGCCGAGGACGAGCCAGTGCGGGGCGGGGAGCTGCTGGCCGTACAGCTGGAAGGGGTCGTAGATGTACCCCTTCCCGGAGTAGACCTCGCGGCCGATGATGACGCCGGAGTCGCCGAGACCGGGGGCCGCGGTCGGCAGGTAGACCGCCTGCGCCTGGCCGGTCGACGTGCGGACCGGCAGGCGGGTCGTCTCCACCTTCCCGAACAGGAAGGACGTGAAGGCGTCGGTGAGGACGGACAGCGGGTCCCGCATCAGGTCCTACCTCCGAATGCCGGTGGCGAAGGGCAGCGTGTTCACAAAGGCGCGGTGGTGCTCGCGGTCGCACCATTCCAGCTTCAGATACGACTTTCCGGCCGACGCCCTTATCGTGCGCTTGTCGCGGGCCAGAGCCTCCGGATTACGCGAGGAGACGGTGATGTAGCCGACGAGATTCACTCCCGCGGCGCCGCTCGCCAGGTCCTCGCCGCGCTGGTCGAGACGGTTGTGGGCGGCGATGTCGCGCGGGTCGACGGTGCGGTTCATCTTGGCGGCGCGGGACGCCTCCGCCTCGTCGTTGGTCTTCTCGGTGAGCATGCGCTCGATGGCGACCTCGGTGGGTTCGAGGTCCATCGTGACGGCGACGGTCCGGATGACGTCCGGGGTGTGGACCAGCAGCGGCGCCAGGAAGTTGACGCCGACGGGCGTCATCGGCCACTCCTTCACCCAGGCCGTGGCGTGGCACCAGGGGGCGCGGGTGGAGGACTCGCGGGTCTTCGCCTGGAGGAACGTCGGCTCCATGGCGTCCAGCTCGGCCGGCCAGGCGTTGCGCTTCGTCATCGCCTGGATGTGGTCGATCGGGTGGTCCGGGTCGTACATGGAGTGGATGAGCGAGGCGAGCCGGCTCTGGCCGAGCGGCTGCCGGACCCGGATGTCGGCCTCCTGGAGTCGGGAGCAGATGTCCGTCAGCTCCCTGGCCATGACGACGGCGAGGCCCGCGTCCCGGTCGACCTTGCCGCCGTGCGGGCGGGCCGCGCGGGCCATGGCGTGCGCCTCGGCGGCCAGCTCACGGGTGTAGTGCATACAGGCGACCAGGTACGCGCGGTGCTGCTCGCTGCTGGTCGACACCATCGACTGGAGCTGGTCGTACGACTGCTGGAGCCACACCGGTGCCCGGTCGTCGCCGCGGACGGCGACGTCCTTGGCGTGGGCGTCCGGGTCGGCGGGGAGGGTGCGGGCCAGCATCTGGAGGCGGGTGACGAAGCCGTCGCCGTTGGCGACGTGCTTGAGCAGCGTGCCGAAACGGTCCACCAGTGCTTCCTGGTCCTCCGAGTCGCGCAGGCCGACGCCCGGGCCCTCGATCTCGATGCAGGCGGTGACCGTCTTGCGGTCCGCGTGCAGCAGTACGGCGATCTCGTCCGGGCCGAACGGGGCCGAGAGCCAGGTGATGCGGCCGATGCCGGGCGGCGGGCCGACCTCGATCTCCCGCCCGTCGAGCCGGGTGCCCGCCTCGATCGCGCTGGAGCGGTAGGTGGCGCCCGAGCGGAGGGTGCGCTTGTAGCTGCGGTTGATCTCGAACCACTTGTAGAACGTGCGGTGCTTGTACGGCACGTAGACCGCCGCGAGGGCGAGCAGCGGGAAGCCCATGAGCAGCACGATCCGGAGGGACAGGACCGGAACGAGGAGCCCGCACATCATGCCGAGGAACGCGCCCGCGATGATCAGCACGATCTCACCGGTCTCGCGGTTGCGGCCGACGATCGCGTTCGGCCGGGCGCGGCCGATCAGATATGTACGGCGGGGCGTGACCGGATGGGACAGATGGGACTCGGTCGTCAACGCCCTTCACCTCCCGTGCGATTGGTACTGCTGTTGCGGGCGTTGCTGGCGTGAGGGGTGTTCACCGGGCTGGACGAGCGGGGCGGCGGCGCGGCGGAGGGGACAGATCCGCCGCCACCGGTCGAGGTGCGCGAGCTGTGCGCCGCCACGCCGCCCGCGGCGGAGTTGGCCGGGCGGGGGCCGCTCGTGCCGGCGGACTGGCCGCCGTTGTTGTCCGCACGGGTGCTGTGCGTCTTGATGCCCTGCGCGACGAGGGTGGCCGGGCTGCTGATCACGGCTGCCGCCTTGCCCTCGGCGGTCTGCATGATGCGGTTGTTGCGGGAACCGGCGATCTCGTCGCCGAAGCCCGGGACGAAACGGTAGATCATCGCCGAGGCGAAGATGGCGAGCAGGATGATCGCGAGGCCGGAGACGACCGCGGAGAAGGCGTCCGGGCCGTCGTCCGCCGAGAGGGCGCCCGCGAGGCCCAGGACGATCACGATCACCGGCTTGACGAGGATCACCGCGATCATGATGCCCGCCCAGCGGCGGACATGGCCCCACAGGTTCTTGTCGACCAGGCCGGCGTAGACGACCGTGCCGAGCAGGGCGCCGACGTAGAGCAGGGCGGCACGGATGACGAGCTCCAGCCACAGGACGCCCGCGGCGAGGATGCTCACCAGGGAGACCACGATCAGCATGATCGGGCCGCCGCCGATGTCCTCGCCCTTCTCCAGCGCTCCGGAGAAGTTGCCGAAGAAGGTGTCGGTCTGGTCGCCGGTGGCCTTCGCGAGCACGTCCGTGATGCCGTCGGTGGCGCTCACCACCGTGTACAGGATCAGCGGCGTGAAGGCGGAGGCGAGGACCGTGAGCCAGAGGAAGCCGATCGCCTCCGAGATGGCGGTGGTCAGCGGCACGCCGCGGACGGCGCGCTTGGCGACCGCCAGCAGCCACAGGAGCAGCGTGAGGATCGTCGAGGCCGCGAAGACCACCGCGTACTGCTGGAGGAACTGCGGGTTGGTGAAGTCGACGTTCGCGGTGTCCTTGACCGCCTCACTGAGCTTGTCGATCGTCCAGGACGCGGCGTCGGCGCAGCCCTGGGCGAGGGAGGAGAGGGGGTCGAGGGTGGAGGTGGGGTCGAGGGTGTCGGGGCCGGAACGGGAACGGCTGCTGCTGCCTCGTTCGCAGTAGTCCTTGGCGGGGCCGTGGATGAGATCGCAGGGGTCGTTGCTCGCGGAGGGCGAAGGAGAAGGCGAAGGCGAAGGCGAAGGTGCAGCGAAGCTGTGCGTGGCTGCGAGGACCACGGTGGTCTGTACGGTCGCCAGGACGGCGGTCAGCTTGAGAAGGCGGCGCCTACCGGGCATACGTGAACCCTCCGTACTCCTGGACGGCCTTGGCCATCTCGTCGGCGCTGGAAGCCCTGTCGTCACCGGGAACGGGCGAAGGGCCTTCCTTCTGGGAGTGCGTCACGATCTTCCAGTCGTCGGCGGTCCACTCGAGCTGCATGGTGATGGTGAACCAGCTGTTCGTGACGGGCGTCGTCGATTTCTCGCCCGCAAGACCGAGCAGACCGCTGCACCAGACCTCCACCGTGGCGGTGTCGGACGAGGACTCGGTCACCTTGGTGCCGATCGGGTTGGTGCGGGACACGAACGTGTAGCCCTTGGGCGTCGTGCCGTCCTCGTTGAGACCTACGTTCTTGTTGAACGCGGGCGTGTAGGCCTTGTCCAGCGTCGCTGCGAAATCGGCGACTCGGGAGGGCGTGATGATGGCCCGCAGGATGGCGTCGCGCTTGCCTTCGTCGAACATCTCGGCCGAGCCCAGTGCGACCGCATAGTTCGCCGCAGCGCTCTGTGCCCCCTGCTCGTCGTGGGCGTAGCCGGAGTTCACCGGGCGGGTGCCGGTGGGGG
>NZ_MUND01000026.1 GCF_002154375.1 Streptomyces glaucescens | reverse complement strand
CTGCCCCTGCTCATCGCCGGGGACGTGCTCGCCGTCCTCACCTACCGGCGGCACGCCCACTGGCCCACGCTGTGGCGGCTCTTCCCGGCGGTCGCGGCCGGAGTCGTCGTCGGCACACTGTTCCTGATGCGGGCCGACGACGGCATCGTCCGCACCTCGATCGGGGTGATACTGCTGCTGATGGCCGCGCTGACGGTGTGGCGACGGCGCACGGCGGAGCAGGCGGCGGAGCCCGACGCGGTCACGACCCGGGCGGGCCGCGTCAAGGCCCGCTCCTACGGCGTCCTCGGCGGCTTCACCACCATGGTCGCCAACGCGGGCGGCCCGGTGATGTCGATGTACCTGCTGTCGGCGGGCTTCCGGAAACTGGGCTTCCTGGGCACGTCGGCGTTCTTCTTCCTCATCGTGAACGTGTCCAAGGTCCCCTTCAGCGTGGGGCTCGGGCTGATCGACGGCCCGTCGCTGCTGCTCGACGCCGCACTCGTGCTGTTCGTCCTGCCCGGCGCGCTGCTCGGCAAGTGGGCCGTGGACCGGATCAACCAGCGGCTCTTCGAACAACTCGTGATCGCCGCGACCGTCCTGGGCGCCTTGCAGCTGCTGCTGCGCTGAGGGGTGTCCTTCCCGTCAGGCAGGGGCGACATCGGCAGCACTGAGGAGCGTCGAACCGGTCGCACGGGATGCCGACGCCGCCGCGAAGGGGCCGGCATGACTCGGTCGCCGGCGCCGTGAGGGTGGCCGGCGACCGAGCGGCGCGTCGCCGCAGCCCGCCGCCGGCGCTCGTGGACGGAGGACGGCGGGTCGCGCCCCCCTCTCGCCGCGGGCGGGCGCCGGGCCGACAGGTTCCGCGTGCGTCAGTGACCGGCCGCCAGTTCGCCGCTGAGCTTGCCGTGCAGGTGCGCGCTGGGGTCGTTCAGACCGGTGATCTCGACGCTCTTGCCGCGCTGGGAGTACTTGTACGTGATCGCGTCGAGGGCGGCGACGGACGAGGCGTCCCAGATGTGTGCGGCCGACAGGTCGATGACGACCCTCGGGGGGTCACCCGCGTAGTCGAACTGCCCCACGAGGTCGTTCGAGGAGGCGAAGAACAGTTCGCCGGTCACCCGGTAGACGACCGCACTTCCGTCGGGATCGGTGACGGCGTTGACCTCGGCGAGATGGGCGACACGCCTGGCAAAGACGATCATGGCGGTGACCGAGCCGACGACGACGCCGATGGCGAGGTTGTGGGTTCCGACCACGACCGCGACGGTGATGACCATGACGGCGATCTCGCCGGCCGGCATCCGCTTCAGCGTCCTGGGGGCGATGGAGTGCCAGTCGAAGGTCGTGAACGACACCGTGATCATCACGGCGACGAGGGCGGCCATGGGGATGTCGGAGACGATCGGGCCGAAGACGATGCACAGCACCATCAGGAACGAGCCCGCGAGGAAGGTCGACAGGCGGGTCCGGGCGCCGGACACCTTCACGTTGATCATCGTCTGGCCGATCACGGCGCAGCCGCCCATGCCACCGAAGAAGCCGGTGACGATGTTGGCGATGCCCTGGCCGATGGACTCGCGGGTCTTGTCGGAGCGGGTGTCGGTGATGTCGTCGACGAGCTTTGCGGTCATCAGCGACTCCATCAGACCGACCAGCGCCATCGCGAACGCGTACGGCGCGATCGTCGTCAGGGTGTCCATGGTGAAGGGCACGTCCGGCAGGCCCGGCGCGGGCAGTGAGGACGGCAGTGCTCCCTTGTCTCCCACGTTCGGGACCGCGATGCCGGCCGCGACCGTGATGACGGTGAGGACGACGATGGAGACGAGCGGGGCCGGGATCACGGTGGTGATCTTCGGGAGGAGGACCATCAGCGCCAGGCCGGCGGCGATCAGCGGGTAGACCGCCCAGGGCACGTTCCGCATCTCGGGAACCTGGGCCATGAAGACGAGGATGGCCAGTGCGTTGACGAAGCCGACCATCACACTGCGCGGGATGAACCGCATCAGCTTCGCCACCCCGAGCGCCCCCAGGATGATCTGGAAGACGCCGGCGAGGATGACGGTGGCGACCAGGTAGCCGAGACCGTGCTCACGATTCACCGGCGCGATGACCAGGGCGACGGCGCCGGTCGCGGCGGAGATCATCGCCCTTCGGCCACCCACGATCGCGATGGTCACGGCCATGGTGAAGGAGGCGAACAGGCCGGTCGCGGGGTCGACGCCGGCGATGATCGAGAAGGAGATCGCCTCGGGCACGAGCGCCAGGGCGACGACCAGGCCGGCGAGGATCTCGGTGCGCCAGACCTTCGGGTCGGACCACCAGTCGGGTGTGAGGCCACGCGGCCGTGCGGTGGGAGACGCAACGGAAGAGGACAAGGGAGCGGTTACCTGTCGTGCTCGGGCCCACTCGACGCTGCGGGCCGGGCGGGCGGTAGGACGCGGGGGAGCCGGGCCGGCGTCCCCGCGGGTGGTCCCGTGATGCGGAAGCGAAAGTCGGAGGGGGACGGAGGCGGGGCGGCGCGTCGGCGCCCCGCGCTCACGTCCGGGAGCGAGGCATCACGGCGGGCAGGAGGCGGCGGCGGGCGTCATGAGCACGCGCACGCGTGATCTCCTGCCAGAATCGGAACTTCGCCGAGGTCGGCGTCGGCCCCGGCACGGCAAGGGCAGCGCAGCGCCGCACCGCCCACACGAGCAGAAACTCTACCCTAACGTTAGGGTAGAGATCGGCGGGGCTCGGCAGACGAAGGTGCCGCTTCGAGCGGCAGGGCCAGGAGCAGGGACGTGGACGGCAAGCACATGCAGATCGGCGAGGTCGCCGCGCGCACCGAGCTGTCCCTGCGCACCATCCGGCACTACGAGGAGACCGGCTTGGTCGTGCCCTCGGCCCGCTCCCAGGGCGGCTTCCGTCTCTACACCGAGAACGATGTCGCCCGCCTCATGGTCATCCGGCGGATGAAGCCGCTCGGCTTCACGCTGGACCAGATGCGCGACCTGCTGGGCGCCACCGACCGGCTGGACGCGGGCGAGGGACTGACCCCGGGGGAGCGGGAGGCGCTCCTGGAGCGGGTGCGCGCGTACGAGCGGACCGCGGCGGAGCAGGTGGAGAAGCTGCGCGTCCAGCTTGCCCGCGCCGAGGATTTCGCTGCCACGCTCCGCGCACGGCTGCCCGAGAGCGAGCCGGCTCGGCCCTGACGGCGCGGATGCCGGGTGGGGCCCTCCCGGGAGCGCCGGCCGTCAGCGCGCCTCGTCGTTCCGGAGTCCGAGCAGCGCCGGGACATCCGCGAACGAGTCGACGACATGGTCGGGCTCGCCGCTCGCCGCCCGGTGCGTCTGCGGCAAGTACTTCCCCGTCCGCACCAGCACCCCGGTCAGCCCGGCCCGCTGTGCCGCGAGCACATCGGATTCGATGTCGTCGCCCACCATGACCGCGTCGTCCGCCCCGGCCCCGAGCCGCCGCAGCGCGGCCTCGAAGAACGCCGCCGACGGCTTCCCGGTCACCACGGCCTCGGTCCGGGCCGCCTGCTCGAGCCCGGCCAGGAACGCCCCCGCGTCCAGCCGCAGTCCCCGGTCGGTACGCCAGAACAGATTGCGGTGCATGGCCACGAGCCGGGCCCCGTGCCGGAGGTGCCCGAAGGCCCGGTCGAGCGCCTCGTACCCGAACTCCGGCCCGGCACCGCCGACCAGTACGACGTCCACGGTGCCCTCGGAGGCGTCCGCGCCGACCAGGCGCACACCCTCCAGATCCGCCACGACGTCCCCGCTGTTCAACAGGAGGCAGCGCGCACCCGGACACCGCTCGGCGAGATACGCGGCGGTGACGGCCGGCGCGGTCAGGATGTCCTCGGCGCTCACCGGGAACCCCGCGTCCGCGAGCGTCCCGGCGATCGACGCCCGGGTACGGGACGTCGTGTTGGTCACCAGGGCGAACGGCAGCCCCGCGGCCCGGATCTCCCGCAGCGCCTCGGCAGCCCCCGGCAGCGGCTCCCAGGAGACGGTCAGGACGCCGTCGATGTCGACGAGGACGGCACGCACCGGCACTCACACGCATCCGCGACGTGTCCGGTGGACGCCGTGAGCCCCGACGGAGCCCCGGGCCGCCTCCAGGGCGCCGGCATCCGGACGGGCCGTTCGCGCCCGCCACAGGAGCGTTCGCGGAACCGTCATGACACCTCCGCAGGACAGGAAGTACGGCCAGGGGAGATTCTCCGCTCCTGGGCGGACGCACGCCACCCCGCCCGGACGCCCGCTCCCGGTGCCGCCCTATCCGGCGGCGGGGCCGGGCTCGTACGCGCTGATCACGTACTCGGCCTCGTCGTCCACGGCGTCGGCGTCCCAGTCGAGGGAGATGCGTACCGGGTGCCCGTCGGCCGCGTACTCCGCCTCGGCCGTGTCCGCGTGGTCCCGGCGGGCCTGGCCGAGTTCGCGCAGCAGGTCGCCGAGCGTGGGGATCTGGCCGGGGAGCCGGCGGACCACGCGGCGGGCGCCGTCGTCGAGGCCGGAGGCGTCGGTCACCTCGCCGTCGCGGACCGTCACGCGGAATGTGCCGATGAGGGACCGCTCACCTCCGCCGGACGTCAGGGTGTACGTGTAGGCGGCGGGTTCCGTCCAGGCGGGGGCCTCCGGCTTGGTGGTGGCGGTGGCGCCGGTGTCGTCGCCGCAGGCGGTGGCCAGGGTCAGCAGGCCGCCGGCCAGGAGGAGCGCGGCGGTGCGGTGGAGGAGGGACGGGGCGGGCATGGTGGTTCCCTTCGGTGGACGGTCCGGGTGTTCGTGGCCGCGACGGCGGCACCACTGCGACGGGTCCGGGCCGTCGAACGTTCGATACGCTCGCGCCATGTCCCGCCATGTCCTGGTCCTCGGCGGCACCACCGAGGCCCGCCAGCTCGCCGCCGAGCTGGCGGTGCGGCCCGGCACGCGGGTGACGACCTCGCTGGCGGGGCGGGTGACCCGGCCGGGGGCGGTCGCGGGGGGCGTACGCGTGGGCGGCTTCGGCGGCGCCGAGGGGCTGGCCGACTGGCTGCGCGCCCACGAGGTGGCCGCCGTCGTCGACGCCACCCACC
>NZ_MUND01000259.1 GCF_002154375.1 Streptomyces glaucescens | reverse complement strand
GGGCCCGCCGCATCACCGCGGGCGCCGCGCGGGGGCGTCCGCGGTGATGCGGCGGGCCCAGGGCGGCGGTCATGGAGAACGGCATGGTGCGTGTCCTCGATGTCGACCCGTTCGGACGTTCCGCCCTCGTACACGCCCCTCGAGCACCGGGCCGCATGCGGGACTCAGGCCCCTTCATGACGAGGACCTCTCACCCCTGCGGCGGTGCCGTCGGTCCCGCCGCTCCGGCCGCCGGGCGGGCCGCGGGCGACGGTGTGAGACTGCTGAGGGACGCGACCCGACCGCGCCCGCGGTCCCGACGAGGGGAGAGACGTGGCGACGGCAGAGACCGGCGACGGTCTGCTGGAGGAGTTCCTCGCCGACCCGGAGACTCCGGCGCTGGACCTGACCACCGCGGTGGCCCGCTGCTCCAAGGCTCTCGGGCTCCAGCACTCCGTGGTCTACCTCGCCGATCTCCAGCAGCGCCAGCTGGTACCGCTGACCGACGTCGCCTCCGCACTGCCCATCGACGAGTCCCTGGCCGGCTGGACGTACCGCACGCAGTCCCTGCGGGTGGAGGAGTCCGAGCACGGCGGGATGACGGCGTGGCTGCCGCTCGTGGACGGCGCCGAGCGGCTGGGCGTGCTGGCGGTGCACCAGCCCGCCCTCACCCAGGCCACGCTGCGCCGCAGCCGCAGTCTCGCGACGCTGCTGGCGATGATGGTCACCTCCAAACGGGCGTACAAGGACTCCTTCGTACGGCGGACCAGGACCGAGCCGATGCGGCTGCCCGCGGAGATGCTGCGCGCCTTCCTGCCGCCCCGCACGATCGGCACCGCGCACGTGGTGTCCACGGCCGTCCTTGAGCCCGCCTACGACCTCGGCGGCGACGCCTTCGACCACTCGCTCACCGAGACCACCCTGCACGCCTCGGTCTTCGACGCCATGGGCCACAACCTCGCCTCCGGACTGACCACCGCGGTGTCGCTGTCCGCGTGCCGCAACGCCCGGCGCGTCGGCGCCGATCTGCCGGACCTGGTCAAGTGCGTCGACGACGCGCTGACACACTGGCTGCCGGACCAGTTCTGCACCGGGGTGCTCACCCAGCTCGACCTCGCCGACGGGCGGCTGCGCTGGGCCAACTGCGGGCATCCGGCGCCGCTGCTGATCCGGGACCAGCGGCTGCTGGTCGACGCGATGGAGCGGGAGGCGGATCCGCCGATGGGGCTGCCGTCCCTGCTCACCGAGCGGCGCCGCACGACCCACGAGATCGACCTCCAGCCCGGGGACCGGGTGCTGCTGTACACGGACGGCGTCACCGAGGCGCGCACCCGTGACGGCGAGATGTTCGGCCTCGAGCGGTTCGCCGACGAGGTCATCCGGGCCACGGCCGCGGGCGAGCTGGCGCCCGAGACCCTGCGCCGGCTGATCCACTCGATCCTGGACGCCCAGCCGGGCCGGCTCCGCGACGACGCGACGATCGTGCTGATCGAGTGGTGGCCGCCCATGCGGTGAGCCCGCCGCCGAAGGGCCGGCAACGGGTCACTTCAGCAGCCGGGAGAGTCTGCGGTCGGCCAGCGGCTTGCCGCCGGTCTGGCACGTCGGGCAGTACTGCAGCGAGGAGTCGCTGAAGGACACCTCGCGGATGGTGTCACCGCACACGGGGCAGGGTTCGCCGGTGCGGCCGTGGACCCGCAGCCCGCTCTTCTTCTCGGACTTCAGCCGCCCGGCGGCCAGACCGCGGGAGCGCTCGACCGCGTCGGTGAGGGTGGTGCGCAGCGCCTCGTACAGCCGGGTGGTCTCCTGGGCGGTGAGGGCGCCGGCCAGTTTGAACGGGGACATCTTCGCCGCGTGCAGGATCTCGTCGCTGTAGGCGTTGCCGATGCCGGCGATCAGGCTCTGGTCGCGCAGCGCGCCCTTGAGCTGCCGCCGCTCCCCCGCCAGCAGGGCGGCCAGGCGGGCCTCGTCGAAGTCACCGGCGAGCGGGTCGGGGCCGAGCCGGGCCACGCCGGGCACCTCCCCGGGGTCGTGCACGACGTACACCGCGAGCCGCTTCTGGGTGCCCGCCTCGGTCAGGTCGAAGCCGGCGCCGGTCTCCAGGGCCACCCGCAGCGCGAGCGGACCCTTGCCGGGGCGGGGCGGGGCGTCGGGCAGCCGGTCCTTCCACTGGAGCCAGCCCGCGCGGGCCAGGTGGGTGACGAGCTGCGGGCCGCCGTCCGTGGCGAGGGCGAGGAACTTGCCGTACCGCCGCACGGCGGTGACCTCGCGGCCCTGGAGGGCGGTGAGCGGTGGGTCGTACGTCTTCAGCACGCTGATCGCGACCGGCAGCACCGCGACGATCTCGTGTCCCGTCAGGTGCTCGGTCAGGAAGTCCTTGAGCGCTTCGACCTCGGGCAGTTCCGGCATACGTCCAGACTGCCACCCGGCACCGGCAGTCTCACCCAGGTCCGGTCCCGGTGAGCCCGTTCAGCTCCGCACGGCCCGGTCCGGGACGGTGAACTCGCACCAGACGCACTTGCCGCCGCCGCGCGCCTCCACCCCCCACACGTCGGCCAGCAGGTCGACGAGGAGCAGTCCGCGGCCCGAGACCCCGGACTCCCCGGCCTCCCGGCGGCGCGGCAGGGCGCTGGAGGAGTCCTCGACCTCGACCCGCAGCCGGCGTTCGGCACCGGTGAGGACCCTGAGGGTGACGATCGCGGAGCCCTCGGTGTGCATCAGGGCGTTGGTGATCAGCTCGTCGGCGACCAGTTCGATCTCGTCGGCGTGGTCCCCGGCGCCCCAGGCGCGGACGGCGGCGCGGATCATGTGCCGGGCGCCGGTCAGGGCCTCGGGGTCGCCGGGTGCGACATGCTGCTGGAGGCGGCCACCGGTCTTGGGCGCGTCCATGCCGCGGCGGCGCAGCAGGAGCAGGGCCACGTCGTCGTCGCCGCCGCGTTCCTCGGCGACCTCGATCAGCCGGTCGGCGAGTTTCCAGACGTCCGGGGGGCCGGTGGCGACCAGTCCGGTGAGGGTCTGCATCCCGTCGTCGAGGTCGGCGCCGGGCGTCTCGACGAGGCCGTCGGTGAGCAGCAGCAGGGTGTGGCCGGGGTCGAGTTCCAGGGTGCCGACCGGGTAGTCGAGGCTGCCGAACTCGGCGGACAGGCCGAGCGGCAGCCCGCCCTCAACGGAGACCCGGCGGCAACTGCCGTCGGCGGCGCGCAGCAGGGGGTCGATGTGCCCGGCGCGCACCACCTGCACCACTCCGGTGGCGAGGTCGGCCTCCGCGTACAGGCAGGTCGCGAAGCGGTCGGTGTCCAGTTCGTGCAGGAAGACGGAGGCGCGGGCCATCACGGTGGCCGGGGTGTGGCCCTCGGCGGCGTAGGCGCGCAGCACGATCCGCAGCTGGCCCATGACGGCGGCGGCGTGCGTGTCGTGGCCCTGGACGTCGCCGATGACGGCACCGACCCGGCCTCCGGGCAGCGGGATCAGGTCGTACCAGTCGCCGCCGATGTCCCGGCCGAGGGTGCCGGTGGCGCTGCCGGAGCGGTAGCGCACGGCGACGTCGGCGCCGGGCACGCTGGGGATGGTGCGCGGCAGCATGGCCTGCTGGAGGCCGGTGGCGAGGTCCTTCTCCTGCTCGTAGAACATGGCCCGTTGCAGGCTCTGGGCGATGCTGGTGCCGAGCGCGACGAGGATGTCCCGTTCCTCGGGGCTGAAGCCGCGCCGGTCGCCGTAGAGCAGGCCCATGGCGCCGATGGGGCGGGCCTGGACGATCAACGGCAGATAGGCGGCCGAGGTGATGCCGAGGTCGGTGATGTGCGGCCACAGGACGGGGTAGCCGGCCGCGAACTCCTCCGGGGACTCGATGAAGCGGGGGCTGAGGGTGCGGACGACCTCGCTCATCGGGTACGCCTCGTCGATCCGGGTGACCTCGGTGCCGGGCACCCGGCTGTCCACGGGACCCTCGGCGATCAGCCGGATCCGGCCGGCCTCGACCAGCCCCATGACGAGGCTGGTCGCGCCGAGGTGGGTGACACCGTCGGAGTAGCTGAGCACGTCGATGACGTCCTGGACGGTGCGGGCGTGGGCGAGGGCGGCCGTGGTGGCCTGCACGACGCCGCCCTGGTCGTACCGGCCGCGCTCCGGGCCGCCCTGCGGGGCCCGGGACTGGAGCTCGCTCAGCTCCTCGGTGGCGTCCCGGACGATGCCGACGATCCGGCGCGGGCGGCCCGTCCCGTCGCGCCGGATGTAGCCCTGCGTGTGGGTCCAGCGCAGGCGGCCGTCGCGGCAGCGGAGCCGGAAGTAGGCGCCGTAGTTCTCGCTGCCGTCCTTGATGGCCTGGGCGACCAGGGCGTCCAGGCGGAGCGCCTCGTCCGGCGGGACCCGGACGGACAGGGACTCGGGGCGGCCGTCGTACTCGTTCGGGCGCAGGTCGAAGACCTCGTGGGCCTGGGCGTCCATGTGGAACAGGCCGTTGTCCAGGTCCCAGTCGAAGCTGCCCATGCGGTTGAGCGCCAGGATCGGATCCGGGTGGGCGGGCCAGTCGTCCGGGAGTGACAGGGCGCTCGCTCCCCGATCAACCATGCGCCCACCTTGCCAGGAATCGACCGATTCTTCGACTTGTCGCTGGGATTGGGGCCGCGTCAGCCGGCGGGCGCAGCCCGTGGGCAGGGCGCCCGGCGCGTGAGGGCCGGGCAGGGCGGGGAGGCGCTCGTCGCCACCGCGGCCGGCGGCGAGGAGCGCCGCCGAGAGCGCGCAGGCCGTGGCGAGGGTCCTGGTGGATGCGGGCACCACGTTCTCCTGCCTCGTCCGGGTCGATGACCCCGTTCAGGGCAACTCGTCACCCTTGTCTGCTTCACTCACTCGGGTCACGCAAGCGGAGCCAGCGGTGACGCAGGGTCGTCACCGCCGTTCCGCGCCACCATGGAAGGAGAGGAGTGTGCGAGAGCCGTGGACTGGTTCACCGCGTCCGACTACTGGCTGAGCCGGCTGGTCTTCCAGCGGGCGCTGGCCGCCGTCTACCTGGTTGCGTTTCTCACCGCGGCCCTGCAGTTCCGGGCGCTGCTCGGCACCCGCGGGATGCTGCCGATCCCCCGTTTCGTCGCACGCGTGCCCTTCCGGCAGGCGCCGAGCCTGTTCCAGCTGCACTACTCGGACCGCTTCTTCGCGGGATGCGCCTGGGCCGGCGTCGCGGTGTCGGCGGCGCTGCTCGCCGGGCTCGACGGGTGGCTGCCGCTGTGGGCGGCGATGCTGCTCTGGCTCGTTCCGTGGCTGCTGTACCTGTCGATCGTCAACGTGGGCCAGACCTGGTACGGCTTCGGCTGGGAGTCCCTGCTGCTGGAGACCGGGTTCCTCGCGGTCTTCCTCGGCAACGACGAGGTGGCCCCGCCGGTCGTGGTGCTGTTCCTGCTGCGCTGGATCCTGTTCCGGGTGGAGTTCGGCGCGGGGCTGATCAAGCTGCGCGGGGACGCCTGCTGGCGCAAGCTGAC
Source organism: Streptomyces glaucescens (assembly GCF_002154375.1). GTDB lineage: Bacteria > Actinomycetota > Actinomycetes > Streptomycetales > Streptomycetaceae > Streptomyces > Streptomyces glaucescens. The sequence goes on along the minus strand of NZ_MUND01000259.1, from coordinate 3,815 downwards.
CTGTCTCGACCACCATCACGAGACCCAGCCGATGCCGGGCCCGCTGAGCTGGTTCTTCCACCGGCTGCCGAAGCCGCTGCACCGGGTGGAGGTGGCCGCGAACCACGTCACCCAGCTGGCGGTGCCGTTCCTGCTGTTCACGCCGCAGCCGGTCGCCACGGCCGCCGCGTCCCTGATGATCGTCACCCAGCTGTGGCTGGTGCTGTCGGGCAACTTCTCCTGGCTGAACTGGATCACCATCGTGCTGGCCCTGTCCGCGGTCCGTTTCCCCGCCGACCCGCCGCCGCTGCCCGGCGCCCCGCTCCGGTACGTGGTCGTGGTGCTGGCGGTGGCCGCGCTGCTGCTGTTCCTGAGCTACCGCCCGGTGGCCAACATGATCTCCCCGCGCCAGGTCATGAACCGCTCCTTCGACCCGCTCCACCTGGTGAACACCTACGGCGCGTTCGGCAGTGTCAGCCGGGTGCGGTACGAGGTGGTGATCGAGGGCACCGCGGACGCCGTGCCGCGCGAGGACTCCGACTGGCGGGAGTACGAGTTCAAGGGCAAGCCCGGCGATCCCCGGCGCTGGCCGCACCAGTTCGCGCCGTACCATCTGCGGCTCGACTGGATGATGTGGTTCGCCGCGCTGTCGCCCGCCTACGCGGGGTCCTGGTTCGGCGCGCTGGTGGAGCGGCTGCTGGAGAACGACCGCGACACCCTCAGGCTGCTGCGCCGCTCCCCCTTCCCGCCCGGCGAGCCGCCCCGCCACATCCGCGCCCGGCTCTTCCGCTACCGGTACACCACCTGGCGGGAGCTGCGCGAGACCGGCGCCTGCTGGCACCGGACCTACGTGCGGGAGTACCTGCCGCCGACCCGGCTGGCCGGGACGGCTCAGAGGCCGTAGACGCGGCCGGCCGGGGCGGCTCGGAGGCCGTAGACGCGGGTGGCGGTGGACCGGAAGAGTTCGTCGCGTTCGGACTCGCTCAGCGCGGCGGTCAGTTCGGCGGCCGTCGCGACGACCTCGCCGTAGCTCGCCGCCAGGGTGCACACCGGCCAGTCGGAGCCGAACATCAGCCGGTGCGGCCCGAAGGCGTCCAGGACGGTCTCGGCGTACGGCCGCAGGGAGTCGGCCGTCCAGGTCCCCGGGTCGGCCTCGGTGACCAGGCCGGACAGCTTGCACACGGTGTTCGGCAGGGCGGCGAGGGTACGTACGGCGCTCGCCCAGGGTTCGGTCGCGCCGGAGGCGACGGGCGGCTTGCCGAGGTGGTCGAGGACGAAGGTGAGCCCGGGGTGGCGGGCGGCGGCCCCGACGCAGGCGGGCAGCTGGTGGGGCCGGACGACGAGGTCGTGGACGAGCCCGGCGTCCGCGAGGGCGGCCAGGCCGCGCCCTACCTCCGCGCGCAGCAGCCATTCCGGGTCGGGTTCGGCCTGGACCTGGTGGCGGATGCCCTTGAGGTGCCGGCCGCCGGGGAGGGCGCGCAGCCGGGCCAGTTCGTCGGCGACATCGGGGCGGGTGAGGTCGGTCCAGCCGACGACGCCACCGATCAGGTCGTGCCGGTCGGCGAGGGCCAGCAGCTCGGGGGTCTCCTCGGGCACGGTGACCGTCTGGACCAGCACCGTGCGGCCGACTCCGGCGGCGGCCGCCTCGGGCCGCAGGTCGTCGACGGTGAAATCGCGGCGCAGCGGCGCCAGTCCGGGGCCGGCGAGCCAGTCCTGGGCGCGCACGGACAGGTCCCAGACGTGGTGGTGGGCGTCGACGATCACGGGCGGTCCTCCCCGGGCACGGGGGCGGCGGCGGGCAGCAGGCCGGTGTCCCGGAGTTCCTGCCAGAAGGCCGCCGGTACGGGGGTGCGCAGCTGCTCGGCGCAGTCGTCGACCTCGGCGGCGGAGCGGGCGCCGACGAGGACGGCGGTGACGGCCGGGTGCGCGGCGCAGAAGGCCAGGGCTGCGGCGCGCAGGGTGGTGCCGTGCCGCTCGGCGAGCGCCTTCAGCCGCAGGGCGCGCGCCAGCAGGTCCGCGGGCGCCCGCCGGTAGTCGTAGGTCGCCGCGGGCCCGGGGTCGGCCAGGAGTCCCGAGTTGAAGGGGCCGCCGAGGACGACGGCCGTGCCGCGTTCCCGCGCGGCGGGCAGCAGGCCGGTGAGGGCGCTCTGGTCGAGGAGGGTGTAGCGGCCGGCGCACAGCACCACGTCCACGTCGGTGTCCCGGACGAAGCGGGTGAGCATCGCGGTCTGGTTCATTCCCGCCCCGATCGCCCCGACGACGCCTTCGGCGCGCAGCCGCTCCAGCGCCGGATAGCCCTCGCGGAAGGCCTGTTCGGCGTGGTCGTCGGGGTCGTGCAGGTAGACGGTGTCGACGCGGTCGAGGCCGAGCCGTTCCAGGCTGGCGTCGAGGGTGCGGCGGATGCCGTCGGCGGTGAAGTCCCAGACCCGGCGGTGGGTGGCGGGCACCGCGAAGCCGTGCCCGAGGTCGTCGCCGGTGCCGTCGGCGGGTTCCAGGCGCCGGCCGACCTTGGTGGAGACGGTGTAGGCGGTGCGGGGGTGCTCGCGCAGGGCGGCGCCGAGGCGGCGTTCGGACAGGCCGAGGCCGTAGTGGGGTGCGGTGTCGAAGGCGCGGATGCCGTGCCGCCAGGCGGCGGCCACGGTGGCGTACGCCTGCTCGTCGGTGATCCCGGTGTACAGGTTGCCGAGGGCGGCGGTGCCGAGGGCGAGGCGGCTCATCGGGCCGCCGGGCGCGGGCGCAGGCCCTGCATGCCGCCGTCGACGGCGAGGGCGGTGCCGGTGGTGGCGCCGGACAGCGGGCTCGCCAGGTAGGCGATGGCGCCCGCCACTTCGGCCGCGGTGACCAGGCAGCCGGTGGGCTGGCGGGCCTCCAGGGCGGCGCGTTCGGCGGCCGGGTCGTCGGCGGCGTCGAGGAGGCGGCCGACCCACGGGGTGTCCGCGGTGCCGGGGTTGACGCAGTTGACGCGGATGCCCTCGTGGACGTGGTCGGCGGCCATGGCCAGGGTGAGGGAGTACACGGCGCCCTTGGTCGCGCTGTAGAGGGCGCGCTGCGGCAGTCCGGCGGTGGCGGCGATGGAGCACGTGTTGACGACGGCCGCGTGGGACGAGCGGCGCAGATGCGGCAGGGCCGCGCGGGCGACCCGGACCATGCCGACCACGTTGACGTCGAGGACGCGGTGCCACTCGGCGTCGTCGTTGTCCTCGACGGTGCCCCGGGCGCCGATGCCCGCGTTGTTGACGAGGACGTCGAGCCCGCCGAGGTCCGCCGCGGCGGCCGAGACCGCCCGGCGTACGGAGGTGTCGTCGGTGACGTCGGCCCGGTGGCCGAGCAGGGGCCGCTCGACCGTCGCGGTGTCCAGGTCGAGGACGGCGACCCGGGCGCCGCGCTCGGCCAGCAGGTGGGCGGTGGCCCGGCCGATGCCGGAGGCGCCGCCGGTCACCAGGGCCCGCAGGCCCTCGAAGTCGCTCATGCCGGCTGTCCCTTCCGCGTTCGCTCGGCGAGGTCGGCGGCCCAGAAGGTGCCGCCGGGGTACGTGTACCGCGCGATCGACTCGGGCCGCAGGGCCGCCGAGAAGCCGGGCGCGGTGGGCGCGGTGTAGTGCCCGTCCCGGATGGCCACCGGGTCGAGGAAGTGGTCGTGGAGGTGGTCGACGTACTCGATGACGCGGCCCTCGGTGGTGCCGGAGACGGCCAGGTAGTCGAACATCGCGAGGTGCTGGACGAGTTCGCACAGTCCGACGCCGCCCGCGTGCGGGCAGACGGGGACGCCGAAGCGGGCGGCGAGCAGCAGGATAGCCAGGTTCTCGTTGACGCCGCCGACGCGGGCCGCGTCGAGCT
>NZ_MUND01000258.1 GCF_002154375.1 Streptomyces glaucescens | reverse complement strand
GCCTGGCACGCACTCTCGCCGCGCCGGGCGAAGCCCCAAGTACATCCAGTACGAGGGACTCCGCCCGGCGCGCCGAGAGCACGCACCAGACGCCGCGGGGCCCGCCCTTCGGGCGGACGACGGGACTTTGCGGACACGACCTAGGAGCGCGGGACCGGGGCGATGCCGCAGGTGAACTCGGCGGTGTCGAACAGCTCGGGGGTCAGGCGTATGCCGGTGAGCCGGTGGGCGAGGGCGAACGCGGCCTCGGTGTGACCGTCGGTGTCGCAGTCGTCGGCGTCGCGGAGGTCGAAGCCCGCCTCGCGCATCTCGGTGAGGAGCGCGTCGGGGTGGCTGCCGTCGCGGTGGTGGGCGAAGAGCGGTTCGAAGTGCAGGCGCACGGTCCCGTCCTCGTACCAGTTGAAGTGGTCCACCGCGTTGACGTTGCGGAAGTGGGAGACCACCGTGCGTCCGCGCGACAGGGGCAGCATCGCCTCGTCCACCGTGCCCAGGTAGCCGTTGTGCTCCACCATCAGGGCCCAGTCGCCGACCGTGGCGGCGCCCACGAACAGCCGGTAGGGAGAGCCGACCTCGTACGCCGGATCCGCCAGCTCGGTCACCCCGGTGTACCGGCCGGCCGGCTCGGCTCCCAGCCGCTGGAGCAGCTCCTCGGCGGTGAGGCCGCGCACCAGCGTCACGCAGTACGCCTCCATGAGGTCCGCGTACCGTTCCTCCAGCCACCCGTAGTCCGCGGCGGTCGTGATCCCGTTCATGCTCCGCAGCATCGCATCACCCACTGACAGTCCCTCCCCACCTGCGAAAAACCGGTCGACTCCGAGACGCCCGGCCTGCCGGCCTCCCCGCATGACCGACACCTTCGGCCTCCCCGGGGGCTACGAGATCTCCACCGACCCCGACCGCGTCGACGCCGAGCGGGTGCACCGGTGGCTGTCCACCGACGCGTGCTGGGCGCTCGGCAGGCCCCGCGAGAAGCAGGACCGGGCGATCGCCGGGTCGCTCAACTTCGGGGTGTACGCCACGGCCTCGGGGAAGCAGATCGCCTACGCCCGTGTCCTCACCGACCGGGCGACCTTCGCGTGGCTGTGCGATGTGTACGTGGACCCGTCGGTGCGGGGCGAGGGCGTCGGGACGGCGCTGGTGGCGGCCGTGCGGGAGGAGCTGCGGCCGTACGGGCTGCGGCGCGTCCTGCTGGCCACCCACGACGCGCACGGCGTCTACGAGAAGCTGGGCTTCACGCCGCTGGAGCGGCCGGACCAGTGGATGGCGCTGCACTTCGACCAGGGGGACCCGGGCACACCGTCGGTGACCGGGCCGAACCCTGAGTAACCCCTCGGTAATAGCTCTTGACCTGCACTCTCGCGCGGCTCACCATCCCCGCATGGCACTTCGGGTCACATTCGTCGCCACCGCGCGCAGCTCCGAGCGGCCGGCGGAGCGCTTCGGGGACGACCGGCCGCTGGACCAGGCGGGCTGGGACGAGGTGCGGCGCGCCGGTGGCGGGCTGCTGCCGCTGGCGGCGGCCGAGCTGCGCTACTGCTCGCCCACGCCTCGCAGCCGCGCCACCGGTGACGCCCTCGGCTTCGCGCCGCTCGCGCAGCTCGCCCTGCGGGACTGCGACATGGGCCGCTGGCGCGGGCTGACCCTGGGCGAGGCGATGGCCCGTGAGCCCGAGGCGGTGGACGCGTGGCTCGCCGATCCGCGCGGCACCCCGCACGGCGGCGAGTCGCTGCTCGCCTTCATCGGCCGGGTCGGCGGCTGGCTGGACACCCGGCCCCGGGAGGACGGCTGCCGGATCGTCGCGGTGGCCGAGCCGTCGGTGATCCGCGCGGCGCTGGTGTACGCGCTGAAGGCACCTGCGCCGACGTACTGGAACATCGACGTCCGTCCGCTGTCGACGATCACGGTGACCGGGCACGCGGGCCGCTGGAACCTGCGGTTCGACGGTCCCTTCGGCGCCTCCCACGCCTCTTCCGGCGTCTGGGCTCAGCCCACGCGCGCGTAGTCCGTCGTCAGCACCAGTTCCTTCGCCGGGCCCCGGACCCGCCACACGGTCCGCCAGTGGTCCGCGTCCCGGACGGTGAACTCGCCGCGGTAGAGGTCGGCCGCGCAGGGGTGGTCGGCGACCCAGTGCCCGGTCGTCAGATCCAGGTCGTGGAACGGGCGTCCATCCGCGAACCGCACCTCGGCCGTTCCCGCGCCGGCCGGTCCCGGCAGGAAGCGCAGCGTCCGCTCGGCGGGGCGGGCGACGCCGTGCCAGACGAAGAGGCCGGACTCCCGGTGCAGCAGCGCGCCGCCCTCCAGGGGGCCGAAAACCGTCGTTCCGTCGAAGCGGCCCTCGTCCCCGCTCGCGAGATCCCGCACCGAGCGGTCGACGCGCCAGCTCCCGGCCAGAAACGTCAGCACCTCCGGCACTGGCCAGAACTCGCCCATCGTCCGCCGTTCTCCGTCCCGTCCGCTGCTGCGCGACCCATTGACGCGTACGCGCCCCCTCCCTATCTTGCCGTTCGAAGTGCTGACCAACGTCCGATATTTCGAACAAATCCTTTCCGGAACAGAGAGCCGCGGAGTATCCATGTCACGCACCACCCGCACCACCCGCTGGAGACTGGGCCTGGCCGCCACCGCCGCGCTGGCCGTCGCCTCCGTGCTCGTGCCCGCGCCCGCGCACGCCGAGGCCGTCGCCGACTACGCCATCACCGTCGACCCGTCCGCCACCGGTGCGACGATCGACGACACCATGTACGGCGTCTTCTTCGAGGACATCAACCGCGCGGCCGACGGCGGCCTGTACGCGGAGCTGGTGCAGAACCGGTCCTTCGAGTACTCGACCGCCGACAACACCTCGTACACCCCGCTGACCTCCTGGACGGTCGACGGCACCGCACAGGTCGTCGACGACGCCGGCCGGCTCAACGAGCGCAACCGCAACTACCTCTCCCTCGGCGCCGGTTCGTCGGTCGCCAACACCGGCTACAACACCGGCATCCGGCTGGAGCAGGGCAAGAGGTACGACTTCTCGGTGTGGGCCCGCGCCACCGCCGGAACGACCCTCACCGTCTCCCTCAAGGACGCCGCCGGTGACCTGGCCGGCGCCCGCCGGGTGAGCGTCAGGGGCGGCTGGGCCAAGTACACCGCGACCTTCACCGCGACCCGTACCAGCAACCGCGGCCGCCTCGCCGTCGCCTCCACCGGCGCCGTCGCGCTCGACATGGTCTCGCTGTTCCCGCGCGACACCTACAAGAACCAGCCGAACGGCCTGCGCAAGGACCTCGCCGAGAAGATCGAGGCCCTGCGTCCGGGCTTCCTCCGCTTCCCCGGCGGCTGCCTGGTCAACACCGGCTCCATGCAGGACTACAGCGAGGCCAGCGGCTGGCAGCGCAAGCGCGCCTACCAGTGGAAGGACACCGTCGGGCCGGTCGAGCAGCGCGCCACGAACGCCAACTTCTGGGGCTACAACCAGTCGTACGGCCTGGGCTACTACGAGTACTTCCGCTTCGCCGAGGACATCGGCGCCATGCCGCTGCCCGTCGTCCCCGCCCTGGTGACCGGCTGCGGCCAGAACCGGGCCACCGACGACGAGGCGCTGCTGCGGCGGCACATCCAGGACACCCTCGACCTGATCGAGTTCGCCAACGGCCCGGCCACCTCCACCTGGGGCAAGGTGCGGGCGCAGATGGGCCACCCCAAGCCCTTCGGCCTCACCCACATCGGCGTCGGCAACGAGGAGAACCTGCCGGACGAGTTCTTCGCCCGCTTCCAGAAGTTCCGCGCCGCGATCGAGGCGAAGTACCCGGACATCACCGTCGTCTCCAACTCCGGCCCCGACGACACCGGCACCACCTTCGACCGGCTGTGGCAGCTCAACCGCGAAGCGGGCGTCGACATGGTCGACGAGCACTACTACAACAGCCCGCAGTGGTTCCTGCAGAACAACGACCGCTACGACAGCTACGACAGGAACGGCCCGAAGGTCTTCCTCGGCGAGTACGCCTCCCAGGGCAACGCCTTCAAGAACGCCCTCGCCGAAGCCGCGTTCATGACCGGCCTGGAGCGCAACGCCGACGTGGTCAAGCTCGCCTCCTACGCCCCGCTGCTCGCCAACGAGGACTACGTGCAGTGGCGGCCGGACATGATCTGGTTCAACAACCGCGCGTCCTGGAACTCGGCCAGCTACGAGGTCCAGAAACTGTTCATGAACAACACCGGCGACCGGGTGGTCCCCTCCACCGCGACCGGCACCCCGGACGTCAGCGGCCCGATCGCCGGCGCGGTCGGCCTGTCCACCTGGGCGACCAGCGCCGCGTACGACGACGTGAAGGTCACCGCCGCCGACGGCACCACCCTGCTGAGCGACGACTTCTCGGGTGACGCCTCGAAGTGGACCCACTCCGGCGGCGGCAGCTGGACCGTCCAGGACGGCGCCTACGTCCAGACCGACACCGCCGCAGAGAACACCCTGGTCACCGCGGGCGACCCGGCCTGGAAGGACTACGACCTGCACGTCAAGGCCACCAAGAAGTCCGGCAAGGAGGGCTTCCTGGTCGCCTTCGGCGTCAAGGACACCGGCAACTACTACTGGTGGAACCTCGGCGGCTGGAACAACACCCAGTCCGCCGTCGAGCAGGCCTCGGACGGCGGTAAGTCGACGCTGCTCTCCAAGCCGCACTCGATCGAGACGGGCCGCGCCTACGACATCGACATCAAGGTGCGGGGCCGCCAGGTCGGCCTCTACCTCGACGGGCAGCTGTGGGGCAGCTTCACCGACGACAAGCCGGCCGAGCCCTTCCGGCAGGTCGTCACCGAGGACCGGCGCACCGGTGACCTGATCGTCAAGGTCGTCAACGCCCGGTCCACGGCCGCCCGTACGGCGATCGACCTGGGCGGCGCCGAGGTCTCGTCCCGCGCCCGGGTGACCACCCTGGCCGGGGACCCGGAGGACGTGAACACCGAGACGGACACCCCGGTCGCCCCGGTGACGTCCACGTTCTCGGGCGTCGCGGAGAAGTTCACCTACACCTTCCCGGCGAACTCGGTCACCTTCCTGCGGATCAAGCAGAGGTAGGACCGGATCGGGGGGCGGGCCGCCGTCCGAGGGGCGGCGGCCCGCACGCGCGCAGGCGGGTCAGCCCGCGAACGGCGGCAGCACCCTGAAGCGCTCGTCGAGCTTGACCGTGGGCGTGATCCGGCGCAGGGCGGCCCGGACCAGGGTGAGCGGATGGTCCGGGAAACCGGCGTCCCACTGCTCGTGGTCGCCCACGTGGTAGGGCAGCCCGCCGCTGAGGCCCGGCGCGTACGGGTGCGGCCGGAAGTAGTCCGCCGGACCGACCCGCGCCATCACCATCGCCTCGCGCATCCCGGTGGTCGCGCCCTCCGCCGCCTGCACCTTGAACACGGTGCTGCACCCGGCCTTCGGGACCGTCCAGGACCCGAGGAACACCTGGCCGCGCCCGTGCGGCCGGGGCACCTTGACGAGCTGCCGCACCGCGGGGACGCCGTCGACGACGCCGCACTCCGCCTCGATCAGACCTCCGCCGGCCCGGGCCGCCCCCTCGGCGAGACCGGCCCGCAGCCGCTCGGGTTCGTCGAGCCGGGCGGGCAGGTCCGGCACCAGGGGGAAGAAGTGCACGGAGAGCACGAGCCCCTGCGGGTCGGTCCACACGCCGGGCTCGCGTTCGGTGAAGCCGGTCAGATCCAGGCTGGTGATCGGAGTCATGTGATCATCATGGCGGGCCGGGGTCCGCCCGGCGGACGGGGGTCACCGGGAGGCGTGGCTGTCGGGGGCACCATGAGGTGCGGCCGTCGGGGTCACCGGGAGGCGTGGCCCTCGGGGGTCACCGTGCGGCGCGGCCGTCGCGGTGGACCGAGCCGTCCTCACGCGCCGCCGGTCCACCGGGGTACCGTCGGCAGGACCGTCTCGGCGACGCGCAGCAGCACCGCGTCGTCCGGCACCCCGCCGTCCGTGCGCCACAGGCTCACCTCGAAGGAACCGCCGCTGTCCGCGGCGTCCTGCGCCACGGACATCACGCGAGCCGGGACGCCGGGTTCGCTGCGGGAGTCGCCGCCGTCGAGACGGAAGCTGAAACTGATGGTGCGGCTCGAGTACAGGACGGCCGGGCGGCCCAGAAAGGTCCGCTGCCGTGCGTCCGGCCCCAGGAGCCTGGCGGACCCGGCCACCGGAAGACGGTCGTAGGTGGCCGCCAGCGTCACGGTGTAGGTGTCGAACTCGACCTGGGCGGACGGGGTGGCGATCTCCTTGCCGCTGCCCGTCCTGAAGGAGCCGTCGCTGCCGTTGGCGGTCTTGGCGCTCTGCCCGGGCGTGCCCAGCAGTTCGGCGAGGTCGGAACGGTTCAGGGCCTCGCACAGTTGCGTCCCGGTGACGCGCCGGGACGACGCCTCCTGCGAGGTCTCCCCGCTCGAGCAGCCGGCCGGCGACGGGGTGCCGTCCGAGGCCGGGGACGAGGACGACGTCTGCTGCACGGTCCACAGCCCGATGCCGAGCGCCCCCACCAGAGCCAGGGCCGTGGCGGCCTGTCCCCACGCGCTCGGTCCCCGTGCGGGCGCGTTCGCGTTCTGCCCGTGCTCCGTCATGTCCCCCGCCTGCCTCATCCCCCGACACGTGCCCGGGGACCCTAACCGGGTGATCGTCGGGCGGGCAAGGAGATTAGGCAGGCGCTCCGGCGGCCGGGCCGCCGTGATTGCATAAACGTGCAGCGATACGTATAGTCATGCCATCCAGGAGGAGGTCCCATGACGGTACGTGCGGCGGTGGCCGGAGCGAGTGGATACGCGGGCGGAGAGCTGCTGCGTCTGCTCCTCGCACACCCCGAGGTCGAGATCGGCGCCCTGACCGGCAACTCCAACGCCGGGCAGCGGCTCGGCGCGCTGCAGCCGCATCTGCTGCCGCTGGCCGACCGGGTGCTCCAGGAGACCACCGCGGACGTGCTCGCCGGGCACGACGTCGTCTTCCTGGCGCTGCCGCACGGGCAGTCCGCCGCCGTCGCCGAACAGCTCGGTCCGGACGTCCTCGTCGTCGACATGGGCGCCGACTTCCGGCTGCGGAACGCCGCCGACTGGGAGCGGTTCTACGGCTCGCCGCACGCCGGCACCTGGCCCTACGGCCTTCCCGAACTTCCGGGTTCCCGCTCCGCGCTGGAGGGGTCCAAGCGCGTCGCGGTGCCCGGTTGCTACCCCACGGCGGTCTCCCTCGCCCTCTTCCCGGCCTACACCGCCGGGCTCGCCGAGGCCGAGGCCGTGATCGTCGCCGCGTCCGGCACCTCCGGCGCGGGCAAGACGCCCAAGCCCCACCTGCTGGGCAGCGAGGTCATGGGCTCCATGTCGCCGTACGGCGTCGGCGGCGGCCACCGGCACACGCCCGAGATGATCCAGAACCTGAGCGCGGCGGCCGGGGAACCCGTGAGTGTCTCCTTCACCCCGACCCTCGCCCCGATGCCGCGCGGCATCCTCGCCACGTGCAGCGCGAAGGCCAGGCCGGGTGTCACCGCCGAGTCCGTCCGCGCCGCCTACGAGAAGGCCTTCGCCGACGAGCCGTTCGTCCACCTGCTCCCCGAGGGGCAGTGGCCGGCGACGGCGTCCGTCCACGGTTCCAACGCCGTCCACGTGCAGGTCGCGTACGACGAGGCCGCCGGGCGCGTCATCGCCGTCAGCGCCATCGACAACCTGACCAAGGGCACCGCCGGCGGTGCCGTCCAGAGCATGAACATCGCCCTGGGTCTCGACGAGACCACGGGTCTTTCCACGATCGGAGTCGCACCGTGAGCCGGGGGCACCTCCCAGCGGTAGCCGGGGAAGCACGCGCAGCCACCGGGCCGCGGACGACGACGATGGCCGCACCGCTGCGCTGCGCGGGCGGAGAAGCGAACAAGGAGATGCAGTGAGCGTCACGGCAGCCAAGGGGTTCCAGGCGGCGGGCATCGCCGCCGGGATCAAGGAGAACGGCAACCCGGACCTGGCCCTCGTGGTCAACACCGGGCCGCGCCGCGGCGCCGCGGGCGTCTTCACCTCCAACCGCGTCAAGGCCGCCCCCGTGCTGTGGTCCGAGCAGGTCCTGAAGGCCGGCGAGCTGACCGCCGTCGTCCTCAACTCCGGTGGCGCCAACGCCTGCACCGGCCCCAAGGGCTTCCAGGACACCCACGCCACCGCCGAGAAGGCCGCCGAGGTGCTGAACATCGGCGCCGGTGAGGTCGCCGTCGCGTCGACCGGGCTCATCGGCGTCCTGCTGCCCATGGACAAGCTCCTCCCCGGTGTGGAGAAGGCGGCGAAGGAGCTGTCCGAGCACGGCGGCGAGAAGGCGGCCATCGCCATCAAGACCACCGACACCGTCCACAAGACGTCCGTGGTCACCCAGGACGGCTGGACCGTCGGCGGCATGGCCAAGGGCGCCGGCATGCTCGCCCCGGGGCTGGCCACCATGCTGGTGGTCCTCACCACCGACGCCGACCTCGACAGCGCGACCCTGGACAAGGCGCTGCGGGCGGCGACGCGCACGACCTTCGACCGCGTCGACTCCGACGGCTGCATGTCCACCAACGACACCGTGCTGCTGCTGGCCTCCGGCGCCTCCGGGATCAGCCCGGCGTACGACGCGTTCGCCGCGGCCGTGCGGACCGTCTGCGACGACCTCGGTCAGCAGCTGATCCGGGACGCCGAGGGCGCCAGCAAGGACATCAAGGTCGAGGTGATCAACGCCGCGACCGAGGACGACGCCGTCGAGGTGGGCCGTACCATCGCCCGCAACAACCTCCTCAAGTGCGCCATCCACGGCGAGGACCCCAACTGGGGCCGGGTGCTCTCCGCCATCGGCACCACCAAGGCCGCCTTCGAGCCGGACCGGCTGAACGTCGCCATCAACGGCGTCTGGGTCTGCAAGAACGGCTCCGTCGGCGAGGACCGCGAGAACGTCGACATGCGCTACCGCGAGGTGCACATCGTCGCCGACCTCGCCGCGGGCGCCGAGACCGCCACGATCTGGACCAACGACCTCACCGCCGACTACGTCCACGAGAACAGCGCCTACTCCTCATGAGCACTCGTAAGCACACCGCGCTCCCCAAGGCCCAGATCCTCATCGAGGCGCTGCCCTGGCTGGTCCGGCACAACGGCAGGACCGTCGTCATCAAGTTCGGCGGCAACGCCATGATCGACGAGGAGCTGAAGGCGGCCTTCGCCCAGGACGTGGTCTTCCTGCACCACGCCGGCCTCAAGCCGGTCGTCGTGCACGGCGGGGGCCCGCAGATCAGCGCCGCCCTCGACCGGCACGGCATCGTCAGCGAGTTCAAGGCGGGCCTGCGGGTCACCACCGAGGACGCCATGGACGTCGTCCGCATGGTGCTGGCCGGGCAGGTGCAGCGCGAGCTGGTCGGGCTGCTCAACCAGCACGGCCCGCTCGCCGTCGGCCTCACCGGCGAGGACGCGCACACCATCACCGCCACCAGGCACCAGCCGGAGATCGACGGGGAACTCGTCGACATCGGCCGGGTCGGCGAGATCACCGACATCGACACCGGCGCGATCGAAGCCCTGCTCGCCGACGGGCGCATCCCCGTCGTCTCGTCGATCGCCCGCTCCCAGGACGACGGACATGTCTACAACGTCAATGCTGATACGGCGGCTGCGGCACTCGCTGCGGCGCTGGGCGCCGAGACCCTGATGGTCCTCACGGACGTCGAGGGACTGTACGAGGACTGGCCGAACAGCGACGAGGTGATCAGCCGCCTCACCGCCTCCCAGCTGGAGAAACTGCTGCCCGAGCTGTCCTCCGGCATGGTGCCGAAGATGGAGGGCTGCCTGCACGCCGTACGCAACGGCGTCACCACCGCCCGCGTCATCGACGGCCGGGTCCAGCACTCGATCCTGCTGGAGATCTTCACCGACGAGGGCATCGGCACGATGGTCGTGCCGGATGAGAAGCCGCACGAACAGGGGGAGTCGTGAGCAACCAGGAACTGACCGCGCGGTGGCAGGGCGCGCTCATGAACAACTACGGCACCCCGCGGCTGCCCCTCGTCCGCGGCGAGGGCACCCGGCTGTGGGACGCCGACGGCAAGCAGTACCTCGACTTCGTCGGCGGTATCGCCGTCAACGCCCTCGGCCACGCCCACCCGGCCGTCGTCGAGGCCGTCAGCACACAGATCGCCGCCCTCGGCCACGTCTCCAACCTGTTCGTCGCCGAACCCCCCGTCGCCCTCGCCGAACGGCTCCTGACGCACTTCGGCCGCGACGGCAAGGTCTACTTCTGCAACTCCGGCGCCGAGGCCAACGAGGCCGCCTTCAAGATCGGCCGGCTCACCGGGCGCACCCACATGGTCGCCACCGACGGCGGCTTCCACGGCCGCACCATGGGCGCCCTCGCCCTCACCGGCCAGCCCGCCAAGCAGGGCCCCTTCCTGCCGCTGCCCGGTGACGTCACCCACGTCCCCTACGGCGACGCGCAGGCACTGGCCGCCGCGGTCACCGAGGACACCGCGCTGGTGATCATCGAGCCGATCCAGGGGGAGAACGGCGTCGTCGTCCCGCCGCCCGGCTACCTCAAGGCCGCCCGCGCCATCACCGCCGCCACCGGATCGCTGCTCGTCCTCGACGAGGTGCAGACCGGCATCGGCCGCACCGGGCACTGGTTCGAGTACCAGGCGCACGAGGGCGTCCTGCCCGACGTCGTCACCCTCGCCAAGGGCCTCGGCGGCGGCCTCCCGCTGGGCGCCACCGTCGCCTTCGGCCGCGCCGCCGACCTGCTCCAGCCCGGCCAGCACGGCACCACCTTCGGCGGCAACCCCGTCGCCTGCGCCGCCGGACTCGCCGTCCTCGACACCATCGCGGCCGAAGGACTGCTGGAGAACGTCAAGCGGCAGAGCGAGCAGCTGCGCGGCGGGATCGAGGGCCTCGGACACCCGCTCGTCGCCCGAGTCCGGGGCGCGGGCCTGCTCCTGGGTATCGTGCTCACCGAACCGCTTGCGCCACAGGTGCAGCAGGCGGCTCAGGACGCCGGCTTCCTGGTGAACGCGCCCGCCCCCGATGTCGTACGGCTGATGCCGCCGCTGAACCTCGGTGACGACGATGTGGCGGCGCTGCTCCAGGCGCTGCCCGGCATCCTCGACGCAGTCAACGGGGACGGACGATCCGGAGAATGAGACGACGATGAGCCAGGCGCAGGATCACGAGCAGACCGCCGGGCCTGCCGTGCCGCAGACCCGCACCGCACGGCACCGCCGGATCGTGGACATCCTCAACCGGCAACCGGTGCGCAGCCAGAGCCAGTTGGCGAAGCTGCTCGCCGACGACGGGCTGACCGTCACCCAGGCGACGCTCTCCCGGGACCTGGACGAGCTGAACGCGGTGAAGATCCGCAACACCGACGGTGAGCTGATCTACGCGGTGCCCAGCGAGGGGGGCTTCCGGACCCCCCGGGCGCCGCTGGGGGAGTCGGCGAAGGAGGAGCGGATGCGGCGGCTCTCGCAGGAGCTGCTGATCTCCGCGGAGGCCTCCGCCAATCTCGTGGTCCTGCGGACGCCTCCGGGGGCGGCCCAGTTCCTCGCCTCGGCGATCGACCAGGCGGAGCTACACGACATCCTGGGCACGATCGCCGGAGACGACACGCTGCTGCTGATCTCCCGGCGGCCGGACGGGGGACAGGCGCTCGCCGATCATCTGCTGCGGCTGGCGCAGAACGGGCACTGAGGCCGTCCGCCGGGTGCGGTCCGGATCCGGGGTGCGGGTGGGTGGCCGCGCCATTCCCCGCGCCGCTCGGGGCGTCCTAGGTCGTGTCCGCAAAGTCCCGTCGTCCGCCCGAAGGGCGGGCCCCGCGGCGTCTGGTGCGTGCTCTCGGCGCGCCGGGCGGAGTCCCTCGTACTGGATGTACTTGGGGCTTCGCCCGGCGCGGCGAGAGTGCGTGCCAGGCGTCGCGGGGCAGACGGGACTTTGCG
>NZ_MUND01000257.1 GCF_002154375.1 Streptomyces glaucescens | reverse complement strand
CCACCCGGGCGACTCCATCGCCACCCCCGCCGCGAACGCCGCCGCCGACGCCGAGTGCCCGGACGGGAACGAGGTGGTGATGGGCTGCCGCTTCAGCTGCCGCACCAGCGGCACCGGGTCGAGCACCGGCCGGGGCCGGCGCACCGAACGCTTGCCGACGGTGTTGATGGTCGCCGAGGCCAGGGTCAGCGAGGCCAGCCCGCGCGCGGCGGCCCGGCGGGCCCGCGGGGTGCGGCTCGCCGCCATCGCCGCGGCCGTGGCGAACCACAGCACGCCGTGGTTGGCGCCGCGGCTCAGGCGCGGCAGGACGGGCCCGGCGGCGGGCCAGTGCCGCGCCGCGGCGAACTCGAACAGCCTGCAGTCCAGGGCGAGCAGGCGGTCCCGCAGCAGCCGGGGGCCGGGTTTCCGGGCGGTCAGATCGACGTCTGGGCTCATACAGAGGCGGGTACCCGGAAGTGCCCGTTCCCTGTCCGTCCCGCTACCCGGAGGCCTTGTGCGGCTGCTGCTCGTCCGACACGCCCAGACCCCGTCCAACGTGAAGTTCCTGCTCGACACGGCGGTCCCCGGACCCGGCCTGACCGAGCTGGGCGAACGGCAGGCCGCAGCGCTGCCCGAGGCACTGGCCGCCCAGGACATCGAGGCCGTCTACGCCTCCACCATGGTCCGCACCCAGCTCACCGCCGCGCCGTTCGCCGCGGCCCGCGGGCTCGACGTGCACGTCCGGGACGGCATCCGCGAGCTGTCCGCGGGCGACCTGGAGATGCTGCCCGGCGACAGCGAGCAGGGCCTGGAGTACATGCGGACCGTGTTCGCCTGGGCCGCCGGGGACACCGGGCTGCGGATGCCCGGCGGCGAGAGCGGCACGGAGGCGCTGGCCCGCTACGACGCGGTGGTCGAGGAGGCCGCGCGCGACGGCGCCGCGACCGTCGCCCTGTTCAGCCACGGCGCCGCCATCCGCATGTGGACGGCGGCCCGCGCCCGCAACGTCGACGTGTCCTTCGCCGCCGCCCACCCCCTCGACAACACCGGCGTCGTCGCCCTGGAGGGCTCGCCCGGCACCGGCTGGACGGCGCTGAGCTGGGCGGGCGCCACGGTCGCCGCCGAGGGCGAGGGCGGCCCCGCCGGCCGGCCCCTCGACGCCACGGGGGCACCGCGCGCCGGGCGCGACGACGCGCGATAACGGTTTGCCGCCCGCCCTGCCGGGCCCGCACAATGCGGCCCCATGGGACATCTGGAAGCCGCACACCTCGAGTACCACCTCCCCGACGGGAGGACACTGCTCGGCGATGTGTCCTTCCGGGTGGGCGAGGGCGCCGTCGTCGCCCTCGTCGGACCCAACGGCGCCGGCAAGACCACCCTGCTGCGGCTGATCTCCGGAGAGCTGACCCCGCACGGCGGCACCGTCACCGTCAGCGGCGGACTCGGCGTGATGCGGCAGTTCGTGGGCTCCGTACGGGACGAGACGACCGTCCGTGACCTGCTGGTCTCCGTCGCGCCGCCCCGCATCCGCGAAGCCGCGCGAGCCGTGGACAGGGCCGAGCACGCGATCATGACCGTCGACGACGAGGCCGCCCAGCTCGCCTACGCGCAGGCCCTCGCCGACTGGGCCGAGGCGCGCGGCTACGAGGCGGAGACCCTGTGGGACATCTGCACCACGGCGGCGCTCGGCGTGCCGTACGAGAAGGCGCAGTGGCGCCAGGTGCGCACCCTCTCCGGCGGCGAGCAGAAGCGCCTCGTGCTGGAGGCGCTGCTGCGCGGCACCGACGAGGTCCTGCTGCTCGACGAGCCGGACAACTACCTCGACGTGCCCGGCAAGCGCTGGCTGGAGGAACGGCTGAAGGAGACCCGCAAGACGGTCCTGTTCGTCTCCCACGACCGGGAACTGCTCGCCCGCGCCGCCGAGAAGATCGTTTCCGTCGAACCGGGCCCCGCGGGCGCCGACGCCTGGGTGCACGGCGGCGGCTTCGCCACCTACCACGAGGCGCGTCGGGAGCGCTTCGCCCGCTTCGAGGAACTGCGCCGCCGCTGGGACGAGAAGCACGCCCAGCTGAAGAAGCTGGTGCTGAACCTGCGGCAGGCCGCCTCCGTCAGCCACGAGATGGCCTCCCGCTACGCCGCCGCCCAGACCCGGCTGCGCAAGTTCGAGGAGGCCGGCCCGCCGCCGGAGCCGCCGCGCGAGCAGGACATCCGGATGCGGCTCAAGGGCGGACGCACCGGCGTCCGGGCCGTCACCTGCGCGGGCCTGGAGCTGACCGGCCTGATGAAGCCGTTCGACCTGGAGGTGTTCTACGGCGAACGGGTCGCCGTCCTCGGCTCCAACGGCTCCGGCAAGTCGCACTTCCTGCGCCTGCTGGCCGGGGAGGACGTGGCGCACACGGGCACGTGGAAACTGGGCGCGCGGGTCGTGCCCGGACACTTCGCGCAGACCCACGCCCACCCCGAACTCCTCGGGCGGACGCTGCTCGACATCCTGTGGGCGGAGCACTCGCAGGACCGCGGGGCGGCCATGTCGCGCCTGCGCCGCTACGAGCTGACCGCGCAGGCCGAGCAGACCTTCGACCGGCTCTCCGGCGGCCAGCAGGCCCGCTTCCAGATCCTGCTCCTGGAACTGGCCGGCGCCACCGCCCTGCTGCTGGACGAGCCCACGGACAACCTGGACCTGGAGTCCGCCGAGGCCCTCCAGGAGGGCCTGGAGGCCTTCGAGGGCACCGTCCTCGCGGTCACCCACGACCGCTGGTTCGCCCGTTCCTTCGACCGTTACCTGGTCTTCGGCAGCGACGGCAGGGTCCGTGAGACGCCCGAGCCGGTGTGGGACGAACGGCGGGTGGAGCGGGCCCGGTAGCACCGCCCGTGCCACCGGGCCGGGCTGCTCAGCTCCAGCGCAGCAAAGCGCCGAGGCCGCCCACCGGGACGTCCTCCCGCCGGGCCTCGGAGGCCGTGGCCACCGAGATCGCCGGGGCCGCCGTCGCGACCGCCGAGCGGATCAGCGCGTCGTCGGCGCGGGCCGGCCAGGAGTGCTGCTCGCCGAGGATCTTCAGCTCCGTACGGCGCACCGCCAGCTGGTCCGGGTCCTCGCCGATCCACACCTCGCGGTGGTTGTCGGGGCCGTCCGGGCGGATCAGCAGCTCGTCGATCCGGTGCTCGCGCGCCGCCTCGACCAGCGCGGGCACGCCCTCGGCCGCCACCACACGCCCGTCGGCGTCCGGTGCGCGGCCCGCCAGGAACCGCTCCAGCTCCGCATCGGCGCGGGCCCGCTCGTGGGCCGCCCGGGCCGCCTCCACATCGGCGTCCAGCAGCCTGCTGCCCGCCCCGTGCGGCGCCTCGGTCACCCGGTCGTGCAGCCGCTGCGGCAGCCGGTCGCGCACCGCGTGCCGCTCGCGCTCCTCGCCCACGAGAATGAGCAGGTCGGCCTTCGTCTCCTCCTGGCAGACGGCGAGCGCGTCGGCGATCTCGGCGGCGTTGTGCTCCCAGGTGTTCTCCACCCGGAGCTGGAAGTGGCGCTCCGACCACTCCGCGGAGCTGGTGCGGTGCAGCGGCCACTGGCGTCCGGAGACCGACCCGGCGTCCTCCCGGGCCACGCCGCTGCGCAGCTCGAAATCGGCGCCCTTGCGGTCGATGTAGGCCACCACGCACACCGCGTCCTCGCCCTCCAGGTCCAGCAGCGGCGAGACCCGGGGCAGGGGAGCCCAGCGGGCCCAGCTGCCGCCCTGCGGGGGCCGGGCCAGCGACGGGTCGAGGACGACTTCACCGGCCCGGGCGAACAGGGCCCGCCCGTGCGGCTCGGAGGAATGCCTCAGCTCCTCGATCGCGTCCCGTACGGCGTTGCAGGTCGCCTCGTCCGCGCCCTGGCCCTTCAGGTCCCGGGCCATCGCCTCGGCCGTGAGATGCCGCTGGTGGGGGGTGTCCTCCGCGTGCACGGAGAGATCGACGTACACGGAGGCCCACGGCCCCTGATGTTCGTAGAGTGGATGCAGGAACGCGAGGTCCATGGCTCCCTCCCGGATGCCATCGGGGGTAGTGCTGGTAGTGCTCATCGCCGGGCGGGTACCCGAACCGCATGAACGAACACGACGAGCGGGGCACCACGATGACCGGAGTCGACCCGGGACGGCTGGACGACCAGCAGCTCATGAAGGAGCTGGAGACGATCCACCGCACGCGTCACGACACGCTGCTCTACGGCTCGAACGACGCGCTGCGCGCGCACAACGAGCGCATGGCCCAGCTGGAGGGCGAGTACCTGCGCCGCAACCCGCGCCGCTTCGTCTCCGCGGGCCGCACCCGGGACGGCGCCCGTGAACGCGCGGCGGCGGACCCCGGCGACGGGCGCGCACCGGTCGGCAAGTGGGGGCCCGGCGACACCGGGGCGGGCGCCCCGCGGACGTAGGACCGCCCGTGCTCACTCAGGGCCCGGAGGTCACCTCAGGGCACAGTCCCTCAGGACCGCACGTCATGATGCCGCCGGGAACCCCTGTGGAATGGTTCCCGGCGGCATGACGTGCGGCCCGCGGGCCTGCCCGGACGGAGCACCGGCGTTCAGGCGGCTCCCGCTCAGGCGGCTTCCTTGGCGAAGACGTCGAGGAACGCCTCGCAGAACGCCTTGAGGTCGTCCGGCTTGCGGCTGGTGACCAGCTTGTTCGCACCCCGCTCGCAGACCACGACCTGTTCGTCCACCCAGGTACCGCCCGCGTTGCGGATGTCGGTGCGCAGGCTCGGCCAGGAGGTCAGCTCACGGTCCCGTACGACGTCCGCCTCGACGAGCGTCCACGGCGCGTGGCAGATCGCCGCCACCGGCCGCCCCCGCTCGAAGAAGTCCCGTACGAACGCGACGGCCTTCTCGTCCATCCGCAGGAAGTCGGGGTTGGCGACGCCGCCCGGCAGTACGAGCGCGTCGAAGGACTCCGCCGAGGTCTCGCCGACGACCTCGTCCACGCGGAACGTGGCCGCCTTGTCGAGATGGTTGAAGGCCTGGACCTCTCCAGGCTTCGTCGACACGAGCACCGGTTGGTGACCGGCGTCCTCGGCCGCCTGCCAGGGGTCGGTCAGCTCCACCTGCTCGACACCCTCGGGTGCGGTCAGGAAAGCGATACGCATGATCGATCGACGTCCTTTCGTTCACGGTCCTGCGAGGCCGGGCCCGGTGTCCTGGCCGGTGTCGTCCGGGGAGGCCCGGCTGATGTCGGCGAGCGCGCTGTCCGGGTCCTGCGCGACGGCGAGGTCCCCGAGGCTCACCATGCCGACCGGCAGCCCGCGCTCCACCACCGGCAGCCGGCGCACCGCCTTCTCCCGCATCAGGGCCACCGCGGTGGACACCGGGTCGTCCGGGGCCACCACGGCCGGATGCGGGGTGCACACCTGCCCGGCGCTCACGGTGAGCGGGTCGCGGCCCTCGGCGACGGCCCGCACGGTGATGTCCCGGTCGGTGAGCACGCCCACCACGTCCTGCCCGTCCGCCACCACCACGTCGCCGATGTTCTGGCTGCGCATCAGCTGCGCGGCCTCGACCAGCGAGGCGTCGGGGCGGACGGCCACCACGCCGGGGGTCATCACCTCCCTCACGTAGTCGGCCATCACGGCGCCTCTTCCCGGCGGGTCAGCGCCACGGCCAGTTCCTGCACGTTGCCGTAGCGGGCCCCGCGCGGCAGCCGGGTCAGCGGCTCGATCAGCACGTCGGACGCGTTGTGCCGGCGCAACTCGGCGATCAGCTCGCCGGGTCCGGCCGGGAAGGGCTTGCGGCCGAGGACCCGGGCCAGCTCCAGCCGGGTCTCCTCGAGGGTGCCCAGAGCCGGCCCGCCCGCCACGCGCGGGTCGTCGTCGGCGGAGGGCTCGGGATCGTGCCACTCCTCGGTACGGGTCGAATGGCCCGACCGCAGCATGCCCTGCAGTTGGTGCTTCATCTCGTCGTCCCGGTGCACGCTCAGCCGGTCACTGCCTCGCTGCATGTCTCCCTCCACATCTTCGGGGGTGGGCACCGCGTACCCGAGGCGAGGGGACCGACACCGGGTTTGCGCGCCGGATCGCCGGAGACCCGGCCGAGGCCCCCCGCGCACACCTCTGCGGAAGGACAGGCCATGGCGGTCTTCGCTGTGCTCCTCCCGTTCGTGCTGCTCGGCACGGTGCTGGCCCTCGGGCGCTACGAGGAGCTGATGCTGCCGGCGGAGCGGGAACCGGACGCGGCCGAGCCGGTCGTACTACGGCACTGAAGGGGCGCCGGGCGCTGAACCGGGGCTGCGGCGCCGAGGCGGCGCTCGGGCGCTTCAGCGGCGCCGGGCGGGGAGCCGGCCCTTCGGCGCGGCAGCGGGACGTCCTCGGCTCCCGCGGCGGGGATCCTCCTCGCCGCCGGTCAGGACATCACGGTGACGGTCATGCGGTGCGCACTCGCGCTGTCCGCCTGTTCGTCTGGTGAAAAGTCATTCACCGTATCTCCTGGGGCGAGTCTGCGCGTTCGGGGGCGGGCTGTCAATGGCGTGCGCGAGGCATTGACGTCGGGTCCGCGGGCGGCGAAACTCACCCAGCCCAGCCAGTGAAGCAAGTTTCACCATGCGAACGTGCTGTGACAGGGGCTGGGTGCGCCCGCTTCCGCTCTCCCGTACCTCCAGGGACAGACATGACCTCATTCCGCTCCGTCTTCCCCGTCCTCGCGCTGTGCTGGCTCGCCGTCTTCTTCGACGGCATGGACGTCAACATCTACGGCGCCGTGATGCCGTACATGCTCGACGACGCCGGCCTCGGCATGACCGCCGCCGAGGCCGGCACCATCGGCAGCTGGACCACCTTCGGCATGCTCATCGGCGCGCTGCTCGCCGGGAACGTCACCGACTGGCTGGGCCGCCGCCCCATGCTCGTCGCCAGCGTCGTCCTCTTCTCCCTCGGCTCCGGCCTGTGCGCCGCCGCCGGCAGTGCCGGGCTGTTCGGCGCCGGGCGGTTCGTCGCCGGGCTCGGCCTCGGCGGGCTGATGCCGCTCTGCCTGGCGATGGTGCTGGAGTTCGCCCCGCCGCGCCGGGCCGCCCTGACCACCGGACTGCTGATGACCTCGTACCACGCCGGCGGCATGGCCGCGACCGGCCTCGGCATGACCCTCGCGCCCGCCGCCGGGTGGCGCTGGGTGTTCTGGGCGGGCGTGCTCCCGGCCGTCATCGCCGTCCCGCTGCTGCTGAAGCTGCTGCCCGAGTCGCCGGGCGTCCTGCTGGCCCGTGGCCGCCGCGACGAGGCGTACGCCGTCGCCGACCGCTACGGCCTGCCCCGCCCCGCCCCGGTCGTCGCGCCCGCCGCCGGTGCGAAGGGGCGGCTCGCCGCGATCCGCGCGCTGTTCCGCCCGGAGTCGCGCTGGGCCACCCCGTTGCTCTGGCTGGCGTCCTTCTGCGGTCTGCTGCTGGTCTACGGCGTCTCCACCTGGCTGCCGCAGATGATGCGCTCCTCCGGCTACGGCCTCGACTCCTCGGTGTCCTTCCTGATGGTGATCAACGCGGGCGGCATCGTGGGCATGCTGATCGCCGGCCGCACCGCCGACCGCTTCGGCGCCGTCCGGGTCTCGGCGATCTGGTTCCTGCTCACCGCCGCCGGCGCCCTGCTCCTGCGCAACCAGCTGCCGCTCGGCGTCACCTACCTGGTGGTGGCCGTCACCGGCGTCTGGCTGTTCAGCGCGCAGGTCATGGTGTACGCCGCCACGGGCACCGTCTACCGCGACAGCGAGCGCGCCGCCGGGCTCGGCTGGGTCACCGGCGTCGGCCGCACCGGCGCCATCGTCGGCCCGTGGCTGATCGGCGTCCTCGCCCAGAACGGCAACGAGACCTGGGGCTTCACCGCCTTCGCCCTGACCGGCGCGGTCGGCGCGATGGCCATCGCCCTGGTCCCCCTGGCCCGCCGCCTCTCCGGCCCCCGTCCACAGGGCTCGGCCACGGTCACGGCGAAAGCGTGAGGGCGGCACCGGGTGCGGGGCCGACGGCCGTCCGGACCCCGCCCCGGCGCGCCCCTCAGACCACCGGCACCTGTGTGAAGCGCCCCGCGATGTGGAGGTCCGCCTCGATGCGGGCGGCCTCGGCGCGCAGTTCGGGGAGTACCCGGGCCACGCACTCCTCGCGGGTGCGGTGGCTGGCGTGCATGGCCACGTTGACGGCCGCCACGACGGTGCCGGAGCGGTCCCGTACCGGCACCGCGATCGACCTCAGGCCGACCTCCAGCTCCTCGTCGACCAGGGCGTACCCGTCCTGCCGGGCCCGTTCGAGGAGGACGGCCAGGTCGGCGGGGTCGGTGACGGTGTGCGGGGTGAGCGGGGCGAGATTGGTGCGGGCGAGGCGGCGGGCGCGCTCGGCGGCCGGCAGCCCGGCCAGCAGCACCCGGCCCATCGAGGTGGCGTACGCCGGGAAGCGGGTGCCGACGGTGATGTCGGCGGTCATGATCCGCCGGGCCGCCGCGCGGGCCGTGTAGCGCACGTCGTCGCCGTCGAGCACCGCCAGCGACGAGGAGTCGTGCAGCCGTTCGGTGAGGGCGGCGAGGTGCGGTGCGGCGATACGCGGCAGCGTGGCCCGCGACAGGGGCGGGAACCCCAGTCCCAGCACGCGCGGGGTGAGACGGAAGAGGCGGCCGTCCTGGACGACGTAGCCGAGGTGCTCGAAGGTGATCAGGGCGCGGCGGGCGGTGGCGCGGGCCAGCCCGGTGGCCTCGGCGACGGCGGTGAGCGTGAGTGCTCCGCGGCCCTCGCCGAAGGCGGTCAGCACGGTCAGCCCGCGCGCCAGCGACTCGTTGAAGGTGCGGCCCAGTTCCTGCTTGGAGGCGCCGGTCCAGGCGGCGAGACCCGACGGCCCGGGCGGCCGTTCACCGTCCGCCGGGGTTCGCGCCAGGTCGCGCTCCATCGCCTCGACGGTGGCCCGCAGCCGGGGCAGCAGTCGCTCGCGGAGTGATCCGGGGCTGTGCCGGCTGGTGTGGCTGACCACGCTCACGGCGCAGACGGGACCGCCGTCCGGGGCGTGCACGGGCACGGCCAGGGCGATCAGCCCGGGCTCGACGAGCTGGTCGTCCAGCGCCCATCCCCGTTCGGCCGCGAGCCGTACGGCCGTGTCGAACTCCGCGTCCGAGGGGCGTCCGGCCGGCCGGTGCGGCGGCAGCGCCGGGAAGCCTTCCTCCGCCGGGTCGGCGGCCCGCCGCTCCCGCCAGCGCGCCCAGTCGTCCGCGTCCCAGCGGGCGGCGAACAGCGCACCGGGGGCGGTGCGTTCGGCGGGCAGCAGATCGCCGATGCGGAAGCTGACGGACATGGTGCGGCGCCGGGTGGTCTGGTGGATGAACCGGATGCCGTCGCCGTCGGGCACCGCGAGGGACACCGACTCGTCCAGCTCGTCGGCGAGCGCGTGCGCGGCCGGTCCGAGCAGGGCGGGCAGCCGCAGCGCGGCCAGGTAGGCGTTGCCCAGTTCCATCAGGCCCGGCGCGAGGAGGACCGTGCGGCCGTCCGGGCGGACGTACCCCATGCGGGCCAGGGTGCCGACGACCCGGTCCAGGGTGGAGCGGGCGAGGCCGGTGGCCCGCTCCAGGTCGGCGAGGGTGAGTACCCCGTCGGCGTCGGTGAGCCGGCGCAGCACGGTCAGGCCGCGCATCAGCGGCGCGACGGCCTCCGCGGGCACCGTCTCGGCGGGCTGTGCCGTCCGGGCGTGGGTCGGGGACATGGGGCGCTCCGTGCTCGACGGGTGGGGGCCGGGTCAACGCTGACTCCTCGCCGGGCCTCGCGCGGGCGAGCGGGGGTGTTGACACCCGGCGCACGGGCGAAGAGACTGCCGCCCGGTAAGAGTGAAGAATACTTCACTTGGCGAACAGAGTCCAGCCGTGGACATCGGAGACAGGAAAGGGGCTGCGCCATGGCGTACCCGAGCCGCACCCGAGTGGGCATCGTCGGCGCCGGACCCGCGGGCCTGCTGCTCGCCCGGCAGCTGCACCGGCAGGGCATCGACTGCGTCGTCCTGGAGAGCCGGGACCGCGCCTACGTGGAGCAGCGCCAGCGCGCCGGAATCCTGGAGCAGGGCACCGTGGACGCCCTGCGCGAGGCGGGCGCCGCGGACCGTCTCCAGCGCGAGGGCCTGCCCCACGACGGCATCGAACTGCGTTTCGCCGGACGCGCCCACCGCGTCGACTTCCCGTCCCTCACCGGCGGCCGCCGGGTCTGGGTCTACGCCCAGACCGAGGTGGTCAAGGACCTCATCGCCCTCCAGCTCCAGGAGGGCCCGCCGCTGCTCTTCGAGGCCCAGGCACACGCCGTCGAGGGTGCCGACACCGACACCCCGGTCATCCGCTACACCCACGCGGGCCGCGAGCACACCCTCACCTGCGACTGGGTCGTCGGCTGCGACGGCTACCACGGAGTGACCCGCCGCGCCGCCCCCGAGGGCACCCTCAGCACGTACGAACGCGTCTACCCGTACTCCTGGTTCGGCATCCTCGCCGACGCCCCGCCCGCCTACGACGAGCTGATCTACGCCCACTCCGACCGCGGGTTCGCCCTCGCCAGCATGCGCTCCCCGCAGGTCAGCCGCCTCTACCTCCAGGTGCCGAACGGCACCGACCCGGACGGCTGGTCCGACGAGCGGATCTGGGACGAGCTGGACGCGCGCCTGGCCGCCGCGGGCACCCGCCCGCTGAACCGCGGACCGATCACCGCGCGGTCGGTGCTGCCCATGCGCAGCTCGGTGACCGAGCCCATGCGCTACGGCCGGGTGCTGCTCGCCGGGGACGCCGCGCACATCGTGCCGCCCACCGGCGCCAAGGGACTCAACCTGGCGGCGGCCGACGTGACCGTCCTGGCCCGCGCCTTCGGCCACCTGGCGGCCACCGGCGCCACCGACCTCCTCGACGCCTACTCCGGCACGTGCCTGCGCCGGGTCTGGCGCGCGGAGCACTTCTCGTGGTTCATGACCACCACGCTCCACACCGACCCGGCGCAGTCCCCCTTCGACACCCGCCTCCAGCTCTCCCAGCTGGACCGCGTCGCCACCTCCCCGCACGCGGCGGCCGAACTCGCCGCCAACTACGCGGGCCTGCCCGTGGGCTGAGCCCGCCGGGACGAGGCGGCGGTGAGGGGGGCAGGGG
>NZ_MUND01000256.1 GCF_002154375.1 Streptomyces glaucescens | reverse complement strand
GAGTTCGATGGCGAGGGGCAGTCCGTCGAGGCGCCGGCAGAGGCGGGCGACGGCGGCCCGGTTGGCGGGGGTGAGGCGGAAGCCGGGGTCGACGGCGGCGGCGCGGTCGGCGAAGAGGGTGAGCGCGGGGCCGACGTCGGCGGCGGAGAGGTCGCCGTCGGGGTCGGGGACGGGCAGCGGGCGTACGTCCATGAGGTGTTCCTCGGTGAGGCCGAGGCGGTGCCGGCTGGTGGCGAGGAGGCGTACGCCGGTGGTGCCGCGCAGCAGGGCGGCGGCGAGGTCGGCGCAGGCGGGCAGCAGGTGTTCGCAGTTGTCGACGACGAGCAGCAGGCGCCGGTCGCGTACCTGTTCCGCGAGGGCGTCGAGCGGGGGCTGGGCGGAGTGGTCGTGCAGGCCGAGGGCGTCGGCGGCGGCGAGCGGGACGAGGGCGGGGTCGTGGAGTCCGGAGAGGTGGAGGAAGCGCACGCCGTCGGGGAAGGCGCGGGCGACGCGGGCCGCGATCCGGGCGGCGAGACGTGTCTTGCCGACGCCGCCGGGTCCGGTCAGGGTGACCAGCCGGGCGTGGGCCAGCAGTTCGCGGCCTTCGGCCTGTTCGTCCCGCCGGTCGACGAAGCTGGTCGTCTCGACCGGCAGGTGACAGTCCGGTCGTGGCGCTGATCCGCCCATGATCAGCCTGTCCTCTGGGTGTGAGCGGGGAGTCGGCGGTCCCGTGGCTCCCGGTGAAGCAGACCTTCACTCTCCCTTGGCTGCCACATATATGCACCTGTCGCTCACACCCGTGGGTGCACTTTGCCGGTGCGGGCACCGGTGGGGGCCGCCGCGCGTACACTGCGCGGCCGTTTTCCGCCTGGTTCAGGCCATCCCCCCCGGACGCACTATTGACCTGCTCATGCCATCGGCTCAACCATGAGCGCCACACCCGCACCAGTACGTCCAGCACGCCGTACGTCGCACCGGAGAACCACCCCCACAGCTCCACTCCCCCCTTCCGGAGACCCCGGAATCCCTGGAGATCCAAGGAGACTTCATGCGACTTCGCATCCGCGGCCAAGGCGCCCGCAGCAGCCGGGACACCGGTGGCCGAGGCGCCCGCGGCGGCAGACGCACCGCCGCGTTCGCCGCCCTGCTGGCCCTCGCCCTCGCGGCCCCGATATCGGCGACGGCCACCGACGCCACCGCCGACAGCGCGGCCAAACCGGCCGCCTCGGCGGACGACATCCGCCAGTACGAGGTCCATCTGCACTCGACGGCGAAGGACCGCACCGCCCTCCAACGGGCCGGTGTCTCCGTGGACGAGGTCCACGGGCACGGCGTGGTCGTCTCCGGCCGCGCCGACCAGATCCGCACGCTGCGCGCGCTCGGCTACGACGTCACCGCGCTGAACGCCGCGCCCGACCGGTCGGGCGCGGCGGACGACGTCCGGCTCTACGACTTCCCGTCGGCCGACTCGCGCTACCACAACTACGCGGAGATGACGGCCGAGATCAACTCGATCGTCGCGGCCAACCCGTCCATCGCGAGCCAGCGCACGATCGGCACCTCGTACCAGGGCCGCAACATCGTCGCGATCAAGATCAGCGACAACGTCTCCGCGGACGAGTCCGAGCCGGAGGTGCTGTTCACCCACCACCAGCACGCCCGCGAGCACCTGACCGTCGAGATGGCGCTCTACCTGCTGCGCGAGCTGACCTCGGACTACGGCACCGACTCCCGGGTCACCAACGTGGTGAACAACCGCGAGACATGGATCATCCCGGACCTCAACCCGGACGGCGGCGAGTACGACATCGCGTCCGGTTCCTACCGCTCCTGGCGCAAGAACCGGCAGCCCAACTCGGGCTCGTCGTACGTCGGCACGGACCTCAACCGCAACTGGAACTACCGCTGGGGCTGCTGCGGCGGCTCCTCCGGGTCCACCTCCTCCGAGACCTACCGGGGCTCGGCGCCGGAGTCCGCGAAGGAGGTCAAGGTCGTCTCCGACTTCGTGCGCAGCCGGGTCGTCGGCGGGAAGCAGCAGATCACGGCGGGAATCGACTTCCACACCTACAGCGAGCTGGTGCTGTGGCCGTTCGGCTACACCTACTCCGACACCACCACCGGCATGACCGCCGACGACCGCAACGCGTTCGCGGCCGTCGGGCAGAAGATGGCCGCCAGCAACGGCTACACCCCGGAGCAGTCCAGCGACCTGTACATCACCGACGGGTCGATCGACGACTACCTCTGGGGTGTGCACAAGATCTTCGGATACACCTTCGAGATGTACCCGAGGTCCAGTTCCGGGGGCGGGTTCTACCCGCCCGACGAGGTGATCGAGCGGGAGACCTCACGCAACCGGGACGCGGTCCTGCAACTGCTGGAGAACGCGGACTGCATGTACCGGTCGATCGGCAAGGAAGCCCAGTACTGCTAGGCGTCCTCGCCCGCGCTCTCGCCGTCCTCGAAGTAGGCGTCCAGCACCGCGTCCAGCTGTGACTCCCACTCCTTGAAGCGCGCCCTGGCCGGCGCCTCGATCTCGATCGGGTACCAGCGCCGGTCAGGGGTGTGCACCGTGACGGTGAACCGCCTGCCGAAGCGGGCCGTCGCGGTCTCCACGGCGCCGATCTCGTCCCAGCGGAACTCGCACGCCTC
The DNA here is from genome assembly GCF_002154375.1 of Streptomyces glaucescens. GTDB lineage: Bacteria > Actinomycetota > Actinomycetes > Streptomycetales > Streptomycetaceae > Streptomyces > Streptomyces glaucescens. Next base: position 1,776 of record NZ_MUND01000256.1, on the reverse strand, counting down.
CTCGTCGAGACTGAGGCGGACGCCGCGCGCGTCGGCGACGATCCGGGCGCGCCGGTCGGCGGCCTCGAAGACGGGGCCGTCGACGGGGAGTTCCTCCGCCTCGGCGACCGCCTCCTCCGGGGTCTCCGCCACGGCCACGGCCGTCTCCTCCTCGGCCACGGCCTTCTCCGGCTCCGACTCGGGCGCCGGCGCCGACTCTTCCGGCTCGTCAGGGCGCGGGCCCGTGATGCCGGGGACGAACGCCGGGTCGGCCGCGGCGCCTTGCAGGGGCTGAATGCTGGGTCCTATGCGCTGCTCCACGCCGGAAGTATGGACGACGGAGCTGTGCGGGCAACAGCCAGCCTCTCCCGCACGCCCGTACCTAGGGGGTGTCGTCACACTCCCTGGACGAACACGCTGAGCACCGCCGCCACCGCGAACCCGGCCAGCGACAGCACCGACTCCAGTACGGTCCAGGTCTTCAGGGTGTCCCGCTCGCTGATCCCGAAGTACTTGGCGACGATCCAGAAACCGCCGTCGTTGACGTGCGAGGCGAAGATGGAGCCCGCGGATATGGCCATGATGACCAGGGCGACGAAGGCCTGGGAGTGGTCGCCCTCGGCGAGCAGTGGGGCGACGATGCCGGCCGTGGTCACGATGGCGACGGTGGCCGAGCCCTGGGCGACCCGCAGCACCAGGGAGATCAGGTAGGAGAGCACGAGCACCGGCAGGCCCACGTCGTTGAAGGTGTCCGACAGGGCCTGGGCGACGCCGCTGGCCTTGAGGACGGCGCCGAAGACCCCGCCCGCGCCGACCACGAGCAGGATGTTGCCGACCGGCTTCAGCGAGGACGTCGACACCGTCTCCAGGGACTTGCGGGACCAGCCGCGGCGGACGCCGAGGACGTAGTAGGCGAGGAGCAGGGCCAGGGTGAGGGCCACGAAGGGGTGGCCGAAGAACTCGATGACCGAGCGCGGGGTGGAGGGCTCCAGCGCGATCGAGGAGAACGTGGCGGCGAGGATCAGGACCAGCGGCGTACCGATGATGGCGAGGACGGTGCCGAGCGCGACGGGCTGTTCGCGCGGGGCGCGCCGCTCGTCCAGTACGGCGCGCCTGGCCTCCTCCGCGGCCTCCACCATGTCCTGCGGGACGGGCACGAAGATGCGGCGGCCGATCCACGCGGAGTACGCCCAGGCGGCCAGCACCGCCGGGATGCCGCAGACGACGCCCATGAGGATGACCCAGCCGAGGTCCACGTGGAGCAGGCCCGCGGCGGCCACGGGGCCGGGGTGCGGGGGCAGGAAGGCGTGGGTCATGGACAGGCCCGCGAGCAACGGCAGGCAGTAGAGCAGGATCGACTTGCCGCTTCTCTTGGCGGCCGCGTAGACGATCGGCGCGAGGACGAAGATGCCGACGTCGAAGAAGACCGGGATGCCGAAGATGAGGCCGGTCAGGCCCATGGCGAGCGGGGCGCGCTTCTCCCCGAAGAGGTTCAGCAGCCGGGAGGCCAGCACCTCGGCGCCGCCGCTGACTTCGAGGATCGCGCCGAGCATGGTGCCCAGGCCGATGATGATGGCGACGTGACCGAGGATGCCGCCCATGCCGGACTCGATGGTGGAGACGGCGTCCGAGCGCTGGACGGTGCCGAAGAGTTCGGTGACGGACAGGCCGGCCATGAGGCCGACGGCTATGGAGACGGCGAGCAGGGCGACGAACGGCTGGAGCCGTGCCTTGATGATGAGGAGGAGCAGCAGGGCGATGCCGAGGGCGGCGACGGTGAGCAGTCCGGCGGTGCCG
>NZ_MUND01000255.1 GCF_002154375.1 Streptomyces glaucescens | reverse complement strand
CCACGACAGCCCGCCGGTCCAGCCGGCCCTCCCCCCAGGCGCCCACCGCCACCAGCACCAGCGTGAGGCCGACCCCGGCCAGGATCGCCCGGTCCGGAGTCGTCACCTCGAGCAGGGCGCCGGCCGCCGAGCCGGTCACGGCGTAACCGGCGCTGGCCGCTGCGTACATGACCGAGTAGCCCGCGGCCAGCGCACTCGGCGGAAGGGCCCGCTGGAGGGCCAGGTTCCGGGTGATGACCGCGCCCGCCTGGAGGATGCCCGCGGCGGTCAGCGCGATCGTGATCCCGGCGATGCCGGGTACCAGGGCGACCAGCGTCGCGCATCCCGACACCCCGAGCATCAGCACCACGCTGCGGGTGCGCAGCCGTCCCGGCCAGGACCGCATCCCGTACAGGAACGCGCCCACGGCGGACCCGAGGGCGAATCCGCTGAGCAGCGGACCTGCCCAGCCGACGCCGATCCCCCGATGCTCCAGCAGGGCGGGCAGCAGGAGTTCGGCGAGGGCGAGCAGGGCGATGCTGGCCGCGCCCGTGACGTACACAGGCCAGGCACCGGCGAGCAGCCGCAGCATCGACCGGCCCTCGGCGGCGGCCTCCTCGACGTCCCAGCCCTCGGGCAGCAGCCACAGTCCGCCGGCGGCGGCGAGCACCAGCGCGGCCGCGAGCAGCAGCGGCACCCGGGGCGCGACGCCGAGGGCCAGTCCGGTGACCGCGGCCGGGGAGAGCGCCCATATCCCGGACATCAGCATCGATTCGACGGACAGCGCCTGGGTGACGGCGTGTTTCGGCACCAGCCGTCCGGTGAGCAGGGAGCGCAGTCCTCCGGCCGAGGCGGCGGGCGCGGCTCCGGCGAGGAAGGCGCACCCCGCCAGCACCACCGCGGGCGCTTCCGGCAGCATCCCGAGCCCGGCGAATCCGGCGGCCCCGACGGCGAGTCCCGCCGCCATCTGCCGCCGTGCCGTCTCGGGCCGCACCCGCATGCCGAGCACCGGCGCCCCGACGATCTCACCGAGCACGTACGCCGCCGCGAGCAGCGCTCCGAGTGAATAGCCGCCGGGCCGTTCCCGCACGAGGAACACCACGGCCAGCGGGGCCATGGCCACCGGCATGCGGGCGCCGACGGCGACGAGCGACCAGGTCAGTACCGGCCGGGTGGCCAGTTCGCGATAGGTCATGCGGGTGACGGTAGGCGGTGGCACCGTCAACACCCCAGCGCTTTTCCCCTCCCTGTGGACAACGGCCGTCAACAACCGTGCTGCGCGGTGCGGTTGCGGACCCCGGACGATCTGATGCACGGCCGTACATATCCGGTCGGACCGGACCTCGCCGCGAGCACCCGGCCGGAGTCCGGAAAAGTTGTCCACAGCCTGTGGAGAATCGGGGTCCTCCGGTCGGCCCTCGGGAAAGTCCGGGTGGCGGCGCGAGAGCGCCCGCCCCGAGCACGGCACCGCGCGCCGCCATCCGGCCCCGGCGTGTCCACCCCCCGGTCCCCCGTGGCCTTGAGGGAACCGACGCCGGTTCACGACCCACACTCGCCGAGGGCTTCCGTCACGGAAGCCCTCGCCGTCCCCTCGCGGCGAATCGCTGACCACAAGCGTGATCAAACGGACACGGGACGTCAACACCCAATCGGTGATTCGTCACTTGAGCCCGGTGTGATGAGGCGCGCACGGAAGCACGTCCGGCGCACCCCCCACCTCGCGGGCACGATCCGCCGGCAGGCCGTGCCCCCGTGCCCCGCGCGACGTCACACGGCTTCGTAGGCCAGCCCCTCGTACGCCAGGGCGCCGCCGTCCGGACAGACCGCGGCCGCTCCATCCGGTGCGTCACGGCGGTCGAGTTCGCACCAGATGCGCTTGCCGGCGCCCTCCGGACTCCACCCCCAGCGGTCGGCGAGCCCGTCGACGAGCGCGAGGCCCCGGCCGCCGGTCTCTTCGCACTCGGCCCAGCGCGGCACCGGCGCCCGGGTGCTGCCGTCGGCGACCTCCAGGCGGACCGTCGCCTTCTCGGGGGCGGGGGTCTGGGGCAGGCACAGTCGCAGCACGGCCGGGCAGCCGGTGTGCACCACGGCGTTGGTGACCAGTTCGGAGACGATCAGGACGAGCGTCTCGGCGAGCGGTTCGTCGGCCGCTATCGCGGACCCGGCGAGCCGCGCGCGTGCCCACCTCCGGGCCCGCCCCACTTCAGCGGGGTCGGGCCGGATCTCCAGTTGCACTTGAAGCACCTGCACCGCTCACACCATCCGAACCGATGGACACCGAGGCTCGCGCCCCATGAGGGCCACGATCGTAGCCATTTTCCGCATGACCAGAACAACGGCCAGAGCAAGGGTCACGGAACGTGAATCCCTTGCAGCACAGCTTCGTTGACACACCGTCACCCCAACAAGCGCTTCGGGCATATTCCCGCGCGAAGGAGTACCCGTGCGGCATACTGTGCGACCTTCGTCGCGGGGAGTCGAACAGCCGGAATGCGGCGCGCCTCCCACAAGGTACCGGAGGGGGACCGGCGCTTCGGGACGTGACGAGTTCCGCGCGGCCCCTGCCCCGAGATCGACGCTGAGTAACACCGGCATGCCACGATCCGTGACATCGACCGACATGGAACCCTGCCGTCCGACACGGTTCCCACGACACCGCAGCCCAGCGCCGATCCCGCCCGCCCACGACGGCAGGCCGGGGCGTGAGCGGCCCTTCACGCTGTGTGCCGCCTCCCGCCCGCCGGGCCCGCAACTGCCGTGTCAGGCCGCGCGGTTCAGCGTCCGGCGCCGGGGATCGCGGCCCGCGGACCGTGAGTTCGTCGCGCGCCTCGCCGGCCCTGCGGGCGGTGAGGGCACGGCTCCGCGCGGGAGGCCGCTCCGGCCCCGAACCGCCGGAGCGGCTGGGGTGCAGGAGGTCCTCCCGCGCGGGGAGAGTCGGGCGAGGTGCTCGGACAGCAGGTGCGCGTGTTATTCGGAGACGGTGAAGTAGCGCGCGAAGGCGGGCACGACGTCCGCCTCGACGACCTTGCCGTCCCCGTCGGCGTCCAGTGCGGCGGCGGCCGTGCGGGCGGCGTCCTCGGGCGCGCCGAGCGCGGCCAGCGCCCGCGCGGTGTCCTCGACGGTCGCCTCGCCGTCCCCGTCCGTGTCGGCGACGGCGAGGGCTGCGTGCAGGAAGGGGCGGGCGATCTCCGCGAACCGCTCCGGGTTGTCCCGCAGCCGCTTCACGGCCCCGCCCACGAACTCGTCGCGGGTGATGCGCTGATCACCGTCCCGGTCCGCGATACCCGCCATGCCCTGCCAGAACGCTTCCGCGCCGCCGTACAGCGCCTGGCCCTTGTCGGACCGGGCGGCCGTACCGAACTCCGCGAGCAGCGCCTTGGCCGCCCGGTTGAAGTCCTCGCGGTCGATGGAGCCGTTGCCGTCCTGGTCGAAGGTGGCGAACCTGGCCGCGATCCTGCGCTCGTACTCGCTGCTGACCATGTCTTCTCGGGCCGCCTTACATCACGTGGAGGTGCGTCTCGCACGGAGCGTACGACGCGACGGCCGCTCCGGGAGCGGGAAAACGACGGTTGTGCCAAGACCGGGGGAATTTCGGGACAACGGTGTGGCGAAGCGCTCACGCCGACAGCGGGCGGGCCTCCTCCGAGACGGCCGAGGCGAGGTCGGGGTGGACGTCGAACAGGCGGCGCACGCCCAGGGCACCCAGCACGCGGTTGACGTGTGCGCCTGCCCCACGCTCGGCTGCGCTCGCGCGGGAGGTGCCCCCCTCCACGCCTTCCGCGGGGAGTATCAGCCGCAGCCGGCCCTGGCAGGAGCGCAGCAGCCGGCGGGTGGCGATGAGCACGCCGACGCCGCTGGAGTCGCAGAAGAAGACCTCGGAGAGGTCCAGGACGAGACTGTGGCGGCCCTCGGCCACCACGTCGTGCACCCGCTGACGCAGCACCGGCGACGTCACCAGGTCCAGCTCGCCCGACACATGGAGCACGGCCCACTCGCCCCGCTCGTCACCCGTCACATTGAACGCCACCACCATGCCCTTCGTTCGCCGGAGCTTCCCGGAACCACCACCCGGAAACGGAAGCAGTCCCTACGCTTCTTTGAGCGTGGCTGCCCAGCGGCCGTTCCCTGAAACGCCGGGCCGGAAACGAAAACCGATCGGAAAGGGCTTGTTCCAGTCAACTTCGATCCTGTTCGATCAGAACTCAAATATGCCTGAGCACTGAAGGGTCGGGTACGCACCAGAAAAGGAGGTCCGTTATCACCTGCGGCCCGTCAGGGCGCGCTTTGCCACAAAGGGGCGTGCGCTGTCAGACGTGCCGACTACATTCGGGACGACGGTGGACGCACGCTGGAGTCAGGACCGGACCCGGCGCCGACGCGAGGGGAGGGGGCCCTGTGGCGAAGAAGGACGCACCACCCCGCTGGGACCGCACGATGCAGCAGCGGCTCATCCGAGGCGAGGCAGCCGCCCTCGGCGAGCTGTACGACCGTTTCGCCACCCTCGTCCACGGCCTCGCCCACCGCGTCCTCGGCGACCGACGCGCGGCCGACGGGGTCACCCGCGAGGTCTTCGCCCACATCTGGGAACACCCCGGCACCTACGACCCGAAACAGGGACCCCTGCGCTCCTGGGTGGCGGGCCTGACCCACCGCCTCGCCGTACAGCGCCTGCGCGCCACCGAGACCGCCGCGCTGGCCGACGGCCACGGCACCTCCGAGGAACTGGAACGCAAGGTCCGGCACGCCGCCGTCGCCGCCCGCGCCGACTACATCGTCCAGGCCATGCCGGCCCCGCTGCGCGCCGCGCTGGAACGCGCCTACTTCCAGCGCCGTGACTACCGCCAGACCGCGGCCGACCTCGGCGTCACCGAGGACGAGGCCCGCCGCCGGCTGCGCCTCGGCCTCCAGCTGCTGTCCACCGCCCACGACACCGGCGCCCCCGGCGCTCCTCCCGGGTACGGGGGTGCGGCGTGACCGAGCCGAGCCGCTCCGACGACCAGCGGGGAGACGACGGCCACGCGCCCCGCATACCGCCGCCCCGCGTCTCCGTGGAGAACGGCGACCTGTCCCTGCCCGCCCTCGACGAACTGCGCGCGGCCATGACACCGCCCGAACTGCCCCACCCCGTCCTGAAATCCCTGCTGGGTGCCTGGGCGCTGGCCGCCTGCTCCCCGGAGGAGACGGCGGCCGTCGAGGACCACCTCGGCAGCTGCGGGAGCTGCGCCGACGAGGCACGGCGGCTGCGCGAGGCCGTCGGGCTGCTGCAACGGCCCGACTCCCTCGACCTGGACCCGTCCGTGGAGAGCTGCCTGGACCGCCGCCCGCCGCGCATCCCGGTCCCCGAGTGGGCGGGAGCCTACGACGCGGAGACCGCGCGGCTCGACGCGCTGCTCCAGGACTTCGGGGACGCGGAGTGGCATGCGCCGGTGCGGCTGCGCTGGTACGACGGCAAGGAACCGGCGAGCCGGCGGACGACCGTCGCCGGGGTCATCGCCCATCTCCTCGCGGTCGACGGGCTGGTGGCGCTCGCCCTCGGACTCGACGACCCGTTGGCCGGCCTCGGCCCGGACCTGCCCACCCCGGCGGGGCGCACGGAGGCGTACTGGCGGGCCTCCCGCTTCCCGCCCACCCGGTCCGTGCGCGGGCCCTGGCGGGAGCAGAGCCACGGCATCGTGCGGACCGTCGCCTTCACCGGCGGCGCGGGCCGTATGCCGGTGTCCTACACCGACTTCTCCCTGCCGCTGCACGACGCCATGACCGACCGGGCCTTCGAGTGCTGGGTGCACGCGGAGGACATCGCGGACGCCGTGGACTATCCCTACGACGCGCCGTCCGGGCGACACCTGCACCGCATGATCGACCTCGCGGCCCGCCTGCTGCCGGGGGCGCTGGCCGAGCGCCGCCGGTCCGGCCTGGCGGCGCCCGCGGAGCCAGGCCGCCACCTCGTCGAGGCGGGCGAACCCGGCCGCACCCTGCGCCTGGAGATCGAGGGATCCGGCGGAGGCGAGTGGCTGATCCCGCTCGACTCGCCCGCGGCGGCCCCCGCCCCGGACCACGAGGTGGCCCATGTCGCCCTGGAGGGCGTGGAGTTCTGCAGACTGGCCGCGGGACGGCTGGCGCCCAAGGACGCGGCGGCCGGACAGGACGGCGACCGCGAGGCCATCAAGGACGCACTCCTCGCGGTGGCTTCACTGAGCCGCCTGTAGGGGCGGACCGGATGCGCCGCCGGCCGACCGCCGATCGCGCGGTTCCCCGCCCCCCATGAGGCACGTCCACCCGCCTCAGGGGCGCGGGGAACCGCGCGCGAACTCACGACCGGCGCAGCCGCCCGACGGCGGAAGGTCCGCCTCCCTAGGCCGTGTCCGCAAAG